>DASXMW010000115.1:0-29636 GCA_036495425.1 Streptosporangiaceae bacterium | reverse complement strand
CGTCTCGGCCTTGGCCGCCTCGAACGCGTCGTACAGGGCCTGGACGTCCTCGTGGTAGCCCTTGGGCGTGTCCCAGTTCAGCCGCTGGACGTGCCACCCGTAGGCCTCGTAGCGGGCCGCGGTGTCCTCGTCCTTGGCGATGACGGTGTCGTCCTCGATCGAGATGTGGTTGTCGTCGTACAGGACGATCAGGTTGCCCAGCTCCTGGACGCCCGCGAGGGCCGAGACCTCGTGGGTGAGGCCCTCCTCGATGTCCCCGTCCGAGGCGAACACGTACACGTGGTGGTCGAACGGGCTGTCGCCCTCGGCCGTGTCCGGGTCGAGCAGGCCGCGCTCGCGGCGGGCGGCCATGGCCATGCCGACCGCGTTGCCCAGGCCCTGGCCCAGCGGGCCGGTGGTGGTCTCCACACCCGGGGTCAGCCCGTGCTCGGGGTGACCGGGGGTCAGGCTGGCCCAGGACCGGTAGGCCTTGAGGTCGTCCAGGGTCAGCCCGTAGCCGGACAGGTAGAGCTGGATGTACAGGGTGAGGCTGGAGTGCCCGCAGGACAGCACGAACCGGTCCCGCCCGGTCCAGGCCGGGTCGGCCGGGTCGTGCCGCATGATCCGCTGGTACAGCAGGTAGGCGGCCGGAGCCAGGCTCATCGCCGTACCCGGGTGACCGGAGCCCTCGTTCTCGACCGCGTCCATGGCCAGGACCCGGATCAGGTTCACGGTGCGCTCGTCGAGGTCGGACCACTCGAGCTTGTTCGTCTGCTGACTTGCCACCGTTAAGTCACGGCTCCTCTCTGCTGGTGATGGGCTGGCGCACACCGGTGCGCCCGGCCCTCACCTACCCCGGTCCGGGCAGCCAAAAAGCCCCCCGGGAAACCCGTGGGCTACCAACATGATCGAGCCTATCCCTCCATGTACGCCAGCCTCAGCACGAGGCGGCCTGCCCGGCCCGTGTAGCGATCTTTTGACCGTTCGGACATCGTTTGTTCACGATCTGGCGAGTGGGCACCGGCCAGGTCACGGCCCCGGCGCGCCGGAGACCGCCCAGCGCCCGGTCCGCGCCCGCAGGCCGAGCGCAACCAGCCGGGCCAGCATGAACGCGCCGATGGACAGCCACAGGCCGGTCAGCCCCGCGGCCCGGGCCACGAACGCGCAGACCGCGAACACCGCGGTGGTGGCCACGCTGGCCACGGCCAGGAAACAGTTGTCGCCCGCGCCGATCAGCACCCCGTCCAGCACGAACACCACCCCGGACACCGGCTGGTAGGCCGCGACCAGCAGCAGCACCCCGGACAGCAGGACCTGGACCGCGTGGTCGGGGGTGAACAGCGGCACGTACAGCGGCCGGGCCGCCGCCACCACCGCGCCCACGGCCACCCCCAGCCACAGGCCCCACCGGCACATCCGGGCCGTGGCCGACCGGGCCCCGGCCACGTCACCGGCGCCCAGGGCGTGGCCGACGATGGCCTGGGCCGCGATGGCCAGCGCGTCCAGGGCCAGCGCCAGCGTGTTCCACAGGTTGGTGGCCACGGTGTGCGCGGCCAGCGCGGCCGTGCCGGACTGGGCCGCGATCCACACCGCGATCAGCAGGTACACCCGCAGCGAGGCCGTCCGCAGCAGCAGCGCGAACGACGCCCCGGCCGAGGCCCGGATCCCGGCCCAGTCCGGGTACAGGTGGGCGCCATGCTGGCGGGCCGCCCGCACCGCCACCGCGGCGTAGGCCACGGCCATGCCGACCTGGGTGATGACCGTGCCGGTGGCCGACCCCGCGATGCCCAGCCCGGCCGGGTAGACCAGCAGGTAGTTCAGGATCACGTTGACCACGGCCCCGAGGCCGGCCACGGCCAGCGGCACCCGGGTGTCGCGCAGCCCGCGCAGGATGCCCGTACCGGCCAGCACCAGCAGCATGGCCGGGACCCCGGCCGCCGAAATTTGAAGGTAAATGATGGCGTAACCGGTGGCGGCCGGGGACGCGCCGAGCAGGCCCACGATCGGGCCCGCCAGCGGCACGCTGATCACGGCGATGGCCGCGCCCAGCAGCAGCGCCACCCACATGCCGTCGATGCCCTGGCGGACCGCGCCCCGCAGGTCACCCGCGCCCATCCGCCGCGCGACCGCCGAGGTCGTGCCGTAGGCCAGGAAGATGCAGACGTTGACCAGGGTCGACAGGGCGGCCCCGGCCGCGCCCAGCCCGGCCAGCTGGGCCGCGCCCAGGTGCCCGACGATGGCCGAGTCGGCCAGCTGGAACAGGGGCTCGGCCACCAGCGCGCCCAGGGCGGGCACGGCCAGCCGGATGATCTCCCGGCTGTCCACCTGGCCACCGGGCGCGCCGTGCCCTGCGTCCCTCACCGGCCTGATAGTACGGACGTCGCTCTTCCATGCTGAATTGGCCGCCGTGAACGTCTGGGGGCCCATTGGGCAACGCGGGCGGAGCCCGGGTCGGGGGTCTGGGGGGCTATGCCCCCGAGGCCAGCACTGTAGGGTCCTGGCCATGGGGATGCCCGCACCGGTGTTCGACCCGCGCGCGGTCGTGGAAGGACGCCCGCCGGGGCGGGCCCGGGTCGGGGTGATCGCCGGCATCATCCTCGCCGCGGTCTGCGTGCTCGTGGTGTTCGGCATCGAGCTGGCCGAGGCCAAGGCGTCCGGGCACAGCGCGGCGCCGTTCTTCATCGCCCTGCCGCTGGCCCTGGCCCCGGTGCCGCTGCTGATCGCGGTGGTGCTGTTCGTGGACCGGCTGGAGCCGGAGCCGCGGATCAACCTGCTGTTCGGCTTCTTGTGGGGCGCGGGCATCGCCGCCCTGTTCGCGGCGCTGATCAACACGGCCGGGCTGGAGTACATCACCCAGCCCGCGCTGGGCGCCTCGGCCGGGGAGTACGTGTCGGCCACGGCCGGCGCCCCGTTCGTGGAGGAGACCCTCAAGGGGCTGTTCCTGGTCTGGCTGGTGCGCTGGCGCCGCCAGGAACTGGACGGCCCCACCGACGGCATCGTGTACGCGGCCATGGTCGGCATCGGCTTCGCCATGACCGAGAACATCGGCTACTACATCAACGCCGAGATCAACCCGGTGCACGGCGGGGCCCAGCTGCTCGGTTACACGTTCGTGCTGCGAGGCGTGCTGTCCCCGTTCCTGCACCCCACCTTCACCTCGATGACCGGCATCGGCGCCGCCTACGCGGCCTCGCACCGCAACGCCAACTGGGCCCTGCCGCTCGGCTGGCTGGCCGCGATGTGCCTGCACGCCATGTGGAACGGGCTTTCCATCTTCGGCCTGATCGGCACGCTGTTCGCCTACGTGTTCCTGCTCTGCCTGCTGATCGTGCTGTACGTGATCATCCGGCGCGACCGGAGCCGCATCGTGGGCCTGATCCGGAACTACCTGCCCGGGTACGAGAAGACCGGGCTGGTCACCGGGCACGACATTCAGATGCTGAGCTCGCTGAAGGACCGGCGGCAGGCCCGGATCTGGGCCCGGGCCAACGGCGGCCTGGCCGCGGCCTCGGCCATGGGCGACTATCAGCTGGCCGCGACCGAACTGGCGCTGCTGCATCAGAAGGCCCGCCGGGGCGTGATCAGCCGCCGTCAGTTCACCCAGAGCCAGCAGGGGCTGCTCAGCCTCATGCAGGCCGCGCGCGGCCAGTTCCAGCGGCGTCAGCCGTCACCGCGCCCCACCCCGTGGACCGGGCGCCAGACGTCGGCGTTCACCCAGCCCATGGCCTACCGGGCCCAGATGCCGCACCCGCCGGTCATGCCCCGCGAACCGGAGCGGTAGCGGGCCGGTCCTCGCTGCCGGGGGCGGCCGCTGCGACAGCGGGCTGGTCAGCGAGCAGCGGGCCGCGCTCACGCATGGCCAGGTACAGCCGCACGGTCACCGCCCAGATCACCACGGCCACCGTCACGTGCACCCAGACCAGGCCCGCGGGCAGCCCGCTGAAGTACTGGGCGTACCCGATCGCGCCCTGGGCCAGGGTCAGCCCGGCCAGCCAGAACACCGCGCGCACGGCCTGGCGCGGCGCCCCGGACAGCGGCAGCCCGACCAGCAGCGCGAACCCGAGCGCACCGATGACCCAGCCGATGTCGGCGTGCAGCTGGGTGACCCCGGCAAAGGGCAGGTTGAAGCGGTGCGCGGCCGCGTTGCCGGCCAGCGGCCCGGTGCCGGTGACCACGGTGCCGGCCGCGAACATGACCGCCACCGCGCCGACCAGGGTGGCGCCGAGGATGCGCAGGTCGCGCCGGACCACGGGCACGGCCGGCCCGTCGCCTTCGCCCGCCCGGACCTGCAGCACCACCGCGGCCGCCACGATTGCGGTCGACAGCATGAAGTGGGCCGCCACCCAGCCCGGGTTGAGCTTGGTCAGCACGGTGATCCCGCCCACCACGGCCTGGGCCACCACGCCGCCCGGCAGCGCCGCGGCCAGCCAGATCAGGTCCCGGCGGCGCCGGCCCGTCTCCGGGGACCGGTAGCAGCAGGCCGCGATGAAGGCGAGCCCGGCGATGGCCACCAGCGGGAAGTTCAGCAGCCGGTTCCCGAACTCGATCCAGGTGTTCAGCGTGGTCTGCCCGGCCGTGTTCGCCGCGACCAGGCTCTTGGCCGTACAGTCCGGCCAGTCCGGGCAGCCCAGGCCGGACTTGCTCAGCCGGACGGCCTCGCCGGTGGACATGATGATCACGTTGGCCACCACCGCGGCCAGCGCCAGCCGGCGCAGCGACACCCGGGTCGGGTGCAGCACCGGGCCGGTGATCAGCTCCCAGTACCGCCGCCAGGCCGGGGGTGAGCTGACGGCCGGGGGCGCGGGTTGAGCGGGCACACTACCCATCGTAGGACCCCCCCGTCCCTGCGGCTCGCCCCTGGGGAAGCTTGTGTCGCCGGTCAGTCCGGGGCCGGGGCGGCGGGCGGGGCTGTGACCCGGGGGGCGGCCCGGGCGGCGCCGACGCTGGCCGCGACCACGCAGCCGACCGCGGCCCACTCGGCCAGGGACAGGTGCTGCCCGAGCAGGAACAAGCCGATCAGCGCGGCCACGGCGGGCTCGACGCTCATCCAGATGCCGAACACCTGGGACGGCAGCCAGCGCAGGGCCTGCATCTCCAGGCCGTACGGGATGGCTGAGGACAGCACCCCGACCCCGGCCCCGGTCAGCAGCACCGACGGCCGGCCCAGGGCGCGGCCCAGGCCGGAGGCCGCGGCGGCCGGGGTGACCGCCACCGCGGCCACGATCATGGCCAGGGCCAGCCCGTTGGCCCCGGTGAAACGGCGCCCGGTGGCCACGCTGAACAGGATGTAGCCGGCCCAGCCGACCGCGGCCAGCGCGGCGAACACGATCCCGGCCACGTCCAGGTGACCGGTGCCGGTGCCGGCCAGCAGCACCACCCCGGCCGCGGCCAGCCCGACCCAGATCAGGTCGAGCAGGCGGCGCGAGCCCGCCACCGCCACCGCCAGCGGGCCCAGGAACTCGATGGTCACCGCCACTCCCAGCGGAATCCGGGCGATGGCCTGGTAGAACACGAAGTTCATCGCGCCCAGGGTCAGCCCGAAGCCCAGCACGATCAGCGCATCCCGCGTGGCGCGTCGCCGGGCCACCCCGGACACCGCGGCCCGCACCCCCGGCAAGGACACGATCAGCAGCACGATGGCCGCGGCCCACAGCCGCAGCCCGGTCACCGCGGCCGCCGGGGCCTGGTGGAACAGCCGGGTGGCCAGGCCCGCCCCGACCTGGGTGGAGACGATGCCGCTCAGCACCAGGGCGGCCGACCCGGCCACGGCCCGCGAGCTCAGCCCCGGCCGGACCTCCGGGTCGCGGACCTCGGTGCTCACTCCCAGCGGAACGTGCGGGCGGCCAGGCCGATGCCCACCACGGCCCACACCACCAGCACCATCAGGTCCCGCACCGGCACCCCGGCCGAGTAGGCCAGCACCGAGCGCAGCCCGGTGGCCAGCGCCCCGGTGGGCAGCAGGGTCAGGTACGGGTGGGCCGCAGCCGGGAACTTGGTCAGCGGGAACACCACGCCGCCCAGGCCGAGCAGGGCGATGTAGATCAGGTTGGCCAGGGCCAGGGTGGCTTCGGCCCGCAGCGTGCCCGCCATCAGCAGGGCCAGCCCGCTGAACGCGGCCGTGCCCGCCAGCACCAGCAGCGGCACGGTCAGGAAGGCCAGCGCGCTGGTGTGCGGGTCCCAGCCGAGCCCGAACGCGACCGCGGTGATCAGCACCGCCTGCAGCAGCTCGACCAGGACCACGCTGGCCGTCTTGGCCGCAATGAGACCAGTCGACGACAGCGGTTCGGCCCCCAGGCGCTTGAGCACGCCGTACCGCCGTTCGAAGCCGGTGGCGATGGCCTGGCTGGTGAACGCGACCGACATCACGGCCAGCGCGATGACGCCCGGGGCCAGGAAGTCGATGCGCGAGCCGCCGCCCACGCTGACCAGCGGCTCCAGGCTGAACATGGCCAGCAGGGCGAGCGGGATGACCATGGTCACGGTGAGCTGCTCGCCGTTGCGCAGCAGCATCCGGGTCTCCATCGCGGTCTGGGCCGCGATCATCCGGCCCATCGGGGCCGCGCCCGGACTGGGCGCGAACGACTCCGGCGCCACCGGGTCAGCCACCGTCATGCCCGCAGCTCCTTCCCGGTCAGCTCCAGGAACACGTCTTCCAGCGTCCGGCTCTCGATCCGCAGGCTGGTCGGCAGCACGGCGTGCTCGGCGCACCAGGCCGTCACCGAGGCCAGCAGCTGCGGGGTCACCCCGTCCGGGACCTCGATCACGTAGTGCCCGGCCGGGGACTCCTTGGCCGCGCTGCCGTCCGGGAGCGCGGCCACCAGGCCGTCGGTGTCCAGCCCGGTGCCGGCCCGGAACCGCAGCTGGCCCGCGCCGCCGCACAGCTCGGCCGGGGTGCCGCCCGCGACCAGGCAGCCGTGGTCGATGATGGCGACCTGGTCCGAGAGCCGCTCGGCCTCGTCCATGAAGTGCGTGGTCAAGATCACGCTCACCCCGGAGCCGCGCAGCTCGCCGATCAGGTCCCAGGTGGCGTGCCGGGCCTGCGGGTCCATCCCGGCCGTGGGCTCGTCCAGGAACACCAGTTCGGGACGGCCGATGACCGCGGCGGCCAGGGCCAGCCGCTGCTGCTGCCCGCCGGACAGCCGCTTGTACTGGGTCCGGGCCACCTCGGTCAGCCCGACCCGGTCCAGCAGGCCCGCCGGGTCCAGGGCGTGGCGGTGGAACCGGGCCAGCAGCCGCAGGTACTCCCCGGCCGGGATGGCCGGCGGCACCCCGCCCGACTGGAGCATGACCCCGACCCGGGGCCGCAGGGCCCGCCTGTCGCGGGCCGGGTCCAGACCCAGCACCCGGACCGTGCCACTGTCGGCCCGCCGGTAGCCCTCGCAGATCTCGATGGTGGTGGTCTTGCCCGCCCCGTTGGGCCCGAGGATCGAGGTGACCTGGCCGCGCGCGGCGGTCAGGGTCAGCCCGTCGACCGCCCGCGCGTGCCGGTACTGCTTGACCAGGCTCGCGATCTCGACGGCGGGGGCGGTGCTCACGATCGCGAGTCTATGGTCGTTCCGGCCCGGCCGCCGCGCCGGCGTCACCCTTTGTACTACGACCAGTCGTAATAGCGATCCCGCCCGGCTCCGGAGTCCCGGCCGGGGCCACGGGCCAGCCCGGGCCCGGCCACGTGCCCACCACGGCCGGCGAGGTGGCGAACCGGTGCCGTCCGCGGGCCGCGAACCGCTCCAGCCGGGTCGCCCCGGGCAGGTCGACCCGGGCCACCCGAAGCTCGCCGCGCAGTGCTGCCCGGGGGGACGACCCCCCGGAACCCCCCGATGCGGGCTTCGCCCGCGGGGAACCGGTCAGCTCCAGCCAGGAGATCTGCTGGGCCCGCAGGTAGGCCGAAGGCATGGTCAGCCGGGTCGCGGTGCCCTCCACGACCGTGGTGCAGGAGCCGCTGTTGCCGTAGAACCCGGCCCGGCACGGGCTCAGCTCGGGGTGGTGGGTGTGCCCGGACAGGTAGCCCAGGTAGCCCTCGCCAACCAGGTCGGCGGCCCGCTGCCGGGCCGCGTGGTTCTGCCCGTAACCCCGTTCGGCCAGGGCCAGCGCGCTGATCGAGGTCCAGGCCCGGCGGGACACGATGGCGATGATGGCCGCCACCACGACCAGGTCGGCGACCGCGCCGTAGCCCAGGATCTCGGCCCCGTGCACCCAGCGGGTGGTGTCCGGGTACTTGGTCGGCAGCGACAAGATCTCCGACACCCGCAGCACCAGCAGCAGCAGGACCGGGATCAGCAGCAGCCACCAGGCGTGCCGGATCAGCTGGCGGTAGAACAGCCGGGAGCCGACGAAGGAAGGGAAGTCGCCCGGGTCGGCCATCTCGTGCGCGCCGTCCAGCCAGCCGCGGCCGAGGAATTCGATCCGGGGCAGGACCTCCCGCACGATGTGGTGGCCGAGCGGGGTGTCCAGCCGGTTGCGGGGATCGCAGAAGCAGTTGTAGGGGTCGAGCTGATGCCCGTGCTCGACCCGCACCCGCCCCCCGCCTGCGGGCCCGCCCGGGAACAGCAGGTCGGCGGCCAGGCACAGCTCGGCCCCGGTCAGCTCGCGCACCGCGTCGGCCGCCTTGACGTCCCAGGCCAGGTCGCTGTCGTGGTTGCCGATGGCGTAGATGACACGCCCGCCCGCGGCCACCACCGCGGTCAGGGCCGCGCACAGGTCCTCGTGCTCGCGCAGGATCCCGTCCGCGGTCGCCTCCGGGTAGGCCAGCAGCTCGATGATGTCGCCCGCCAGCACCACGGTCAGCGCCGCCGACCGGGGACCGGACAGCTCGGCCAGCCGGGCCGCGATCAGGGCGCAGGACCGGCTGGACACGTCCGAGCGCCCGGGCGGCAGGTGCAGGTCGCTGAGCGCGACCACCCTGCCGCCGCTCGGGATCCGGACGTCCAGCAGGTCGGCCACGTCCGGCTGCGCCGCAGCCATGGTGACCAGGGTAAGGGCCACCACCGCGCGGTCGCTGTGACCAGCGTGAAGCCTGAGTGACAGGGGGCTGGCGAATTACGTCATACTTGCCTGCGGTAATGTTTGCGGTCCTGGACTTATTTACGGCATACTTGTGTTGTGAAAAACGTGCGGACAGCGACTTCTGGGCGGCAGGCGGCGGCACTCGGTGCCGCGGCCAGCTCAGAGCGCAGTACCCGCGCTCGGGTGGCCCGGCTGATCCTGGAGCTGGGGCCGTCCACCGCCTCGGTGATCGGGAACCGGCTCGGCCTGACCCCGGCCGCCATCCGGCGGCACCTGGACAACCTGCTGGCCGAGGGCCTGATCGAGACCCGCACCGCCCGCACTTACGCCAGCCGGGGCCGGGGGCGCCCGGCCCGCCTGTTCGCCATCACCGACGCCGGCCGGAGCGCGTTCGAGCACGCCTACGACGACCTGGCCAGCAGCGCGCTGCGGTTCCTGGCCCAGACCGGGGGCCCGGCCGCGGTCGAGGAGTTTGCCCGCCACCAGGTCGCCGAGCTGGAACGGCGGTACGGCCCGACCGTGGCCGCGGCGCCGCCCGAGGAACGGGTCCAGGCCCTGGCCGACGCTCTGTCCGCGGACGGGTACGCCGCCTCGGCCGGGGCGGCGCCGACCACCGGCCCGGCCACCGGCAAGTCCGCGATGGCGTCCGGGGGCGAGCAGCTGTGCCAGCACCACTGCCCGGTGGCCCACGTGGCCGCCGAGTTCCCGCAGCTGTGTGAGGCCGAGACCGAGGCGTTCAGCCGGTTGCTGGGCGTCCCGGTGCAGCGGCTGGCTACCATCGCCCACGGCGACGGCATCTGCACCACCCACGTGACCTGCCATTCCCTGGCAGGGAAGCAGACCACCCCGGACCCGGTTGAGACTCAAGGGATCCAGGGGAACGGCGAAAACATTTCAGGGTCCGGAGGGCTCTTTCTATGACGACGACCGCTAACGACCAGCTTGACGGGCTCGGCGCGTACAAGTTCGGCTGGGCCGACAGCGACGTGGCCGGCGCGTCCGCGCGCCGTGGCCTGTCCGAGGACGTGGCCCGCGACATCTCGGCCAGAAAGAACGAGCCCGAGTGGATGCTGGACCTGCGCCTGCGCGGGCTGCGCATGTTCGGCCGCAAGCCGCTGCCGACCTGGGGCGCCGACCTGTCCGACATCGACTTCGACAACATCAAGTACTTCGTCCGGTCGACCGAAAAGCAGGCCGAGAGCTGGGATGACCTCCCCGCTGACATCAAGAACACCTACGACAAGCTCGGCATCCCCGAGGCCGAGAAGCAGCGGCTGATCGCCGGGGTGGCGGCCCAGTACGAGTCCGAGGTCGTCTACCACAAGATCCGTGAGGACCTCGAGGAGAAGGGCGTCATCTTCCTCGACACCGACACCGCGCTGCGCGAGCACCCCGAGCTGTTCCAGGAGTACTTCGGCACCGTGATCCCGCCCGGCGACAACAAGTTCGCCGCGCTGAACACGGCGGTGTGGTCCGGTGGCTCGTTCATCTACGTGCCGAAGGGCGTGCACGTGGACATCCCGCTGCAGGCCTACTTCCGGATCAACACCGAGAACATGGGCCAGTTCGAGCGGACGCTGATCATCGTCGACGAGGGTGCCTACGTGCACTACGTCGAGGGCTGCACCGCGCCGATCTACAAGTCGGACTCGCTGCACTCCGCGGTGGTCGAGATCATCGTGAAGAAGGACGCCCGCTGCCGGTACACCACGATCCAGAACTGGTCGAACAACGTCTACAACCTGGTCACCAAGCGGGCCATCGCCGAGCAGGGCGCGACCATGGAGTGGATCGACGGCAACATCGGCTCCAAGGTCACGATGAAGTACCCGGCCGTCTACCTCATGGGTGAGCACGCCAAGGGCGAGACGCTCTCGGTCGCGTTCGCGGGCGAGGGCCAGCACCAGGACGCCGGGTCCAAGATGGTGCACTGCGCGCCGAACACCTCGTCCACCATCGTGTCCAAGTCGGTGGCCCGGGCCGGCGGCCGGACCTCCTACCGGGGCCTGGTCCAGGTCCAGGAGGGTGCCGAGCACTCCAAGTCCACGGTCAAGTGCGACGCGCTGCTGGTGGACACGGTGAGCCGGAGCGACACCTACCCGTACGTGGACGTGCGCGAGGACGACGTGGAGATGGGCCATGAGGCCTCGGTCTCCAAGATCTCCGAGGACCAGCTGTTCTACCTGATGAGCCGGGGCATGACCGAGGACGAGGCCATGGCCACCATCGTCCGCGGCTTCGTCGAGCCGATCGCACGTGAGCTCCCGATGGAGTACGCACTCGAGCTGAACCGGCTGATCGCGCTCCAGATGGAAGGATCGGTCGGCTGATGACGGCTCAAGGGACGGCGCTGCAGAGCGCCGTCGAATCCGACGCGCCCGTCTCCCGGCTGCACGAGCACGCCTCGTACGACCCGGCCGACTTCGAGGTCCCGACCGGCCGCGAGGAGGAGTGGCGGTTCACCCCGCTACGCCGCCTGCGCGGCCTGCACGGGGACGGCCCGCTGCCCGCGGGTGCGGTGACGGTCGAGGTCGAGCCCGCGCCCGAGGTCAAGGCCGAGCAGGCCGAGCGCGGCGACCCGCGGGTCGGCGCCTCGTACGTGCCCACCGACCGGGTCAGCGCCCGGGCCTACGCCTCGTTCACCACCGCCACCGTGATCACCGTGCCCGCCGAGGCCGAGACCTCGACGCCGACCGTGATCACCGTGCGCGGCCAGGGCACTGACGGGGCTGCTTTTGGGCACACCGTGCTCGACGTGGGCCCGATGGCCCGGGCCACCGTGGTGCTCGACCACCGCGGCAGCGCCACCTACGCCGACAACGTCGAGCTGGTCGTGGCCGACGGCGCCGCGCTGAGCGTGGTCAGCCTGCAGGACTGGGCCGACGACACCGTGCACCTGTCCCACCACCACGTGCGGCTGGGCCGGGACGCGAGGATCTCGCACACGGTGGTGACGCTGGGCGGCGACCTGGTCCGGATCGTCCCATCGGTCACCTACGCCGGGCGGGGCGGCGACGCCGAGCTGAACGGGCTCTACATCACCGATGCCGGGCAGCACCAGGAGCACCGGCTGTTCGTCGAGCACAGTGCGCCGGACTGCCGCAGCCGGGTGCTGTACAAGGGCGCCCTGCAGGGCGACGAGGCGCACAGCGTGTGGATCGGCGACGTGCTGATCGACGCCACCGCCACCGGGACCGACACCTACGAGTACAACCGGAACCTGGTCCTGACCGACAACGCCCGGGCCGACTCCGTGCCCAACCTGGAGATCCTGACCGGCGAGATCACCGGGGCCGGGCACGCCAGCGCCAACGGCCGCCTGGAGGACATCCACCTGTTCTACCTGATGGCCCGGGGCATCCCCTTCGACGAGGCCCGGCGCCTGGTCATCCGCGGCTTCTTCGGCGAGCTGCTGGACAAGATCGAGATCGGCACGGTGCGCGAGCGGGTGGCCGAGGCGGTCGAGGCGGAGCTGGTGGGATGACCACCTCGCCAGACCAATCAGCCAGCGACACCGGCGAGCGGAAGTTCGTCCGCGTCTGCGCCCTGGCCGACGTGCCCGAGGACGGCGCGCTCGGCCTGGACGTGGACGGCACCCCGGTCGCGGTGGTGCGGGCCGAGGGCGAGGTGCACGCCCTGCACGACGTGTGCTCGCACGCCGAGGTCCCGCTGTCCGAGGGCGAGGTGTACGACCACACGATCGAGTGCTGGCTGCACGGGTCCTGCTTCGACGTGCGGACCGGCCGGCCGACCGGCCCGCCGGCCACCGAGCCGGTGCCGGTATACCCGGTCAAGACCGAGGACGGCGACGTGTACGTCGCCCTCAGCTGAGCTTTCTAAGAGAACATTCCTGGAGAAGACAGATATGGCGACCCTTGAGATCCGCGACCTGCACGTGAATGTGGAGGAGGCGAACGGCGCCCAGCGCGAGATCCTGCGCGGCGTCGACCTCGACGTCAACGCGGGCGAGACCCACGCGATCATGGGCCCGAACGGGTCCGGCAAGTCCACCCTGGCCTACGCGATCGCGGGCCACCCCAAGTACCACGTGACCCAGGGCACGGTCACCCTGGACGGCGAGGACGTGCTGGCCATGAGCGTGGATGCCCGCGCCCGGGCCGGCCTGTTCCTGGCCATGCAGTACCCGGTGGAAGTGCCGGGCGTGTCGGTGTCGAACTTCCTGCGCACCGCGGTCACCGCGGTCCGGGGCGAGGCCCCCAAGCTGCGCGACTTCATGAAGAACATGCGCCAGGCCATGGCCGACCTGTCCATCGACCCGGCCTTCGCCGAGCGCAACCTGAACGAGGGCTTCTCCGGCGGTGAGAAGAAGCGGCACGAGGTGCTGCAGATGGAGCTGCTCAACCCCAAGATCGCGGTGCTGGACGAGACCGACTCCGGCCTCGACATCGACGCGCTCAAGGTGGTGTCCGAGGGCATCAACCGGTTCCGGGCCGGCCAGGGTCACGGCGTGCTGCTGATCACCCACTACACCCGCATCCTGCGCTACGTGCAGCCGGACTTCGTGCACGTGTTCGTGGGCGGCCGGATCGTCCGCAGCGGCGGCCAGGAGCTGGCCGAGGAGCTGGAGCAGAACGGCTACGAGAAGTTCGTCAAGGAGCAGGCCGCCGCGACCGCGGGAGCGGCTTCATGACCCTGGACGTGGCGCGGATCCGGAAGGACTTCCCGATCCTGGACCGGCAGGTACGCGGCGGCCAGCCGCTGATCTACCTGGACAGCGCCAACACCTCGCAGAAGCCGCGCCAGGTCATCGACGCGATCAGCGACTTCTACGAGCGGCACAACGCCAACATCCACCGGGCCACCCATCAGCTGTCCGAGGAGGCCACCGCGGCCTACGAGGGGGCCCGGATCAAGGCGGCCGGCTTCATCGGCGCTGCCGACGAGTCCGAGGTGGTGTTCACCAAGAACATCTCCGAGGCCATCAACCTGGTCGCCTACTCGCTGGGCAACGCATCGGCCGGTGCACCCGCGCCGGAGCGCTTCCGCCTCGGCCCCGGCGACGAGATCGTGGTCACCGAGATGGAACACCACAGCGACCTCGTGCCCTGGCAGCTGCTGTGCCAGCGCACCGGGGCCACGCTGCGCTGGTTCGAGGTGACCCCGGAGGGCCGCCTCGACCTGTCCACCATCGATGAGCTGATCAACGAGCGCACCAAGCTGGTCGCCCTGGTCCACCAGTCCAACGTGCTCGGCACGATCAACCCGGTCCGCCAGATCGCCGACGCCGCCCACGCGGTCGGTGCCCTGGTGCTGGCCGACGCGGCCCAGTCGGTGCCGCACATGCCGGTCAGCGTGCAGGACCTGGGGGCCGACTTCGTCGGCTTCACCGGGCACAAGCTGTGCGGGCCGACCGGCATCGGCGTGCTCTGGGGCCGCCGCGAGCTGCTGGACGAGATGCCGCCGTTCCTGGGCGGCGGCGAGATGATCGAGACCGTCTGGATGGACCACTCCACGTTCGCGGCGCCGCCGCATAAGTTCGAGGCCGGGACGATGCCGATCGCCGAGGCGGCCGGGCTGAACGCGGCCATCGACTACCTGAGCGAGATCGGGCTGGACGCCGTGCACCAGCACGAGCAGGCCCTGCTGGCCGACGCGCTGACCCAGCTCAAGGACATCGACGGGCTGCGCATCCTGGGCCCGGACCAGCCCCAGGACCGGGGCACGGCCATCTCGTTCGAGGTCGACGGCGTACACCCGCACGACGTCAGCCAGGTGCTGGACGAGCTGGGCATCGCCGTGCGGGCCGGGCACCACTGCGCCTGGCCGCTGCACCGCAAGCTCGGGGTCCAGGCCAGCACCCGGGCCTCGTTCTACCTGTACAACACGCACGAGGAAGTCGCCGCGCTGGCCGACGGGATCCGCCAGGCGCAGAATTTCTTCGGCGTGGCCTGAGGCGTACCGAAAACCAGGGAATAACGGCAAGGAAGAAGCAACTAGGGCTCATATGCAGATCCAGTCGCTGTACCAGGAGATCATCCTGGACCACTACCGCAGCCCCCACCACAAGGGGCTGCGGGAGCCGTACGACGCCGAGGTGCACCACGTCAACCCGACCTGCGGGGACGAGGTGACGCTGCGGGTCACGCTCAAGGACGCCGACGGCGGCCCGGTCGTGACCGACGTGTCCTACGACTCCCTGGGCTGCTCGATCAGCCAGGCCAGCGCGTCGATCATGACCGACCTGGTGATCGGGAAGCCGGTCAGCGAGGCGATGGCGATCTCGCAGGAGTTCCTCGAGCTCATGCAGTCCAAGGGCGAGGCCGAGCCGGACGAGAAGGTGCTGGAGGACGCGGTGGCCTTCGCCGGCGTGTCCAAGTACCCGGCCCGGATCAAGTGCGCCCTGCTCGGCTGGATGGCCTGGAAGGACGCCACCAGCCAGGCACTCGAAGAGGAAACGGGACTTTCATCATGACTGAGAACACCACCGAAGCGACTGAGGCGCCGGCCGAAGGTACCCCGCTGGCGCCGAACGAGGAGAACGAGGACATCCTCGAGGCCCTCCGCGACGTGGTCGACCCCGAACTGGGCATCAACGTGGTCGACCTCGGCCTGGTCTACGGCGTGACCCTCGACGGCGACCGCAACGTCTCCATCGACATGACGCTGACCAGCGCGGCCTGCCCGCTCACGGACGTGATCGAGGACCAGGCCCGCGAAGCCCTGGAGGGCGTGGTCAACGACTTCCGCATCAACTGGGTGTGGCTGCCGCCGTGGGGTCCGGAAAACATCACCGAGGACGGCCGCGAGCAACTGCGCGCCCTCGGCTTCAATCTTTGATCGAAGGTCGGTTATCCCGGTCCCGCTGACGGCCGGCGCGTCCGCCAGCACCAGGTGACGTACGGCAGGGCGACACCGGTCTGGCCCGCCAGGGCCGGATGGGTCTCCAGCAGGTGCCGCACGGCCGCCAGCAGCCGGTCACGCTGCTCGGGCGGCAGCAGGATCACGTAGCTGCGCGAGGCGATCATGTCGACCACCTCGGAGACGCTGGTCTGGTGGGCCCAGCGCACCTGGTGCAGCTCCAGCGGCCCGAACGGCGGCCCCACCCGCGGGTTGTCGTGGTCGTTGCCGGCCCGCATGGCCTCGGCGGCCATCCGCTGGCCCAGTTCGTCGACGATCCCGTTCAGCTCGGCGACCCAGGGCTCCCGGTCGTCGCGCTCGTTCCAGACCAGGCCCAGCTGGCCGCCCGGGCGCAGCACCCGGGCCACCTCGGGCGCGGCCCGCTCCGGGGTCACCCAGTGCCAGGCCTGGGCGGCCAGTACCGCGTCCACCGACCCGTCCGGCAGCGGGAGGTGCTCGGCCGAGCCGTCCAGCACCGGCGTGCCCGGCAGCACCCGGCTCAGCTCCTGCCGCATGCCCTCCAGCGGCTCCACTGCCACCACGTCCAGGCCCCGCGCGACCAGCTCCCGGGTCAGCTTCCCGGTGCCCGCGCCCAGGTCGAGCACGCGCCGCGCGCCCGGCGGCAGCAGCCAGTCCAGCGCCTCCGGCGGATAGGGCGGACGCCCTCGCTCGTAGGTGGAGGCCGCGCCCCCGAACGACGTCGCGTGCGCGGCAAACGATGCGGATTCCCCGGTCATCTCCCACCTCCGGCCCGATCCTAGCTGCCGTCGGGAAAGCCGCCGCGGTGCAGGACCATGGGGAAGTGGGGCAGGGTCTGCGGCGGCCGTACGTCGGTCCGCCAGTTGTCCGGATACGGCTCCAGGCCGGCCATCAGCGGGCTGTGGGCCGGATCGCCGGGGTCTCCCGCCAGCGGCTCCAGCGCGGCCCGCAGCGCCACGACCTCGCTGGCGCCGAGCCGCGGCCCGGCCTGGTCGTCGAGCCGGCCGGCCCAGTCGCTGTAGCGCCACTGGGCCTCCTGGCCCCGGTCGGTGAGCCGGACGGCCCGGAACCGGCCCCCGCCGGGCGCGGTTCCCACCACGGCCAGGTCCCGCTTGGTCAGCGGATGCATGGCCATGGCCAGGCTCTCCTTCGACACCCCGGTCAGCACCGGCAGGTCCTTGACCAGGACGCCGTCGGTGGTCAGCACCCGGAGCAGGTTGGCGCACACGGCCAGGGACAGCGGCGAGCGCTGCTCGAACCGCAGGGCGATGCCCAGCAGGACCCGGGCCAGCAGCACCGGCAGGGCCAGCCGGCCGTCGGGGGGCCAGTCGCCGGAGGTGCGGGGGGGCCACTCGCGCCGCCCGCTGAACAGGGCGTGCTGCAGGAGCGGCAGGCAGTCGGGCAGGTCCATCGTGATCTGCGCCGCCACCGCGGCCAGGGCCGCCCGCAGCCGGTCCACCGCACCGGGCCCGAACCGCTCCCGCCAGCGGTCCTCGACCTCCGGCGCCAGCGGCCGCCACACCTGCTGGGCCTCCTGGCCCCGGTGGGTGGCCCGGATGGTCAGGTCGCGCGGCTTGCGCTTGAGGTCTGCGCCGGAGGGCGATTCCAGCGCCACGTAGCCCCAGCGGCGCATGCCGTCCAGGTTGGTGCTGGTCCGGGCCCGCTGCTCCAGCTCGCTGACCGGCATCGGCTCGCCGCCCACGTACTGCATGCAGTTGAGCCACATGGCCATCGACACCAGCCACAGGCCGCGCAGCCCCGGATCGCTGTAGCGGGTGGTCCGGTGCGGCATCCGGTGCTCGGCCTCGTTGTCGAACTCGATCGTGTACGCCACCAGCGCCTGCGACAGCAAAGTGGTGAGCGGCAGCGGAGGCTCAGCCCCCATCGGCGGAGTCCATGACCTCGTAGACCGTGGCCTGCTTGCTGGCCACGCCCTCCAGCGCCACCGTGACCGGGATCTCGTAGCGGGCCAGCGGAACGAAGCCCGCGGTGCGCAGGAACGCCCGCCCGGGGTCGGCGACCAGCACCCGGGCGCCGCCGGCCTTGGCCCGGTGCAGGAAACGCAGGGCCCGCTGCGCAAAGTCTTCCTCGTAGAAGGCGTCCGCGCAGAGCACCACGCTGGCGCCCTCGGCGTCCCCGTCGAGCAGGTCGGCCAGCACCGGCCGGACCCGGGCCCCGTTCGCGGCCGCGTTGACCGAGATGGCCTTGATGGCCAGCTCGTCCACGTCCACCGCCAGCACCGGCCGGGCCCGGCAGCGGGCGGCGGCGATGGCCACCAGCCCCGACCCGGAGGCCACGTCCAGCACCCGCTGGCCGGCCACCAGGTCCGGATGGTCGAGCAGGTAGCGGGCCAGGGCCTGGCCGCCGGCCCAGGCGAAGGCCCAGAACGGCGGGGGCAGCTCAGCCTGGCCGGTGGTGCTGGCGCTGGTGCTCTCCAGCTGCTCCCACACCGTGAACGGATCCTCGGCCTGCTGGAGCCGGATCTCCGGCACGTACGGCACGCTGGCCAGCCGGGTGTTGGCCGTGATCACCTGCCGGGACGTGCTCATGCAGGGACCCTACCCGGCCGGGCCGACCGCAGGCTTCAGCCGCGCAGGTGGAACGGGGTGGCGTGCCCGGCGATCCAGCGGTCGACGTCGTCGGGCTCGTGCTCGCCGGGGAACGTCACGTCGACCGGGAAGCCGGCCTTGGGCCCGGCCACCTCGGCCGCGTAGGCGATCGCGCTCAGCACCTCCTGCTGGGCGGGCTGGTCGGCCGGGTCGTCCAGGGTCACCGACAGGATCAGGCCCTCGCCCGCGCCCGGCACCGACAGCCAGGCCCGGGACGCCTGCCGCACGGCCCGGATCGGGCGCAGCCCGGCCGAGACCTCCCGCAGCAGGCTCTCCGGCTCGGTCGGCGGCCGGCCCAGCCGGATCCGCACGTCGCCCGCGGTCCACTCGGCCGCGGCCAGGTAGGTGACGCCCTCGGGGTAGACGGGCACGCTGGCGGCGGCGCCCGGGTTGAGCGCGATGCCCAGCCCGGGCGGCAGCCGCCGGGCCAGCTCGGCCACGGGCACCACCACATGCGGTACCGGCCGGTGCGACCGCGCCCCCAGAGCCGGAACCGGAGCCGGCTCCGGCGCCGGCACCCGCTGAGTGGCCCAGCCCCCGTACGGGCCGGGGCTCGGGGTCCAGGACCGCTCGGCGCTGAAGTCCGGCACCGGGGTCCCGTTGGCCCCGCGCGGGTCCCGGTCCGGCCCCGGCGTGCCCCCGTGCCGGGCCAGCAGCTCGGCCGAGGTGAACGCGGGCACGAACTCCGAACCCAGATAGACCACGGTCGGCAGCTGCACCGCCGAGCCGTCGGTCACCGGGCCGCCGTCGTCCGGCAGCGGCAGCCACAGCCGTCCCCGGCTCAGCTCATCCAGCAGGTCGCTGATCCGGTCGCCGTCCTTGATCGCGGCGGCCAGCGCCTGCGCCACGGCCTCGTCCTGAGTCGGGGTCATAGTCGCCGTCTTCCTCGCTCGTCGGGTGGGCCACGATTGCCAGATACGGATAGTAAAGGGTTGAGGGCTCTGTGTAGCCGGAAACGCGCGCATGGGGACCGGACTGAAATAATCGGTCGGCGGGCGCAGCCGGGTCCGGTAGACTCAGCCCGTGTTTTCCCCTCCTGCTTAGCGACGCGCCGACCGCGACGGAGCCCCATCGGGGCGGCTCCCGCGGACTTAAGCCGCGTCCTTTTTTGTTGAGCTGAGCAGGGGAGAGGTTCCGTCGTGATTGTGGCCCAGGGTGTTGAACTGCGCGCGGGCGCGCGCCTGCTGCTGGATGACACCAGCTTCCAGGTCGCGCCCGGTGACCGCGTCGGCCTGGTCGGGCGCAACGGCGCGGGCAAGACCACGCTGCTGAAGGTGCTGGCCGGCGAGGGCCTGCCCGCGGCCGGGACCGTGCGGCGCACCGGCGAGATCGGCTACCTGCCCCAGGACCCGCGCACCGGCGACCTGGAGACCACCGTGGTCGACCGGGTGCTGTCCTCTCGCGGCCTGGACGTGCTCCGGGCCCAGCTGCGCGAGGCCGAGGCGCAGATGTCCGACCCCAGCCGGAACCGGGCCGACGCCGCCATCCGCCGCTACGGGCGGCTGGAGGAGCGCATGTCGGTGCTGGGCGGCTACGCGGCCGAGGCCGAGGCGGCCTCGATCGCGTCCAGCCTGGGCCTGCCCGACCGCGTCCTGCACCAGCCGCTGGGCACGCTGTCCGGCGGCCAGCGGCGCCGGGTCGAGCTGGCCCGGATCCTGTTCGGCGACTCCCAGACCCTGCTGCTGGACGAGCCCACCAACCACCTGGACGCCGACTCCATCACCTGGCTCCGCGACCACCTGCGCAGCCACCGCGGCGGGCTGATGGTCATCAGCCACGACGCCACCCTGCTCGAGGCCGTGGTCAACAAGGTCTTCTACCTGGACGCCGCCCGGTCCGAGCTGGACTACTACAACCTGGGCTGGTCGGCCTACCTCAAGCAGCGGGAAACCGACGAGCGGCGCCGCAAGCGCGAGCGCGCCAACGCCGAACGGCAGGCGGCCACGCTGTCCGCGCAGGCCGACAAGATGCGGGCCAAGGCGACCAAGGCCAAGGCCGCCCAGGGCATGCAGCGCCGGGCCGAGCGGCTGCTGTCCGGGCTGGCCGAGGAGCGGGCCGCCGACCGGGTGGCCAAGCTGCGCTTCCCGGTGCCGGCCCCGTGCGGCCGCACCCCGCTGTCGGCCACCGGCCTGTCCAAGTCCTACGGCAGCCTCGAGGTGTTCGCGGACGTGGACATCGCCGTGGACCGGGGCAGCCGCGTGGTCATCCTCGGCCTCAACGGCGCGGGCAAGACCACGCTGCTGCGGCTGCTGGCCGGGATCGAGGCCCCGGACACCGGGACGGTCAGCCCCGGCCACGGCCTGCGGCTCGGGTATTACGCCCAGGAGCACGAGACCCTGGACGTGGAGCGGTCGGTGCTGGAGAACATGCGCACGGCCGCGCCCGGCCTCACCGAGTCCGAGCAGCGCACGGTGCTGGGCTCATTCCTGTTCTCCGGCGACGACGCCAGCAAGCCGGCCGGGGTGCTGTCCGGCGGCGAGAAGACCCGGCTGGCGCTGGCCCTGCTGGTGGTGTCCGGGGCCAACGTGCTGCTGCTCGACGAGCCGACCAACAACCTCGACCCGGCCAGCCGGGAGGAGATCTTGTCCGCCCTGCGCGGCTACCGCGGGGCCATCGTGCTGGTGACCCACGACGAAGGGGCGGTTGAAGCCCTTTCGCCGGAAAGAGTCATTTTGCTCCCGGATGGGGTAGAGGACACGTGGAACGAAGATTTCGAGGATCTCGTGTCGCTTGCGTGACCTTGTCGCGTTCGGGGATTGCTAGCGAAAATAATGATCGTTTTACCTCAATGCGGGTAGCTATTCGGGCGGCAAAGCCTGATCATGGCGAGGGGCGATGTTACGCAGCGGTGACTCTAGCTAACGGGAGGTAAACGTGGCCGAGACGCTGAAGAAGGGCACCCGGGTCACGGGTGCGGACCGCTCCAAACTGGCGGCCGACCTCAAGAGCAGGTACGACGCGGGTGAGAGCATCCGCTCGCTGGCCTCCTCCACCGGCCGTTCCTACGGATTCGTGCACCGGATGCTGAGCGAGAACGGCGTCAAGCTACGCGGCCGCGGCGGCGCCACCCGGGGTAAGCCGGCCAGCAAGCGCTGACCCGTGGTCTCCTTGAGGGACACCCCCGGAGAGGAGACCCGCATGGCTACCAGCCCCGGCGCGCCCGAGGGCGCCGGACTGAAGCTCGACGTGACGGGCGCGGTCGCGACCGTCACCCTGCAGCGGCCGGAACGGCGTAATGCCATGACGCCGTCGCTGTGGCACGGGCTGGCCGCCATCGGCGACACCCTGCCCCCCGCCGTCCGGGTGGTCGTGGTCCGCGGCGACGGGCCGTCCTTCTCGGCCGGGATCGACCTGCGCCTATTCAGCCCGGAGGGGATCGAGGGCGAGGAACTGGCCCGTCCCGGCGAGCCCGGGTTCGAGGACGCCATCGCCGGCTACCAGGCCGGGTACCTGTGGCTGCGCCGCCCGGAAATCGTGTCGATCGCGGCCGTCCGCGGCCACGCCATCGGCGGCGGCTTCCAGCTCGCCCTGGCCTGCGACCTGCGGGTGTGCGCCGATGACGCGGTGTTCTGCATGAAGGAGCCCGCCCTCGGCCTGGTCCCCGACCTCACGGGGACAAAGCCACTTGTCGACATCGTCGGCTTGCCGCGGGCGCTGGAGATCTGCCTCACAGCCCGGAACATACCGGCCGCCGAGGCCCGCTCCCTGGGGCTGGCCGAACTGGTGGTGCCCGGCACCGACCTGGACACCGCGGTGGCCGGGCTGGCCGCCGCGCTGTGCACCCCGGACCCGGACACGGCCCGCGCCACCAAGGAACTGCTGGCCGGCGCGGCCGGCCGGACCCTGGCCGAGCAGGTCGCGGCCGAGCGCCGCATCCAGGCCGAACTGCAGGCCAAGCGGGGCAGGGATGGCGGCTGGTAGCGGTTCGCTCGGGGCGGACGCCAAACGGGAAGCTCCTCCCGGTACCGGGAGGTTCTCGTAGCGTGTACAACGCCCGCGCGAGCATGACGATGATCCGGTCCCTGCGGCAGGACCCCTCGATCACCCGGCAGAAGCTGAAGAAGGGGACCATCCGGCGGATCGCCACCTACGCGCGCCCCTACCGCGGCGCGCTGGCCGCGTTCATGGTCACCACCGCGGTGGACGCGCTGATCACCGTGGTCAACCCGCTGCTGTTGCGGGACGTTATCGACCACGGCATCCTGGCCGGCGACCAGGGCATCGTGATCGCGCTCGCCGCCGCGGTCGCGGGGGTGGCCCTGTTCGACGCCTTCCTCGGCGTGGTTAACCGCTGGTTCTCGGCCCGCATCGGCGAGAGCCTGATCTACGACCTGCGCACCCAGGTGTTCAGCCACGTCCAGCGGCAGCCGATCGCGTTCTTCACCCGGGCCCAGACCGGCTCCCTGGTCAGCCGGCTCAACAGCGACGTCATCGGCGCCCAGCAGGCCATCACGTCCACCATGTCCTCGGTGGTGTCGAACTTTTTGTCCCTGGTGGCCATCCTGATCACCATGTTCTACCTGTCCTGGCTGGTCAGTCTCATCGCGCTGGCCCTGATCCCGTTGTTCATCCTGCCCGCGCGGCTGGTGGGGCGGCGCATGCAGCGCCTGACCCGGGAATCAATGCAGCTCGACGCCGAGATGGGTTCGACCATGACCGAACGCTTCAACGTGGCCGGAGCCATGCTGGTCAAGCTGTTCGGCCGGCCCCGGGAAGAAGAAGAGGTGTTCGCCGACCGGGCCGCCCGGGTGCGGGACATCGGCATCACCACCGCCATGTACGGCCAGGTGTTCTTCATCGCGCTGACCCTGCTGGCCGCGCTGGCCACCGCGGTGGTGTACGGGCTGGGCGGCAGTCTGATCATCCACGGCGCGTTCCAGCTCGGCACGCTGGTCGCGCTGACCACCCTGCTCGGCCGGGTCTACGCCCCGATCACCTCGCTGTCCAACGTGCAGGTCACGGTGATGACCGCGCTGGTCAGCTTCGACCGGGTCTTCGAGGTGCTGGACCTCAAGCCGCTGATCGAGGACAAGCCGGGCGCGGCCACCCTGCCCCGCACCGCGGGCCCGGACGGCAGCGGTGCCGCCCCGGACATCGGGTTCGACGACGTGTCGTTCCGCTACCCGAACGCGAGCGAGGTCTCGCTGGCCTCGCTGGAGTCGGTCGCGGTCCCGGTGCACGAGCGCACCGACGGCAACCCGCAGGTGCTGAACGAGGTCAGCTTCACCGCGCCCTCCGGGCAGCTCACCGCGCTGGTCGGCCCGTCCGGCGGCGGCAAGACCACGATCACTAACCTGGCCGCCCGGCTGTACGACCCGGACACCGGCACGGTCCGCATCGGCGGGCACGACCTGCGCGACGTCACGGAGGACTCGCTGCACGACGTGGTCGGCGTGGTCACCCAGGACGCGCACCTGTTCCACGACACCCTGCGGGCCAACCTGCTCTACGCCCGGCCCGCCGCCACCGAGGCCGAGATCGAGCAGGCCTGCCGGGCGGCGCAGATCTGGGGCCTGATCGAATCCCTCCCGGACCGCCTCGACACCGTGGTCGGCGACCGCGGCTACCGGCTGTCGGGCGGGGAGAAGCAGCGGGTCGCGCTGGCCCGGCTGCTGCTCAAGGCGCCCACCGTGGTGGTGCTGGACGAGGCCACCGCCCACCTGGACTCCGAATCCGAGGCCGCGGTCCAGCGCGCCCTGCAGACCGCCCTGTCCGGCCGGACGTCCCTGGTCATCGCGCATCGTCTGTCCACCATCCGCGACGCCGACCAGATCCTGGTCATCGACGGCGGCCGCGTCGTCGAGCGCGGCACCCACACTCAGCTCCTGGCCACCGGCGGCCTCTACGCCGAGCTCTACCACACCCAGTTCGCCGACCAGGAGAGCCGGACCGCGCCCGTTCGCTCGTGACCCAGAAATGTCCGACCGGTAGGTAACAATCGCTGGCGGGGGCCGGACGAGGCGAACGGGGCCCGATGAGCACGTCCCAAGTGATCGGTGCGTGGCCGCGGATCGAGCAGTGGCTGGCGGCCAGCGCCCCGGGCCAGTTGGCCTCGCTGCGGCCTGGAGCCAGCCCCGCCGCCGTGGCCGCCGCCCAGCAACAGCTCGGCCTCCGGTTTCCCGAGGATCTGGCCGCGTCGCTGGAGCGGCACGACGGTGCGGCCACCGCCCGCGGCCACTTCACCGTCTACGGCCCGTTCCGCCCGGTGACCCTGGCCGACCTGGTGACCCGCCACCAGGAGACCGAACCGGTGATGGCCGAGTTCGAGGACTACTGGGACCGCCACTATCTGGCCTTTACGGCCACCAATTCCGACTGGCATCTGCTGGTCGACTGCGCTCCAGGGGACACCTTTGGCCGGGTTGGGGTGTGGTTCGGTGGCGAGGGCGTGCGCTGGCCCGGCTGGCCGTCCCTGGGCGCCCTGCTGACCGAGGTCGCCGACGCCCTCGGGACCGGCCGCCCGGTTGACCGCTGGGTCCCGGTGGCCTTCGGCGGCGACCTGGAGTGGAAGCTGGCCAGCGAGCCGGTCACCCGGGAGCTCCCGTCCGTGCTGACCCTGGCCGCGGCGGCCCGGGAGCCGGAACCGGAAACTGCGCCGGCCCCCGATCCCGTCGTCGCTGGGGCGCCCGGGTTCGCCTGGATCGCGCTCCCGGTCCAGCCGGGGGGCCGGCCCGAGCCCCGCCGCCGCGGGCCGTCGTCTGAACCGGGCTGGACCGGGCCGTACAGTCCCTCGTCCTGCCTCACCTTCGTGGCCGGCATCGGCCCTGACGAGTTGCTGCGCCGGTTCGGAGTCGGTGCCCCGGAGGTGCCCGTTCCCCGGGAGACCGCATCGTTGACCGCCGACGAGGCCTACCAGGCCGAGCACTCGTGGCGTACCGGCCATCTCCCGGTGGTGCGAGCTGGCCAGGCCGGTCGATGGTCGTTCGCGTTCGAGGACGGGCATCACGAGGGTCTCCGGGCGCCCGTGCTGCCCCGGCTGTCGGCGGGCACGCAGGCCGTCGCGCTCTACTTCTGGGGACCCGAGCTGGCCATCCTGCGCGACGAGACGGTCGCCGCCACCTTCTACGGCCAGGACTCCCTCCGGCTCGGCGGGCGGGAACCGGGGCTGCTGGCCGGGCCGCTGACCCGCGAGGGCATCCTGCCCTGGGACCGCTTCCGGCCCAGGCACGAGAACGTCACCGCGCTGCTGGCGGTGCTTCGGGCCGAACTGGGCATCGAGTTCGACCCCGACGTCCTGGCCGGCCCGCTACCGGGCGGGCCGTTCCTGCCCCAGCTGCCCGACCGGGCCGTCGTCACCCGCGGGGTTTCGGTCAGCCACGGCGGCCCGGTCGCGGCGCTCATCCAGTTCGCCGCGCCGGGCCGACTGCAGCAGGCTCTGTTGTCCCAGGCCCGTGCGCTGGCCGCCGAGACCGGGCTGACCGGCTACCCGGAGATCGCTACGGCCCTGGACCGGCTGGCGGCCGGGGAGGACTGGTCGCTGACCGGTGACTCCCCGCTCGGCCTGCGCTTCCGGCTGCTCGCGGCCGAGAACGCCGCCGCCGGGCGGCGCGCCTCCTGGGAGCACTCGCACCCCGAGCTGACCACGGACGACAAGCTGGCCTGGACCAACCGATTCTGGGCCGCCGAAGCCATCATGGAGCTGATCACCGGGCCACCCCAGCGGGCCGCCCGCTTCGTGCTCGGGCAGCGCCAGGATCCGAACTGGCCCCACCGGTTCGCCGCCGACCTGGGCCCGGTCGCCGTCCTGCCCGGCGCCGCGGCCCGGATCGCGCAGACCGAGGCCGAGGAGGACACCCGGGCCCACGTGGCCGGGGCCGGTTACCAGGTCCCCGTCTGGCCCTCCGCCCGCAACGCCTGGGTGGCTCAGCGGGCTGCGCCGGACAGCGCGTAGCCGACCCGGCGCAGTTCCTCGCCAGCCACCTTCTCCACGTCGGCGGCCTGCTCGGGGGACAGGGCCCGGCGCCAGGTCCCCGCGCGCATGGACGCGGGCAGCGCGTTGTCGCGCAGGGCCGCGGATGGCAGCGACAGGCCCGCGAACGCCGAGATCGCCGACGCGGTGTCGCCCGGGCGCTCCAGCAGCGTCTCGTAGCGCACGGTCATGAGCTGCTCGGCGGGCAGGGTGCGGCGCAGCCGGGCCGCCAGCCGGATCGCGCCCCGCCAGCGCAGCGCGGACTTGCCCGCCAGCGACAGGCCCGGCCACTGCTCCCGGTCCAGCTCGGTCTCGACCCCGAAGAACGGGTTGGGGAACTCGGTGTCCAGGTTGGCGAAGCTGGGCTTGAACCAGGACAGGATGGCCTGGTCCTGCAGCATGCAGGAGACCACGTCGCGGCCGTCCCGGATGAACTGGATGATCCGCGCGTCCGGGAAGGTGTCGGTGAGCGCCTCGGCGCAGTAAGCCAGGTCCGGGCTGGCGTCCCCGAAGATGCTCAGCCCGCGGTCGGTGGCACACGGCCCGACCGCGCCCGGCGCCAGACCGGCCGCCTCCCGGCACTCCGGCACGCAGTCCAGGCAGCCGTGCGGGGTGATGCGCCAGCCCTGCCCGAACGCGTCCCGCAGCACCGAGGCGGCCGCCTCCCCGCGCCCGTCGTGGATCGAGGGCCGCCGCGCGAACGCGTAGATCACCCGCAGCACGCTGGACTGGCCGATGGTCAGGTGCACGCCGTCCGACCGCTTCATCGCCCGGGCCAGCGCGTGAGTGCCCGAGTGCGGGGCGCCAATGATGAACACCGGCTGCCGCACCTTGCGGCCGTTGACGATGAGGATGTGGCGTGTTGATGGCATGGCGGCCGGCGTGCCCCACTCAGTAGTGTCGCGTTTCTCTGCTGGCTACCGTACCGGCCAAGCGCCCTTTCAGGTGGGTTTGCGGTCGCGCCCGGATAGGCTGAGCCCATGCGAGCACTACGCCGGGTAGTGGGTATCCGGGCCGCCGCCGCGGTGGCGATCGGGGCGGCCGCCCTGGCCGCCTCCGGCTGCGCCAAGTTCGACGCGGCCATGGGCAAGCAGGAAGCTGTGGTGGCGTTCGTGCCCGGCACCTCGCAGGCCGCCATGATGTCGGTCCGCACCGCCTGCGCCAAGGTCCCCGGGGCCACCCCCGAGGCCGTCCCCAAGGACGTCAACGCCACCAGCGGTGCCTACTCGATCCGCTTCCGCGTCGACTCGGCCTCCGACGCCGACATCGCCCGGCTGTCCACGTGCCTGTCCCGGTTCAAGTCGGTGCAAGGCGTCAACATCGAGCAGCAGGACGGCTCCTGAGCCCCTGCGGCCCTGACCCGCACCCTCAAATCCGCGTGCAAACGCACTGACCTGCGGCGACCCTCAATCCGGCTCGCGCCAGCCGCCATGTAGTACTATCCAGGCATTACCTACATGCCATATAGAAAATGAGACTAATGCGCAGACCATTTGTGGGCGCCAGTGTGGGCGCGATCGTGGCGGGGGCCCTCGTCCTGGCCGGGTGCGGGTCGTCGTCCCCGGGCTCGTCCGGCTCCGGCAGCAGCAGTAGCAGCAGCTCCGGTGGCTCGGGCAGCTCTCCGGTGACCGTCCGTCTCGGCCTGCTCGCCAACATCACCCACGCCCCGGCCCTGGTGGCCATCCAGAAGGGCTTCTTCAAGAAGAACCTGGGCTCGAACAAGCTGACCACCACGATCTACACCAGCGGCACGCAGGAGACCACGGCCATCCTGGCCAACCAGCTGGACGCGGCCTACGTGGGCCCGAACCCGGCCATCGACGCCTTCCAGAAGTCGGGCGGCAAGGTCAAGATCATCTCGGGGGTGGCCACCGGCGGCGCCTCGATGGTGGTCAAGCCGAACGTCAGCAGCGCCGCGGACCTCAAGGGCAAGACCGTGGACACGCCGTCGCTCGGGAACACCCAGGACGTGGCCATCCGCTACTACCTGAAGCAGAACGGCCTGGCCACCACCACGACCGGCGGCGGCGACGTCACCATCAAGCCGACCAAGCCGAACTCGGCCGCGGTGCTGCAGTTCAAGTCCGGGCAGATCGCGGGCGCGTCCGAGCCGTCGCCCTACGACGTGCAGATGGTCAAGGACGGCGGCAAGGTGCTGTTCAAGGAGCCGGGCGTGACCACCATCCTGATCGTCACCCAGAGCTTCCTGTCCGCCCACCCGGATGTGGTCAACGACCTGCTCAAGGCCAATATCCAGTCCGAGGACTACATCAAGCAGAGCCCCAGCGACGCCCAGGCCTCAGCCAACACCGAGCTGGCCGCGCTGTCGGGCAAGGGCATCAAGTCCAGCGTGCTGCCGGACGCGTTCAAGGAAATCACGTTCACCAACGACCCCGACGCGTCGTCACTGGCGGCCGACGCCAAGAACGCCAAGGCCGTGGGGCTGCTCGACTCGACCGACCTGAGCGGCATCTTCGACCTCGGCCCCGTCAACAAGTTGCTGCAGGCGGCCGGCGAGTCGCAAGTCCATTCCTGAGGTGAGCACCTGAGATGAGCATCGACCAGCGCAGTACGCTCAATGGGACCCTCAACGGGACGGCGCCCGCCGCGGCTCCCCGGACCCGTGTGGCCCCGGACGGCACCGAAGCCGCGGTCCAGATCACCGATGTTGCCAAGGCCTTCGGCAAGGGCAGCAACGAGGTGGTGGCCCTGGACGGCGTGTCGCTGTCCGTGGCCCCCGGCGAGTTCGTCTGCCTGATCGGCGCGTCCGGCTGCGGCAAGAGCACCCTGCTGTCGCTGGTGGCCGGGCTGGAGGAGCCCACCGCGGGCACGGTCTCCACCGGCGGGCGCCGGGTCGCGTTCATGTTCCAGGAGCCGGCCCTGTTCCCGTGGCTGACCGCGGTGCAGAACGTCGAGCTTCCGCTGCGGGCCAACGGCGTCGGCAAGGCCGAGCGGCGGCAGCGCGCCCGTGACCTGCTGGACTCGGTGCACCTGACCGGGTTCGCGGACATGCGGCCGCACGAGCTGTCGGGCGGCATGCGGCAGCGCGTGGCCCTGGCCCGGGCGCTGGCCCAGGACGCCGACGTGCTGCTGATGGACGAGCCGTTCGGTGCCCTGGACGCCATGACCCGCGACCTGCTGCACGAGCTGCTGGAGGGCATCTGGCGGCGGCAGGGGTTCAGCGTGCTGTTCGTCACCCACGAGGTGCGCGAGGCCGTCCGGCTCGGCGACCGGGTGGTGCTGCTCAGCAGCCGGCCCGGCCGCGTGCTGGAGGAGTTCGACGTGACCAGCGAGCGCCC
>DASXMW010000114.1:0-37292 GCA_036495425.1 Streptosporangiaceae bacterium | reverse complement strand
CTCCTGGAAGCCGCCCGAGCCGCCGACCGCGGCCGCGTGGTCGATGGGGCTGGCCCACCAGCCCAGGGCCAGGCTGAGCAGGCCGGCCAGGGCCATGCTGGTCAGCCCGAGCACGCCGAGCTTGACGGCCAGCCAGCGCTCGCGGGTGACGGTCTGGTTCCAGGCCAGCCGGTACGAGCCGGACTCCACCTCGCGGGCGATCAGCGGCGCCCCCCAGAACAGCCCGATGACCACCGGCAGCAGCACCAGCAGCAGCGCCCCGAGCAGGTAGATCAGGTGGTACGGCGTGGTCGAGGCCAGCTGGTTGAGGAAGTTGCCCGCGGACTGACCGCAGTCGCGGTGGCAGGCGGCGAAGCCACTGTCCCGGTACAGCGTGACCAGGTGCGGCCCGGTGGCCAGCAGGAGGATGGCGAAGACGGCGACCAGAGCCGCGGTGACCAGGGTCTGGACGCGGGCCTGGCGCCAGGTGAGCCACATCATGACTGAACCTCCAGGACGGGACGGTCGACGACGGTGCCGTTGCTGGCCCGGCCCATGTAGGCCAGCACCAGGTCCTCCAGGCTCAGCTGCTCCACCATCCAGACCGGGTCCAGAACCGGGCCGTCGCTGCGGACGATCAGCGTGCTCTGCCGGTCGGTGTGGTGGGCTTCGATCACTTCCTGGCCGGCCGGCATCTGGGCCAGGTCGCGGCGTGGGCCGATCAGCCGGTGGTGGCTGGCCAGCAGGGCGTCCACGTCGGCCGCGACCTGCACCCGTGAGGACGCGAGCACCACCAGGTAGTCACAGACCCGCTCCAGGTCGCTGACCAGGTGGGAGGAGAGGATGACGCTGACCGCGTGGTCGGCCACGGCCTCCATCAGGTCCTGCAGGAACTCCCGGCGGGCCAGCGGGTCCAGGCTGGCCACCGGCTCGTCCAGGATCAGCAGCCGGGGCCGCTTGGCCAGGGCCAGGGTCAGGGCCAGCTGGGCGCGCTGTCCCCCGGACAGCTTGCCGGCCTTCTGGCCCGGGTCGAGCCCGATCCGGGCCACCCGCTGTTCGGCGAACCCGGCGTCCCAGCCCGGGTTGGTGTGGGCGCCGAAGCGCAGATGGTCGGTCACGCTGAGGCTGGCGAACAGCGGGGTGTCCTGGGCCACGAAGCCGACCTTGGCCAGCTGGGCTGGTCCGTCGGCGGGGGCCCCGCCCAGCACCGAGATGCGGCCGGTGGTCGGGGCGAGCAGGCCCACGGCCAGGCTGAGCAGAGTGGACTTGCCGGCCCCGTTGGGGCCGACCAGGCCGACCACGCGGCCCTCGGGGATCTCCAGCGTGCAATCGGTCAGAGCCCATCGTCGGCCGTACTGTTTGCCCAGGCCACGGGCATCAAGGGCGGTCATGCTATGTCCTCCTCTTCCCCCCGGCCGGCACCACGAAAGGTGGCCAGGAACAGAGCTTCGATGCTTTCGTCGTCCAGCCCGGCTTTCCGGGCCTTGCCCAGCCAGCGGTTCAGGTCGCGGCGCAGCGGCGCGTGCGTGGCCAGCGAGGCGCCGCTCAGCGTCCCGGTCACGAACGTGCCGACCCCTGGTCGCGCCGCGACCAGGCCCTGGTACTCCAGTTCGCGGTAAGCCTTGAGCACGGTGTTGGGGTTGATGGCCAGCCCCGAGGCCACCTCCTTGACCGTGGGCAGGCGGTCGCCCTCGCGCAGCAGGTCCAGCCGCAGGGCGTGCCGGACCTGATGGATGAGCTGCAGGTACGGGGCCACGCCGGAACGAGAGTCCAGGTGAAAATCGATCACGGGGCAATCCTCTATTCATCTAGTTGCCTAGCACATTAGAGTCCTGTGGAGATGGGGATGTCAAGGAGTTTGGCGCCGGGTCGCAAAAACCGTCAGAACAGGACTTGATGTCTCAGATCCGGACAGCTACAAGTGGAGGATGAAGCTGTCGCGGGCCGTGGCCGCCGTATTGTTCGCTTTCGCTGTGATGCTTGCGGGCGCCGTGCCCGCGGTGGCTGGTGTTGCCCGTGGGGTGGCCGGGACGGCTGGGAGCCCGATCGAGACGAATTACCAGGATCCGGTGACGGCGCTGCCGCCGGTGAGCCGGCCGCCGGTCAAGCACTGCACGGTGACCGTGATGCGGCACGACTTCGCCAACAGCTACGGGGCGCCCTTCACCGGCACCGTGACCCCGCCGGCGGCCTGCCCGGGGCCGTGGGCCAAGGTGGTCATGGACTGGACCGGGAGCGTGGCCGGGCGGCAGTACGACCGGCTGGCCGGGGTGTGGCTGGGCGGGGCGGAGATCTTCCGGACTTCGACCCCGGAGCCGGACCCGGCCGGGATCAGCTGGCACGTGGCCAAGGACATCAGCGCCTTCATCCCGCTGCTGAGCAAGACCGAGCCGCTGGTCGCCGACCTGGGCAACATCGTGGACAGCACCTACACCGGCGTCTACCACATGGCCATGACCTTCACCTACTACCAGGCCCAGGGCCGGTACCGGCCCGCCCGCCACGCGGACCAGGTCGTGCCCCTGTCCCAGTCCACCACCAGCGCGGGCTGGTACACCCTGAACGCCGGGCAGAGCGCCAGCGCCACCGTGACCCTGCCCCGCAACCTGACCGGGGTCACCGCCGAGGTCTACGCGCGGGGCGGCGGCTGCGACGAGCAGTGGTTCACCGCCGTGCCCTCCGACCTGGCCGCCCAGGACCCCAGCTACCTGTGCGGCGGCGGGCCGTACCGGGAGGTCCAGGTCGCGGTGGACGGCACCCCGGCCGGGCTGGCCCAGCCCTACCCGGTCGTCTACACGGGCGGGATCGTGCCCACCCTGTGGCGTCCGATCCCGGCCATCGACGCCTTCCGCACCGAGCCCTACGACCTGAACCTGACCCCGTTCGCGGGGCGGCTGACCGACGGCAAGCCGCACACGATCACCATCACCCCCTACGGGAACAGCGACAACTGGACCGTGGACGGGACGCTGTTCCTGGACACCGACCACGGCGCGGCCCAGACCACCGGCGCGCTGACCTCGGACACCCTGACCAGCAGCCCGGCCGTGACCACCACCGAGACCCCGGTGAGCGGCGGCACCCAGGTGCGGGTGGCGACCGGGCGGACCTGGGCCATCAGCGGCTATGTCAGTACGTCCCACGGGCGCGTGAGCGCACGCGTCAGCCAGACCTTCGACTATCTGAATACGGATCTGGTCACCGCGGCCGGCGCCGATCAGGACGTGCACCAGTCCGACCGGGGCCAGACCCAGATCTCGGTCAACGGGCGCACCACCCGGCAGGGCTGGTCCTACCCGATCGCCGTGCACGCCCAGGTGCTGTCGCTGGTCGACGGCAACAACTACGACCTGCAGGCCACCGTGGACCAGGGCCGCCAGCTCAGCCAGCAGGCGCTGGGCGGGCGCGGCTGGCGGACGGTGACCGCCTCCGCTGACCGGGTGACCGCCCAGGGCGTCCTGGCCCGCACCAACGGGGTGGTCAGCCAGGCCGACGGGCGCGACGCCGAGGACTATCAGGCCATCGGGCCGGACGGCTGCTACCACCACGTGATCACCGCTGACCACGGGTACGTCACCAGCGACCGGCGGCTGGGCTGCGGATAAACTCCCGGCATAAGCGTTGAACGGCGCACGCCGGGGCAGACGCCGCGGCCCGCCGCCCCGGTACTGGCGCGGAGCCTGGTCGCCGTGACGGTGCTGGCCGCCCTGCTGGCCACCGCGCTGACCGGGGCCGGGTACCGCGGCCACCCGCACCACTCCCCCGCCCCGGTGTCGCTGACCGAGGGCATCGCGGTGGCGCCCTGCTCGGCCGGCCAGGTCGTCGCGGTGCCCCCCGGACGCGACGTCAGCTACGACGCCGAAGACAGCGCGCGGCTGTCCGGCCAGTGCGCGGCCAGCGAGGGCTCCGGCTCGGGGGCGCGCTGGCTGGCGTCCGGCACCGTGCCCGGGACCGGCGCGGTCATGCGCTCGATGGCCCAGCGCTCCCTGCTCGACCTGCACCTGTCGGTCCGGCCCGGCGGCGCGGTGGTGGCGGGCTGGTACGGCGGCTGGGACTACGCCTGGCCGCGCGACTCGAGCTGGGTGGCGGTGGCGCTGGCCGTCACCGGGCACGGCGCGGACAGTCTCAAGGTGCTGCGGTTCCTGGGCCAGGAGCAGAGCCCGGACGGCACCTGGGCCGCCCGCTACCAGACCAACGGCAGCGGCCCGGTGCTGGACGGCCGGCCCACCGAACTGGACGCGGTCGGCTGGGTGCCGTGGGCGGTGTGGTCCTGGTATCAGGCCGCCGGGGCGGGCACGGCCACCGCGCGGCAGGAGCTGGCCGGGCTGTGGCCGATGGTCAACGCCGCGGCCGGGGCGGCGGCGCGGTCGCTGACCCCGGACGGGCTGCCCGCGGCGGCCACCGACTACTGGGAACACGGCAGCCAGGTCACGCTGGGCACGGCGGCCCCGCTGCTGACCGGCCTGCGGGCCGCCGCCGACATCGCGGCCGCCCTGGGCCGGCCGGGGGCCGGCCGGGAGTGGGCCGGGGCCGCCGGGCGGCTGAGCACGGCCATGCAGGCGTCGTTCGGCTGCTACGGGAACAACCGGCTGCCCCGGGACTCAGCGGGGCCGGACACCGCCATCACCTGGCTGGGACCGCCGTTCGGCCCGGGCAGCCCGGCCCTGGAACGGGAAGAGCAGACCGCCCAGCGCGCGCTCACGTTGCCCAGCGGCGGCCTGCTGCCCGGCAGCGACTGGCCCGGCAACCTGAGCACGGCCTGGACGGCGGAGACCGCGTTCTTCGCGCTGTCCGACGCGGCCACCGGCCAGCACCGCGCGGCCGCGGGCCTGCTGGACTGGCTGGCCGCGCACCGCACCCGGCTCGGGGCCCTGCCCGAGCAGGTCAACAGCGACGGCCGGCCGGGCTCGGTGGCCCCGCTGGCCTGGACCGACGCCGCCGTGCTGCTGACCCTGGTCGCCCAGGACCACGCGCTGCCCGCGACCCCGGTCCCGGCCGGGGCCGGACCGGCGAAAGGGCGGCCCGCGGCGGGCGGCTGCCCCTTGCCTCCGCTCAGCGTGATTGGGCGCTGAGCCAGGCGCGCTGAGCGGGCGTGGCTACCACCACCAGTGGTGGTGATGGTGCCGCGTCTGGGTCGTGCTGGTGGCCGGGCTGGGCGCGTGGCTACCTGAGCTTGATGGGCCGGGCGGGAGCTTGATGGGCCGGGCGGGGTTATGGTGCCAGAAGCGGCACTTTTGTTCCGAGGTTTCCATGGCCCCCTCCGACCGGCACCGGCGCAAGCGGGACTGGCGCGCGCCGGACACCGGGCGAGGGCCCGAGGTGGGCGAGGGGCCGGAGGTGGGGCAGGGGCCCGACGTGGGGACCCGGCCCGACACCGGCGAGAGCCCTCAGCTGGGGCGGGCGTCGGAGACCGGGCCGTGCCCGGAAGTGGGCTCCCGGCCGGACACCGGAAAGTGCCCGGAGTTCGGCCGCGGACCCGAGTTCGGGCGCGGGCCGGACGTGGGGGCGAGACCGGAGTTCGGCCCCGGGCCAGACGTGGGGCGCGGACCGGAAACCGGCGCGGGGCCGGACACCAGCCGGATCGAGGAGGACCGGCGGCAGGACCCGGAGTCCTGACCATCGCGCTGGCCCACGACCCGCGCCCGCGGCGACGCCGGCTCCCAGCTGCTCCAGGATTCAGCCACCCGGTATTGTCGGTGCTGGCGGGGGGATCGCTTGGACGCGCCATGCCCGCGGGCGCCGCGAGGAGGTACTCCCCCATGGCTGATGGCTTCTTCCACAGCGTGGTTCCCGAGGGCGAGACCGCCTACGCCGACATCGACACCAGCGTGGCCCACATCGCCCGGGTGTACGACTACTGGCTGGGCGGCAAGGACAACTTCGCGCCGGACCGGGAGGCCGGGGACGAGGCCATCGCCGCCTACCCCCAGCTGGTGTCGTCGGTCCGGGCCAACCGGGCCTTCCTGGCCCGCACCGTGCGCTACCTGGCGGAAGAGGCCGGCATCCGGCAGTTCCTGGACATCGGCACCGGCATCCCGACGGCCAGCAACACCCACGAGGTGGCCCAGTCCATCGCGCCCGAGACCCGGGTGGTGTACGCCGACAACGACCCGATGGTGCTGGCCCATGCCCGGGCCCTGCTGCGCAGCGCGCCCGAGGGCCGCACCGCCTACCTGGACGCCGACGTCCGCGACCCGGACAGCATTCTGCGCGCGGCCGCCGACGTGCTGGACTTCAGCCAGCCGGTCGCGGTCATGCTGGTGGCGATCCTGCACTTCGTGAGCGAAGAGGAAGACCCGGCCGGGATCATCACCCGGTTCATGGCCGACCTGCCGCCGGGCAGTTCGCTGACGATCTCGCACGTGCCCAGCGACATGCACGCCACCGCGATGAAGGCCATGGGCAACTCGCTCAACCGGCTGCTGGCCCAGCGCAGCACGTACCGCAGCCGGGAGCAGGTGACCCGGTTCTTCGACGGCCTGGAGCTGGTCCCGCCCGGCGTGGTGCCGATCCAGGAGTGGCGGCCGGCCACCCCGGAGGAAGCCAAGGCGGCCGCGGCCATGTGGGGCGGCGTGGCGCTCAAGCGCTAGGCGGGCCCGGAGTCACGACCGTGGGACCCCGGGCGCGCCGGGCGCTCAGGCGCCGTCCCGGGTCAGTGGGTGATGGTCCCGAACGTGACGTCGGAGGACCAGATCGTCTGCCAGACGATGCCCTCGGACGAGTTGGCCGCCGACACCATGTGATTGCTGCCCTCGTAGACGCCGACGTGGTACACGGGGCTGCTCGGGCTCGACGTCTCGTGGAAGAACACGAGATCGCCGCCCCAGGCCTGGCTGCGGCTGATGCGCTTGAAGTGCTCGTACTGCTCCTCGGCCGTGCGCGGAATCGACTTGCCGAGGTGCTTGTACACGTACTGGGTGAGCCCGCTGCAGTCGAACCCGGTCGACGGGGAACTGCCGCCGTAGCGGTAGTGCGGGCCCATGAAGGTTTCCACGTAGCCCGCCGCCCGCTGGTTGAAGGACGGGGTCTGGGCGTTGGCCATGCCGGTGAGCGCGATCGAGAGGACGGCCATCGTTCCGGCGATGGTGCCTGCCTTATGTCGGATTGACACGTGTGCTCCTTTGGTGAGGCATCCGGAGCATGGTGTGCAGGTCCAAGCAGGCATTTCAGGTGAACTAGGAGATTAACGGGCATTCCTGTAACTCAGATCACAATGAAACCTCGCATTCATGGCCACCTTTAACACCCATCACAGGGTGATTTCTGGGTCATATCGACCCGGTAAACGCAGGCTTGGGGCTGGTGTGGCTCCGCGCTCTGACCGGTGATGCCGGGGCGGAGGGCGGGTGCGGGGCGTCAGCGGGCGCGGGCTCGGTTTGGGGGCGAATGCGCATTCACCCCCACTCTTTTCGGGGTAAATGCGCAATCGCCTGGAATCGGGCCGTGACCCGCGGGGCGTCCGGGACGGCTGGGGCGGGAGGCGGTGTCGTCCGGGGCGAGGCCGGCCGGGACGGGTAATGGTGCGGCGGTGCGGTGGGAGCGGCCGGTACCGGAGCGGGAACCGGAGTACGGCCGGTGCTGGCCGGTCACGGTAAATACGTGCCCTCCCCGGGAAAGGCGGCCAGTAAGGCCAGGGAGGCTGGCGGGCTAGTGAGCGGCGCTGGCGGGCCAGCGGGTGGCCAGTTCCTCGGTGAGGGCGGGCCAGGCGACGGGGTCGTGGCCGGGGACGACGCGGTAACCGCGGTCGGCGGCCAGGGACTTCAGCTTGCGGATCGCGGCCACGGTGACCTCGGGCTCGACGTCGATGAAGCCGCCGACCGGCAGTTCCTGCTCGATATTTTCGGTGAGGTCGGCGGCGTCGAAGGCGAAGACGATGCCGCCGCCACCCACCGACGGGTCCAGGTCGACGATGAAGCTCTGGTGGCCGGGGGTGTGGCCCGCGGTCAGGATCGCGGTGACGCCGGGGGCGATCTCGGTGTCACCGTCGGCCTGGCGCCAATCCAGGCGGGGATCGTCGTAGTCGACGCGGAAGATGCCGTTCTCCTCCGGGCCGGTCGTGTTGTTCAGGCCGTAGGACAGCTCGCGCCGCTGGACGTGCACGGGGACCCGGCCCGCGAAATGCTTGAGGCCGCCCGCGTGGTCGTTGTGCAGGTGGCTCACTGCCACCGCGTGCACGCCGGCCAGGTCCACCCCCACCGCGGCCAGGGCCTCCTCCAGCGGCTCGCCGGGGCCGGGCAGGACCGGCTGGACCAGCGGGTCACCGTGGAAACGGCGGCGCAGGGCGGGGTCACGGATCAGCGCGGTGTTGAAGCCGGTGTCCAGCAGCAGCCAGCCGCCGTCGCACAGCAGCAGCACCCCGGGAACCGGCTCACGCAGCAGCTCCCCGGACGTGTCGCCGTGGATCGACACGCCCCGCGGCAGGTCCTCCCAGCCCAACGTCAGCGGGACGACCCGCCGTACTCCGCCCATCGTGGTCTCCCAGTCATTGCTAGCACTGTCATTCCCCTGGTAGATGATGGTGGCATGGATCTTCCGGTGAACCCGCCGATCGCGCCGATGCTGGCCAAGTCGGTGGCTGACATACCCGACGGGCCGTTCAGCTTCGAGCCCAAGTGGGACGGCTTCCGCGCGATCATCTTCCGTGACGGCGACGAGGTGGAGATCGGCAGCCGCAACGAGCGGCCGATGACCCGGTACTTCCCGGAGCTGGTGGCCGCGATCAAGGCCGAGCTGCCGGCCCGGTGCGTGATCGACGGGGAGATCGTGATCCCGGACGGGGAGGGGCGGCGGCTGGACTTCGAAGCCCTGCTGCAGCGCATCCACCCGGCCGCGAGCCGGATCAACCTGCTGGCCGAGCAGACCCCGGCCCACCTGGTGTGTTTCGACATGCTGGCCGTGGGCGACGTCAACCTGACCGAGGAGCCGTTCTCGGCCCGGCGGGACGCGCTCGTGAAGGCTCTGTCCGGGGCCGGGAAGTCGGTGCACCTGACCCCGGCGACCCGGGACCGGGACACCGCCCAGAACTGGTTCGGCCAGTTCGAGGGGGCGGGCCTGGACGGGGTGGTGGCCAAGAAGCTGGACGGCCCCTACGTCGAGGACAAGCGGACCATGTTCAAGATCAAGCACGAGCGCACCGCCGACTGCGTGGTGGCCGGCTACCGGGTCCACAAGAGCGGGCCGGACGCGGTCGGCTCGCTGCTGCTCGGCCTGTACACCGCGGACGGCAACCTGGCCAGCGTGGGCGTGGTCGGGGCGTTCCCGATGGAGCGCCGCCGGGAGCTGATGACCGAGCTGCAGCCGTTCGTGACCAGCTTCGACGAGCACCCGTGGAACTGGCAGCGGCAGGACGAGGGCCAGCGCACCCCGCGCAAGGCCGAGACCAGCCGGTGGAACGCGGGCAAGGACCTGTCGTTCGTGCCGCTGCGGCCGGAGCGGGTGGTGGAGGTCCGCTACGACCACATGGAGGGCGTGCGCTTCCGCCACACCGCCCAGTTCGTGCGCTGGCGCCCGGACCGGCTCCCCCAGTCGTGCACGTACGACCAGCTGGAGGAACCGGTCAACTTCAACCTGGGCGAGATCCTGAGCTAGGCCCGGCCTCGCCCACCGGAGCTAGCCGACGTCCACCCAGTCCAGGGTGCGCTGCACGGCCTTCTTCCAGCCCGCGTAGCCGTCCTCGCGCTGCTGCTCGGACCACTCGGGCTGCCAGCGCTTGGACTCGTTCCAGTTGGCCTTGAGCTCCTCGGTGTCGCGCCAGAACCCGGTGGCCAGCCCGGCCGCGTAGGCGGCGCCGAGCGCGGTGGTCTCGGCCACCACCGGCCGGCTGACCGGCACGCCCAGGATGTCGGCCTGCAGCTGCATGGCCAGGTTGTTGGCGGTGACGCCGCCGTCGACCTTGAGCACGTCCAGGTGCACGCCGGAGTCCTGCTCGCCGGCTTCGACCACGTCGCGGCTCTGGTAGCAGATGGCCTCCAGCGTGGCCCGGGCCAGGTGGGCGTTGGTGTTGAACCGGGACAGGCCGACGATGGCGCCGCGGGCGTCGGACCGCCAGTAGGGCGCGAACAGGCCGGAGAACGCGGGCACGAAGTAGATGCCGCCCGTGTCCTCGACCTGCCGGGCCAGGCTCTCGCTCTCGGCCGCGCCGCTGATGATGCCGAGCTGGTCGCGCAGCCACTGCACGGCCGAGCCGGTCACCGCGATCGAGCCTTCCAGCGCGTACACCACCGGGTCGTCACCGAACTTGTAGGCCGGGGTGGTCAGCAGCCCGGCCTTGGACCGGATCAGCTCGGTGCCGGTGTTCAGGATCAGGAAGTTGCCGGTGCCGTAGGTGTTCTTGGCGTCACCGGGGCTGAAGCAGACCTGGCCCACGGTGGCGGCCTGCTGGTCGCCGAGGATGCCGGTGATCGGGATCTCGCCGTGGACCGGGCCGTTGGCCCGGGTGGTGCCGTAGGGCTCCGGCGACGAGCTGGGCCGGATCTCGGGCAGCATGGCCCGGGGCACACCCAGGAAGCCGAGCAGCTCGTCGTCCCAGTCCAGCGTCTCCAGGTTCATCAGCATGGTCCGGCTGGCGTTGGTCACGTCGGTGATGTGCACGCCGCCGTCGGTGCCGCCGGTCAGGTTCCACAGCACCCAGGCGTCGGTGTTGCCGAAGATCGCGTCGCCCTTCTCGGCGTCGGCCCGCAGCCCGTCCACGTTGTCCAGCAGCCACTTGATCTTGCCGCCGGAGAAGTAGGTGGCCGGGGGCAGCCCGGCCTTGTACCGGATCACTTCACCGGCGCCGGAGCGCTCCAGTTCGGAGGCGATCCGGTCGGTCCGGGTGTCCTGCCAGACGATCGCGTTGTAGTAGGGCCGCCCGGTGTGCCGGTTCCAGATCAGCGTGGTCTCACGCTGGTTGGTGATGCCGAAGCTGTTCAGGTCGGAGGCGGACAGGTTCTTGTTGTTGAGCGCGGTCTGGATGACCGAGGAGGTCCGCTCCCAGATCTCCACCGGGTCGTGCTCGACCCAGCCGGACTGGGGCAGGATCTGGTTGTGCTCGAGCTGGTGGCGGCCGATCTCGTTGCCGCCGTGGTCGAAGATCATGCATCGCGTACTGGTCGTGCCCTGGTCCACCGCTGCCACGAAATCGGCCATCGCTGGTCTCCTTTATGAATCTGGGGGTCGATCGCCAGGCGGCGGTTAGGCGCCGGGGGCGGACTTTTCGGTGGCCGTCGGCGGTGACTCCTCGATCGGGCCCGCGACCTGTTCGGTCATCTTCAGCCGCGCGTACAGCACGTCCCCGATGAACAGGTCGTAGAGGATGACGCCGATGACGCCACCGATCAACGGCCCCACGATGGGTATCCAGAAGTAGTTACTGAAGTGGAACCCGATCGCACGGTAGGACCCGGGTAGGGCCACCCTTCCCCAGCCCGCGATCCAGGCGAAGAGCCGGGGCCCGAAGTCACGGGCCGGGTTGATGGCGTAGCCGGCGTTGGCGCCGTAGGAGATTCCGATGGCGGCCACGATGAAGCCGATGATCAGCGGGGCGAGGTTCGAGCCGACCGCCGTGTTCCGGGCGTCGATGATCGCCACCACGAACATGACCAGGAACGCCGTGCCGACGATCTGGTCGATCAGCGGGCCGACGGTCGAGCCGTGGAAGTAGGGCGCGGGGAACGTGGCGAAGATCGAGTAGGTGGCCAGCGCGTGGCCCGAGCCTTTCGGGGTTTTCGCCGCCAGGTTGAAGGCGTTGATCGCGGACTCGTAGACCATGTACACGAGGGCGGCGCCGACAAAGGCGCCGAACACCTGCGCGAACCAGTACGGCCCGACCTTGCGCCAGGGGAACTTGCGCCGGACGGCGAAGGCCAGCGTGACGGCCGGATTGAGGTGCGCTCCGCTGACACCGCCGGCCACCCACACCGCGAACGCGACCGCGAAGCACCAGCCGAACGCGATCAGCAGCCAGTCGCCCGCGGCCAGGAAGATCGTGGTCGCCGTCGCGGCGCGTCCCGAACCGGGCAGGGCCGCGACGGCCATGGCCACACAACCGTCACCGAACGCGATGATGATGAACGTGCCGAGGAACTCGGCCATCAGCTCGCCCCACAGGCCACTGATGCGCCCGATCGTGCGGCCTTCGCCTCTTGCCATCAACGGGGTTATGTCAGACATCACGACTCCCTTAGCCAGCCGCATCAGCGCTGGCGGCTACAACGGGATTATTCGGTTGTAACCCGACTACTCGGCTGTAACGACATGATCATTGGGCCCCAAGGGCAACGTACGTCCCTAACGAAGGGCCGGCAACAGTTCCGGCGAAGGGACTTCCGTGGCCGGCGCCTGGCGTGCGCCCGGAAGGCCAGGATTTCTCGGTCTGCCAACCACGCCTACTCCCTTCTGGCCGACGGCGTCGTCGACTCCGCTGAGCGCGGGGTCAGGGCGTGCTTCGTGCTGTTACCGGGTCAAACGCGTGAGGTTGACGATGTACATACACTGTAGGCAGGACGATGAACGAAAGTCCATGCCTGATCAACTTTGAAAGTACGCCTCCGGGGCTTTAGGAAGAAGGCACCGCTGATGCCCAAAAACGGCAAGCTGGATGCCCGCGACCGCGCCGCCCTCCTCGACCGCCTGGCCAGCACCGAGTTCGACGTGCTCGTGATCGGCGGCGGCATCACCGGGGCGGGCGCCGCCCTGGACGCGGCCTCCCGCGGCCTGCGGGTCGCGCTGGTGGAAGCACGCGACCTGGCCTCCGGCACGTCCAGCCGCTCCAGCAAGCTCATCCACGGCGGCCTGCGCTACCTCGAGCAGTTCGACTTCAAGCTGGTCTGGGAGGCGCTGCGCGAGCGCGACCTGCTGGTCGCCAAGCTGGCCCCGCACCTGGTCAAGCCGGTGTCGTTCCTGTACCCGCTGCACCGCAAGGTGCTGGAGCGGCCCTACGTCGGGGCCGGGCTGGTGCTGTACGACGCCATGGAGGGCACCAAGCGGCCGGTGCCGCACCACCGGCACCTGACCGTGCGCGGCGCGCTGCGGATGGCACCCGGCCTGACGCCGTCCGGCCTGGCCGGGGCCCTGCTCTACTACGACGCCCAGACCGACGACGCCCGCTACACGGTGACCGTGGCCCGGACCGCGGCCGCGCACGGTGCGCTGATCGCCAACCAGGTCAGTGCCCGGCAACTGCTGCGGGAGGGTTCCGCCGATATCGAAGGCAGGGTGGTCGGAGCCCGGGTCCACGACGAGGAAAGCGGCCGCGAGTTCGACGTGCGGGCCAAGCGGGTCGTGCTGTGCGCCGGGGTCTGGACCGACCTGGTCCACGAGCTGGGCGGCATCCAGGCCGGCTACAAGGTGCGGATGTCCAAGGGCGTGCACCTGGTGCTGCCCTACGAGGCGATCCGGTCCGACACCGGGATCATCCTGCGCACCGAGAAGAGCGTGCTGTTCATCATCCCGTTGGGCCAGCGCTGGATCGTCGGCACCACCGACACCGACTGGACCGGGGACCGGGCCGAGCCCACCGCCACCAGCGAGGACATCGACTACATCCTGGAGCACGCCAACCGGATCCTGGCCCGGCCACTGACCCGGGCCGACGTGCTCGGGGTCTACGCCGGGCTGCGGCCGCTGGTCGCGGCGGACGACTCCAAGCCGACCACCAAGCTGTCCCGCGAGCACGTGGTCGACACCCCGGTGCCCGGGCTGGCCAGCATCGCGGGCGGCAAGTTCACCACCTACCGGCTGATGGCCCGGGACGTGGTCGACGCGGCCGTGGCCGACTACGGGCGCTGGGTACCGGCTTCGGTCACCGACCAGCTGCCCCTGCTCGGCGCGGACGGGCTGGCCGCCGCGGCCGCCGAGGCCGAGCGGCTGGCCGAGGACTACGGGCTGCCCGGCGAGGCCGTGGAGCACCTGCTCGACCGGTACGGGACCCTGACCGAGGAGGTCCTGGAGCTGACCCGGGACGACCCGTCACTGGCCCGGCCGCTGGCCGACGGCCACCCGTACCTGCGGGCCGAGGTGGCCTACGCGGTCACCCACGAGGGCGCCCTGCACGTGGAGGACGTGCTGGTCCGCCGGGTGCGGCTGTTCATCGAGACCGGGGCCCAGGGCGCCGAGGCGGTCGGCCCGGTGACCGACATCATGGGCGACCTGCTCGGCTGGGACGCGGCCCGGCGGGCGGCCGAGACCGCGGGGTACCTGGAGCTGCTCGAAGCCGACACCCGGGCCCTGCACGAGCTGACCAGCGTCCCGGCGGTGGAGCGGGAAACCGCGGGGTGACCTAGAGGCGCCGGGCGCCCGGGAGCCGGCTGCTGCTGACGTTCCGGCTGGACCGGGAGTTCCGGCAGCGCCTGGCGGTCCGGCTGGCGGGTGAGGGCCGCACGATGTCGGAGGTCGTGATCCTCGGCCTTCAGTTGTACGTGCGGCGCAGCACGTGGGTCTCGGGGGCACCGGGCGCCGACAATGGGGCTGCCGCGGGTGCCGGGACTGGCGGGCCTGGTAGGGCTGGTGGGGCTGCGGGTCCTGGGGCTGGTGGGGGGTCTGGGGGCGCTGGGGCTGGTGGGGGGATTGGGGGCGCTGGTTCTGTTGCGTCGGCTGGGGGGCGGGCCTCGACGGCGGTGGCCAGCGTCAGTGACCTGGAGCTGCCCGACCCGGTGGCGTCGTACCTGCGTGACCTGCGCAAGTCCGGCCAGAGCGACCGGCTGTCGGCCACCCTGGCCCGGCTGCACGAGGTGGGCTGGCCGCTGCGCCCGCTGGCCGACGCGCTCGGCATCAGCCGCCAGGCCGTGCAGGCCCGGGTCCGGCAGCCGGTCCCGGACGGCGTCCGGGTCGCGGTCCCGACCATGCCGCCGCCGTCGGCCTTCCCGCGCCGCCGCCCCGCGTCGGCCAGCGGGCGGCGGCCGCACCTGACGGTCAAGGTCGACCAGGCCCTCCGGTCGGCCGCGCACCGCCAGGCCGAAGGCGAGGGCAGCTCGCTCAGCCTGGTCATCGAGAAGATCCTCGACCACTACCTGCGGCACGGCCTGCCGCCGGCGGCCGGGAGCGGTTCGGGGCCGGGCTCGAACGAGATTCTGCTCGGCGACACCACGCCGACCCGGCCCGGGCCGCGGCGCAAGCGGCGAGCCCGGGGGTCCGGAGGCCTGGGACAGGTTTCCTGAGCCGGACGGCTGCGATCCATTGTGGGCGTCCTCGCCGCGATGGGGCGCGGGTGCGCCGGGCGCACGGGCCGCCGGGCGGCCCACGAGCCGCGCGGGCTCATGGGCCCCCGGGCGCACCCGGGCCTGGCCCCCCGGGCACCCCGGGGCCTGGCCGTCGGGTGCCCCCGGGCCTGGCCGCCGGGCACCCCCGGGCCTGCGGGGCAGGTCAGGAGCCAGAAAAGTGGTCGATTTCTGTCGTGATGACGACGTTTATTGACCACAAACCCGGGGGCATGGCCCGGCCGGTCAGGGGTTGAGCTGGGCGCGGGCGGCCGCGCTCACGATCTGGCCTTGCTGAGCCGCCGTCAGCAGGGCCGCCTTGACAAACTCCGACGCGGTCGCGGCGACGGCCTTGCGGAACTGGCCGCGGCTGGCGAACGGGGCCTGTTCCCAGACCAGGTCCAGGAAGGACAGGCCGTCGCTGCGCTGGACGTTGGCCACGCCCGAGTCCACCGAGCCGAACACGATCTCCGGCTCGGACCGGTGGAAGTAGACGTGGTACGGGCTGGTGTCGTCGTTGTAGAACGGCACCAGCGTGTAACCGTTGGTGGTGAACGTCATCGGCGCGCCCGCGGGCTTGATCGCGTGGGTGAGGTCGCCGGACAGCGTGAAGTCCTTGAAGAAGCTGAGCTCCAGGTAGTCCTGGTCGGCGCTCTGGGCGACCAGCGGGATCGGGCCGTAGGCGATGGTCTGGGTCTGCGGCTGGTCCAGCGTCCGCTCCATGCGCAGGCTGAACGGCATCGACAGCTGGACGGTGTCGCCGGGGGACCATTCCCGGGTCAGCGAAACGTAGCGGCCGGCCACACTGCTGAGCCGCTGCCTGACCCCGTTGACCCGCACCGTGAAGCCGTCGCGGACCCAGTACGGGACGCGGAGCTTGATCTCCAGGCGGCCCCGGCCCTGCACGGTCAGCCGGACCTGGCCCGAGGGATCGGTCGGGTAGTCGGTGGTCTGCTCGATGGTGAAGCCCCGCTCCGGCCAGTGCAAGGTGGAGGCCATGTAGAGGTTCACGTAGAGGACCGAGTCGTCCACCGAGCGGAAGTAGATCGACTCCTGGAACTTGGTGTGGTCCTCCGGCCCGGTGCCGCCGTCGCAGTCGCCCAGGTTGCCCGCGTAGTCCCGGACCGCGCCCGGGTCCACCGGCAGGAAGTAGGTGACCAGGGGATCAGTGGCGCTGCTGGCGTTCTGCCGCCGGGAGATGATCTGGCCGTAGAGGCCGCGCTCGAAGTACTGCATGTACTTCGGGTCCGGATCGTGGAAGAACAGGCTCCGGCTCAGCTTGAGCATGTTGTAGAGCGGGCAGCCCTCGGCGTTGGCGGCCTCGATCGAGCCCGCGATGACGTCCCGCGCGCCGAATATCTCGCCCGATCCGGCCATGCCGCCGTCGACGTAGATGCGGTGGGGCACCACCATGTCCCAGAAGTTGGCCGCCGCCGTGTAGTAGTCGGGCCGGGTGTAGTAGTCGACCTGCCGGGCGTATTCATAGATCCGCAGGTAGCCCTGGTACTGCGGGATGTGCTGGTTGGCGTGCTCGCCGTCGAGGGTGTCCTGGTTGCTGACGGCGTCCGCGAACAGGTAGGTGTTGACGAAGCACTCGGCCGTGACCAGATAGTTCTTGTTGCCGGTCATGGCGTACAGCTCGGCCAGGACCACCGGCATCGCGTTGTATTCGCCCGCGATGTAGATCTTCCACATGTTGTCGAGCTGTTCCCGGGGCAGGTGGCCCAGCCGGCTGTAGGCCCAGTCGGCCATGCCGAGCACGATCGGCAGCGCCTGCTCGTTCCCGGTCAGCCGGTAGGCGTCGAGCAGCCCCCGCATGATCATGTGGCACGTGTACCAGGGAGCCCAGATGGTCGGGTAGGTCGCGTACTGCTCCAGCAGGATGAACTGGGTCTCGGGGTAGGCGGCCAGGTATCCCGCGTGGCTCGGGCCCGGCGCGCCGGTGCTGGTGGTGACCGCGGTGGCGTCCCGGCTGTGGCCGGAGGAGTCGGCGACGGTGCTGCCGCTGGTCTCGTCGAAGTGGTACCAGGCCACGTTGCCGCCGCCCGGCGACCCGCCGGCGCTGGCGGTCAGGGACTGGACCTCGGCCGCGGTGAGGGCGTGATCATAGATCTGGAACTCGTCCACCGCGGCGTTCAGGTCGGGGTCGCCGAACTGCGACCGGCCGATCCAGTTGTTGCCGGTGGAGCCGAGGCTGGACGGTGTCAGCGTCACGCCGCTGTTGCTGGCCACGGCCGTCCCGTTGACGTACAGGGTGGCCGTGCCGCCGGACAGGGTGACCGCGACGTGCGACCACTGCCCAGCGGGCAGCTTGGTGGTCGTGTTGAGCCGCTGCTCGCCGCCGCTGCCGCTGGTGGTGATCGAGAACCTGGGCCCGGAACCGGCGCTGGCGGCCAGGAACATGTAGCTGGTCGTCCCGGTGCCGAAGTCGAAGATCCGCGACCAGGTGGTGACGGCGGCCGGGTTGACCCAGCAGGCCACGGTGAAGTCGGTCAGCGAGCTGACGATGCCGGCGGGCAGCGACACGTACTGGCCGTTGCCGCTGAGCTTGACGGCGTTGCCGAACTTCCCGGACACCCAGCTCACCGGCGGGGGCGGCGGCGCGGGCTGGCCGACCATCGCGTTCAGCGCGTCCTGGCACTCGCCGAGCGCGGACACGATGTAGTCGAGCTCGCTCTTGTAGGCCTCACCGCCGCCGCCCGCGTAGGCCTGGGCCAGCAGGGTCATGAAGTGCCCGGTGGAGTGCCCGCGCAGGTTCCCGTCCGGGGTGTCCCAGCCGCCGACCGGCTTGGCCCCGGCCGGGTTGGGCAGCCCGGCGTTGGCCCGGAAGTTGTACAGCATGTTGTCAGCCGGGTAGCTGCTGGCGAACTTCAGCATCAGATCCCGGTGGGCCGAGAAAATGCTCTGGCCCAGGGTCACCTGGTCGAGGTCGAAGTCCTTGACCACCCAGCTGCTGGGGACCGGCGGGCCGGGCGGGACCGAGCCGGGCGGGACCGCCGGGCCCGCCAGCCCCGGCTTGGCGGCGGGGACCGTCGCGCCGTGAGCGGTGCCCGGGAACAGCCCCGCCACCGACGGCGCCGCCGCGGCCAGCGCGCTCAGCCGCAGCGCGTCCCGCCGGGAGATCTTCCTGTGCATTCCCGTGCCTTCGCCCATGAATCCGCTCCCGACGTTGCCAGCGTGACCGGGCCCGGCCGGACCCAGCGCGAGTGAGTTCGGGCGTTTCCCCGCGTCGCGCGGGCTCGCGAGTCCGCGTGTGCGAGCCCGCCAGTTCGAGTCCGCGAGTCCGCGAGTTCGCGAGTCCCGCTTGTTCGCGAGTTCGCGAGTTCGCGTCTCCGCGTGCCTGCGAATCCGCGTGTCCGCGGGTCCGCGTGCGCGCGCTCGTTGTTAGCGCTCACATTTGGAGAAACCCTTTTCCTTCGCGCATTGAGTCTCGAACGACCCGGGAGCGTTGTCAACACTGTCCGCCAAAAGACCACGCTTGATACGCACAAGTCCCGACATTCAAGATCACGAGAGGGGTGGCCGACCTCAGTCAGCCGTGCCGGCCGGTCAGGCGTCGAGCATGGCACGGAGCTTGTGCACGGTGGCCCAGTTGCGGGCGGTGCCGGTCTTGGACGCGGCGGTGCGGGACAACTGGGCCGACAGCTCGCTGCGGCCCAGTCCGTTCGGGGTGTGCAGGAACATGGTCCGGCCCACGATGAACGCCTCGTCCTCGCAGCCCTTGGCCTGGGCGCGCCCCTGCGCCTCGGTCACCTGGGCCCGCTCGGCTTCGGTTAGCTCGGCCCGGCGGAACACCGCGTGCAACGCCTTGGGGTTGTCCTCGGCCGGGAACGGGTTGTCGTCGATGACCTGCTGGAGCTCGTCCCGGGTGATCACGACCACCCCGCAGCTGACGTCGAGCCGACCGGCGATGGCCTGCTCCAGCTCGTCGGCGAGCTGGCCGGTATCGGCATCCTGGCTGGTGAAGACCGCGTTGCCGCTCTGGATGTAGGTGGCCACGTCGGTGTGCCCAAGCTCGGTCATCAGCGCCCGCAGCTCAGGCATTGGCACCCGGTTGTGGCCGCCGACGTTGATGCCTCGCAGCAGGGCGACGTGGGTAGGCACTCTGGCATCCTGCCACGTAATGTAGCCACCATGCCGGGGGCAAAGGCTGAGGTAGTCGAAGTAGCAGGCCGGGAAATCACCGTGACCAATCCGGGCAAGGTGTTCTTCCCGCGGGACGGCCGGACCAAGCTGGATCTGGTCCGCTACTACCTGTCGGTGGCGGACGGAGCGGTGCGCGGGGTGGCCGGGCGGCCGATGGCGCTGAAGCGGTTCGTGAACGGAGCCGAGGGCCCGGCCTTCTTTCAGAAGCGGGCCCCGGACAAGCGGCCGGACTTCATCAGGACCGTGGAGCTGAAGTTCCCGTCCGGCCGGACCGCCAGCGAGGTCGTGGTCGAGGACGCGGCCGCTCTGGCCTGGGTGATCAACCTGGGCTGCATCGACCTCAACCCGCACCCGATCCGGGCCAGCGACCTGGACCACCCCGACGAGCTGCGGGTCGACCTGGACCCGGTGCCGGGCATCGAATGGGCTCAGATCATGGACGTGGCCCTGGTGGCCAGGGCCGTGCTCGAAGACTACGGGCTGGCCGCCTGGCCCAAGACGTCGGGGTCACGGGGATTCCACATCTACTGCCGCATCGAGCCACGGTGGGTGTTCACCGACGTGCGCCGGGCCGCGGTCGCGCTGGCCCGGGAGATCGAGCGCCGCGCCCCCGGCATCGCCACCAGCAAATGGTGGAAGGAAGAGCGGCACGGAGTCTTCGTCGACTACAACCAGAACGCCAAGGACCGCACCATCGCGTCGGCCTACTCGGTCCGGCCGCTGCCCGACGCCCGGGTATCGACCCCGCTGACCTGGGACGAAGTGCCCGGTTGCGATCCGGCCGCGTTCACCATGGACACCGTGCCGGAACGGTTCGCGGCGGTGGGCGACCCGTGGGCGGGCATGGACGAAGCGGTCGGGTCGATCGCGTCCCTGCTCGAGCTGGCCGAGCGGGACGAGGCGGCCGGGCTGCCGGACGCGCCGTGGCCGCCGCATTTTGTCCGGCAGGCGGGCGAGGCGCCCCGGGTTCAGCCTTCCAAGCGGCGGTCGGGGGGAAAGAAAGCCAAGGCTGATGAGGGCTCCGGGGAAGCTGAGGCCGCCGGGGCTGATGAGGGCTCCGGGGCGGAGGCGAAAGCCGCCGGGCGGGCGCCGAATCCGGCCGGCCGCCGCCAGTCCAAGATGCCGCTGATCGAGATCGCCCGGGCCCAGACCAAGGACGAAGCCATGGCCGGCTTCGAACGCTGGAAGGAACGCCATCCCGCCGTCTGGCCGCACCTGGCCCCGGCCGACGTCCTGGTCGACTCGATGCGCGGCCGCAGTTCGACCTGGACCCGGATCCGGCTGAACCTCCAGCACGTGCCCGAGGGCGAGCGGCCGGAGCAGGAGGAGCTGGAGGTCGACTACGACCCATGGGGCGGCCGGGACCCGCGGGGACCGGCGCGCTCCTGAGGCCAGGGGGGCGCCGGGCCCGGCGGCCGGGTCGCCGGTGGCCCCGGACGCGGCCATGAACGCCTCGGCCAGGTGCATGTTGGGGTTCTGGCCGCGGTAGCCCGCACTGCTCGTCCAGTCGCGGGACCAACCTTCGATATATGGAAATTGCTCGGGCTCGAAGAACCGGGTCCCGAGCAGGCCGGTGACCTCGGTGAACAGGCCGGCGGTATCGGGGCGCCGGTGCTGCCCAGCGCCCAGAAGAGCACGGGCTTCCTCCGGGCCAGATCACAGGCACGGGTCACAGGCGGGTGAGCATGCCGCCGTCCGCGACCACCGGCGAACCGGTGATGAAGCCCGCCTCGGCCGAGGCCAGGTAGGCGATGACCTGGGCCACCTCGGCCGGCTCGGCCATCCGGCCCAGCTCGCGGCGGCCCGGCTCGGCGTGCCCGGGCGGCAGGCCCTGGGCCAGCGCGTGCTGCCGGGACATCCCGGTGTCGACGCTGCCCACGATCAGCGGCACGACCCGGATGCCGTCGGCCGCGTAGTCGATGGCCATCTGCCGGGACAGGGCCAGCACCGCGCCCTTGCTGGCCGCGTAGGCGGCCAGGTGCGGCACGGTGGCCAGGGCGTGCACCGAGGACAGGTTGACGATGCAGCCGCCGCCCGCCGCGCGCAGCCGCGGGACCGCCGACCGGCAGGTCAGGTAGGTGCCCTTGACGTTGACGGCGAAGACCCGGTCCCACTCGTCCTCGTCGGTGCTGGCCACGTCGTGGCAGGTCAGGATGGCGGCGCAGTTGACCAGGGTGGTGAGCGGGCCCAGGGCGGCGGCCCGGTCCACGGCCGCCGCGACCGGCGCGGCCGAGCTGACGTCGCCGCGCAGCACCTCGCTGGCGGGCTGCTGGTCGCGCAGTTCGGCCTGGAGGTCGCCGGCGTCGCCGAGGTCCAGGCCGACCACGGTGAAGCCGCGGCGGGCCAGCAGCAGGGCGGCGGCCCGCCCGATCCCGCCCGCGGCCCCGGTGACCAGGGCCACCGGCGGCCGGGGGCCGGGGGTGCTCACAGGTGGCCGCCTCCGTCGTGGCTGTCCCGGCCGTCCAGGCCCTGCCGGCCCGGGAACGCCAGCAGATAACTGGCTTCGATGCGGCTGAAGCCGGTCCGGATGTGCTCGCTGGTCGCCTCGCGGGCCACGTCCTGGTCGCCGTCGCGGATGGTGGCCACGATCAGGGTGTGGCCGCTGGCCGTCTCGGCCCGCCAGCGCGCGCTGGCCACGTTGCGGGACAGCATGAACCAGTAGGCGGGCATCCGGATCTGGGACCAGGTCCGGTACAGGCGCTCGTGCCGGGCCGCCCGGTAGATGGAGTCGTGGAACTGCACGTCCAGATCGGCGGCGGTGCGCTCGCTGATCCGGGGTTTCAGCCCCCGGGTGAACTCGTCCAGAGCCGACTCGATCGCGGCCAGGTCGGCCTCGGTACCACGCCGGATGGCCAGGCTGACCGCGAGCGGCTCCAGGGCCGAGCGCAGGGTGTAGATCTCGTGCAGGTCGCGCAGGGTCAGCTCCACCACCGTGACGCCCCGGTGGCGGGACGAGCGGATCAGGCCCTCGCGTTCCAGGGTGCCGAACGCGTCCCGCACCGGACCCCGGCTGACCTGGAGGCGGGCGGCCAGTTCTTCCTCCCGCAGGCGCTGCCCGGCGTTCAGTTCGCCGTGCAGGATGGCCTCGCGCAGGCGGTCGGCGACGTCGTCACCGAGCGACTTGCGGCCTGGCGGCGTGAGCGCGGATCCGGGCCGCGCGGGCCGGACCGGCCGGGCGGGCCGGATCACTGGTTGACCGCCCCGAAGGTGAGCACGGCTCCTCCTTCAGACCACGATGACGGTCAGGTCCACCCGGGACCGTTCGGTGACCGCCAACCGATTCTTGTAAACAATGAACGATTATCCATGTGTACACCGCGAGGACAAGCCACGGCAAGGGGTGCGGGCCGGTCAGCTGGCGCGCTGGCGGGCGCGGTAGGCGGCGACGTGCTGGCGGTTGCCGCAGTTGCCGGTGTCGCAGTAGCGGCGAGAGCGGTTGCGGGACAGGTCGATGAGCACGGCATCGCAGCCGGTGGCGTCGCAGACGCGGAGGCGTTCGGTTTCACGCAGGCGGATCAGGTCGGCCAGGGCGAAGCCGGTCTGGGCGCCGATGCGGTGGGCCAGCGGGGCCGCGGGCTCGGTGACGTGCAGGTGCCAGCCCCAGCCGCCGCCGTGGTCGACGATCCAGGGGCGGGCGTCGGACTCGCGCAGCAGCCGGTTGACGGTGGCGGCCAGTTCCTCGGGGGTGGCCGCCTGCCAGGCCTCGCGCAGCCGCGGGCGCAGGGCCCGGACCGCGGCCAGGCCGTCCGGGTCGGCCGAAGCCCCGGAGACGTGGTGCCCGGCCAGGAAGGCGTCCAGGGCGGGCACGCCGGGCAGGTGGTCCTCGCCGTCGCGCCAGGTGTTGACCAGGTCGGTGGCCAGGATCAGGCCCGCGGTGGTGTCGTGGGCGAACAGCACGGCTCGGACCCGCCCCTTCACACCTGGGCGGCCAGGCGCTTGGGCGCGATCAGCCGGTAGCTGTCCCGGAGCAGCTCACCCAGTTCGTCCCAGTCGTGGTCGGTGTCGAGCCGGACGCCGACCCAGCCCTTGGACCCGACGTAGGGGGGCACGTAGAAGCGTTCCGGGTCGTCGCCGACCAGGGCTTCCTGGACACCGGGGGCGGCCTTGAACGTCATCGAGGTCTGGTCCTCGCTGACCATGACGAACAGCTTGTCCCGGACCCGGAAGGCGGGCGAGGTGTGACCACCGAAGGACTTCTCGGCCGCTTCGGGCAGGGCGAGGCAGATCTCGCGGACCCGGGTGACGCTGTCGCTCACACGGCCAGATTAGCTCCACTGACGGTGGGGGGCCGTAGGATCGCGGGCGTGGCAGCAGTGGACGTCCTGCAGCGGGTCTTCGGCTATGAGTCGTTCCGCGGGCCGCAGGAAGACATCATCGACCACGTGACCGGCGGGGGCGACGCGCTCGTCCTGATGCCGACCGGCGGCGGCAAGTCGCTGTGCTATCAGATCCCGGCCCTGGTCCGGGCGGGCACCGGCGTGGTCATCTCCCCGCTCATCGCGCTGATGCAGGACCAGGTGGACGCGCTGACCGCGCTGGGGGTGCGGGCCGGCTTCCTGAACTCGACCCAGGACCCGGCCCAGCGGCGGGCCACCGAGACCGCGCTGCTCAACGGGGAGCTGGACCTGCTCTACCTGGCCCCGGAGCGGCTCAAGACCGAGTCCGCGGTGCGGCTGCTGGACCGGGCCAAGATCTCGCTGTTCGCCATCGACGAGGCCCACTGCGTGGCCCAGTGGGGGCACGACTTCCGGCCCGACTACCTCGAGCTGTCGATGCTGCACGAGCGCTGGCCGGACGTGCCGCGGATCGCGCTGACCGCCACCGCGACCCAGGCCACCCGGGCCGAGATCGCGACCAGGCTCAAGCTGGAAGACGCCAGGCAGTTCGTGGCCAGCTTCGACCGGCCCAACATCAGCTACCGGATCGTGCAGAAGAACGAGCCCCGCCGCCAGCTGCTGGACCTGCTCCGCTCGGAGATGCGCGGGGGCGCCGGCATCGTGTACTGCCTGTCCCGGAACTCGGTGGAGAAGACGGCCGAGTTCCTGACCGCCGAGGGCATCCAGGCGCTGCCCTACCACGCCGGGCTGGACGCCGGCGTGCGCGCGGCCAACCAGGCCCGGTTCCTGCGCGAGGACGGGCTGGTCATGGTGGCCACGATCGCGTTCGGCATGGGCATCGACAAGCCCGACGTCCGGTTCGTGGCCCACCTGGACATGCCGCGCTCGGTCGAGGGCTACTACCAGGAGACCGGGCGGGCCGGCCGGGACGGCCTGCCGTCGGTGGCCTGGCTGGCCTACGGCCTGACCGACGTGGTCCAGCAGCGGCGGATGATCGACACCTCCCCCGGCGACGAGGTGCACCGGCGGCGGCTGGCCGTGCACCTGGACGCCATGCTGGCCCTGTGCGAGACCGCCACCTGCCGCCGCAAGCAGATGCTGGCCTACTTCGGCGAACCCGCGACCCACGAGGGGTGCGGGAACTGCGACACCTGCCTGACCCCGCCCCAGGTGTGGGACGGCACGATCGCGGCCCAGAAGTTCCTGTCGGCGATCTACCGGCTGGGCAGCGAGCGCGGGCAGAAGTTCGGGGCCGGGCACGTGATCGACATCCTGACCGGCAAGCGGACCCCCAAGGTGGCCGAGAACCGGCACGACGAGCTGACCGTGTTCGGGGTCGGCGAGGACCTGCGCGACACCGAGTGGCGCGGGGTGGCCCGGCAACTGCTGGCCCAGGGCCTGCTCGGGGTGGAGGGCGACTACGGGGTGCTGATCCTGACCCCGGACAGCGCGGCGGTGCTGCGGCGGCAGCGGGACAACATCATGTTCCGGCGCGAGCCGGAGCGGGTCCGGGCCGCCCGCAAGCCGCGGCCGGTCAGCGTGACCGAGGATCTGGGCCCGGAGGAGACCAAGATCTTCGAGCGGCTGCGGGAGTGGCGGGCCGGGCAGGCCCGGGAGCAGGGAGTGCCCGCGTACGTGATCTTCCAGGACAAGACGCTGCGGGAGATCGCCAGCCAGCAGCCCGCCGACCTGGGCGGCCTGTCCGGCGTCAGTGGCGTGGGCGAGGCCAAGCTGTCAAAGTACGGGGAGCAGATCCTGGAGGTTCTCGCCGGATAGGGCCGGTTCGGGCCGGTCAGGGCCGGTTACGGAAAGGCACCGCATGGCCGGGACGTACGACTTCATCATCGTTGGCGGCGGATCGGCCGGCAGCGCCCTGGCCAGCCGGCTGTCGGCCCCGGATGGCCCCCGGGCCCGGGTGCTGGTGCTGGAGGCCGGGCGGCCCGACTACCGGTGGGACGTGTTCATCCACATGCCGGCCGCGCTCACGTTCCCGATCGGCAGCCGGTTCTACGACTGGCGGTACCAGAGCGAGCCCGAGCCGCCCCTGAACGGGCGGCGGATCTACCACGCCCCGGGCAAGGTGCTGGCCGGTCAGCGGTCACCGGCCAGCTCTGGACCGGCCACTGTCGCGTTACTCCCAGGCCAACTTGCCTAGCCATGATGTGGTCCGTTCGAGCCATATTCGGCTGGCTTTCGCCCCGCACGGCGGGTCTGGAAGGGAATTTTTGGCGCAAAGTATGCGGTCGTGGCCACGGCCGCGGCCGGCAGCCTCATATTCGCTGCTGGGGGCACCATGAACCGGATCCCGGGCGAGCTCGAGGGCGACGGCCGGGTCCGGGTGCTGGACAGCACGCTGCCGATCAAGGGCGACCGCCCGGACGGCCCGCTGGACGTGCTCATCCGGCCCGAGGAACTGCGCATCGCGGCCCAGCCCCACGGCAACGGCATCGTCACCATCGCGACGTTCCTGGGCTCGATCACCCGGGTCCACGCGCTGCTGTCCGGGGACGTGGCCGTGCAGGTGGACGTGCCCAGCCCGGAGTCGGCCGCGCTGGCCCCGGGCACGTCGGTGCGGGTGTCGGTAGCCGAGGCCGAGGTGCTGGTGACCGGGCGCCGCTGGTAGGGGTCAGGTTTCGGCGCTGGCGTCGGTGGCGGTGGCGTCGGTGGCGGTCTCGCGGGCCCTCTTGCGGCGCTTGCCCTCGTGCATGGCCTGGACCCGGGCGATCGGGATGGCGTGGCCCTCCTCGATCAGCCCGGGGTCCAGGTGCTGCGGCGGCGGCATCAGGGTGGCCCACGGGTCGTGGTCGCCCAGCAGGTCAGGGACGGTCCCGATGGTGAAGTCGCGCGGGGTGACCTGGTCCAGGTCGTCCCAGGGGACCGGGAAGGACACGGTGAGGCCGGGCCGGATCCGCGGGCTGTAGGCGGCGGCCACGGTCACGCCGCCGGCCCGGGTGGAGTCGATGAACACCTTGCCCGCCCGGTCCTCGCGGATGAAGGCGGTGGTGGCCAGGCCCGGGTCCAGCCGCTCGGTCCGGACCCCGATGGCCCGGGTCGCCGCGGCCACCTCGAACATGGTCGCCGCCCCGTCCAGCGGGACGAAGATGTGCACGCCCTTGGACCCGCTGGTCTTCACCGCCCCGGCCAGGCCCAGGTCGGCCAGGGCCCGCCGGACCAGGTGGGCGGCCCGGACCACCGGCGTGAAATCGTCCCCCGCGGGCGGGTCGATGTCCAGGATCAGGTGGGTGGGCCGGTCCTGGTGGCCGACCACGGCCAGGGCCGGGTGGTACTCGATGGCCCGCTGGTTGGCGAACCACAGCAGCGTCCGCCAGTCGTTGGCCAGCGGGTAGGTGACGGTCCGCCGGGACGCGTCGGCCCACACCTTGGCCGTCGGTATCCAGTCCGGGGCGTACTTGGGCAGGTTCTTCTGCACGAACGGCTCCTGGCCGGGCCGGATCCGCATAACCGAGAGCGGCCGGTCCCGCAGCACGGGCAGGATCCGGGTCCGCACCGCGTCCAGGTAGTCGATCAGGTCCTGCTTGCTGGCGTCCGCCCCGTCGAACAGCGGCTGGTCCAGGTGGGTCAGTGCCACACCGTCCCGTTCGGTGTCCCCGCTCATGGGGCCCAGCTTGGCACGGTGAGGTGACAGCGGCCACCCGGGTTTAGCGGGGTTGACGATGTGGCGGGCTGGACACGGGTGAGATCATTCCGGCATGACGTTTACGCGGGGTTTCAGTGGGCGCCGGGCGCGGGATCCGCGGCTGCCGCCGGGCCAGTACGACGTCGGCAGCGACTGGCCGGTGCTGACCGCCGAGGCGACGCCCCGGCTGTCCACCGACACCTGGTCGTTCACGGTCGAAGGCCTGGTCGAGGAGAAGGTGTCGTGGAGCTGGGCCGAGATCATGGCCCTGCCCCGGTCGCAGTTCATGGGCGACATCCACTGCGTCACCACCTGGTCCAAGCTCGGGGTCAGCTTCAGCGGGGTCTCGGTGGACACGCTGCTGGCCGCGGCCCGGCCGCTGCCGTCGGCGAGCTACGTGCTGGCCCACTCGACCACCGGGTACACCACGAACCTCCCCCTGGACGACGTGACCGGGGGCAAGGCCTGGGTGGTGTGGGAGTACGACGGGCGGCCGCTGGCCCGGGAGCACGGCGGCCCGGCCCGGCTGCTGGTGCCGCACCTGTACTTCTGGAAGAGCGCCAAGTGGGTCTCCGGCCTGGAACTGCTGGACCACGACCAGCCCGGGTTCTGGGAGCAGAACGGCTACCACGACCGCGGTGATCCGTGGAAAGAGCAGCGGTACCAGGGGGACTGATGGGACAGCTGAGCGACCCGGGACAGCTGGAGGGCCCGGGTCAGTTGGGTGGCCCGGGGCAGCTGAACGGCCCCGGCGCGGTGGCCGGCCCCGGCGCGGTGGGCGGCCCGTGGCAGCTGGGCGGGGCGGCGGGCGCGTTCCCCCGGCCGGGTCCGTGGCAGATGGCCACGGTGAGCGGGATCCGGCGGGAGACGGCGACGGCCAAGACGTTCCAGCTGCAGCTGCCGACGCCGGTGCCGTACCTGGCCGGGCAGCACTTCATCGTGCGGCTGACCGCGCCGGACGGCTACGTGGCCCAGCGGTCGTACTCGGTGGGCTCGGCCCCGGCGGCCTCCGGCCCGTCGGACTCGATCGAGCTGACCGTGGAGCGGCTGCCGGACGGCGAGGTGTCGTCGTTCCTGCACGACGTGGTGGCGGTCGGCGACGAGCTTCAGGTCCGCGGGCCGATCGGCGGCTGGTTCGTGTGGCGCGGCGACACCCCGGCCCTGCTGGTCGGCGGCGGCTCCGGGGTGGTACCGCTGATGGCCATGCTGCGGCTGGCCCGGCGCGAGGGCCGGGAAGGCATGCTGCGGCTGGTGGTGTCGGTGCGCCGGCCCGGCGACCTGTGGTTCGCGGACGAGCTGCCCGGGCCGCAGACCACGGTGGTTTACACCCGGGGCACTCCCCCGGGCTGGCCGCGCCCGGCCGGACGGCTGACCGCGGCCGATCTGACCGCGGCGGGCCTGGCCGGCCTGGGGGCCGAGCCGGGCGGGTTCATCTGCGGATCGGCCCGGTTCGCGGACGGAGCCACCTCCGTGCTGGAAGAGGCCGGGGTCGCGGCGGGTCAGATACGGGTCGAACGCTTCGGGCCTACTGGCTGAGCAGGGCGGGCAGGCCGGCCACGCTGTCCAGCACGTGCGTGGCCCCGGCCGCCCGGAGTTCCTCGGCGGGTGTCCCGCCGGTCAGCACCCCGGCCACCAGGCCGGCCCCGGCCCGCAGGCCGGACTCGATGTCGCTGCGGGTGTCGCCCACGGTGGCCAGCTCGCTGACCGCCCCGCCGCCCAGCCGCAGCAGCGCGGTCAGCGGCAGGTCCGGCCAGGGGCGGCCGCGGCCCGCGTCGGCCGGTGACAGGGCCAGGTCGATGAGGGGGTGCCAGTCCAGGGCGTCCAGCAGCGCGTCCCGGGTCGACGGCGAGAACCCGGTCAGCAGGCAGACCTTGAGCCCGGCCGCGCGCAGGGTGCCGATGGCCTCGACCGCGCCCGGCAGCGGCGCGACCGCGCCGGCCCGGACCGCGCGCTCGTAATGGTTCTCGAAGGCCTGGTTGGCGTCCAGGGCCGCGTCCTCGTCGCCCAGGATGCCGCGGAACACCTCGATCTTGGACTGGCCCATGGTGGCCCGGACGTCCTTCATGGCCTGCTGGTAGCCGTCGGCGGACAGGCCGCGGTTGCTGATGGCGGTCTCGAAGGCGTCCATGACCACGCCGTCGTCGGCCACGGTGGTGCCCGCCATGTCCAGGCAGGCGATGGTGTAGCCGGCCCGGGTAAAACCAGCACTGCTGAACCTCATGCGAACGTCTCCTCCGCGATAGCGGGCGAGCAGGTCATGCCGCGGCCGCCGGGCCCGGTGACCAGGACCACACCCGGTTCCAGCTCCGATCGGTGGTAGAGCTCGTCGGTGGTGACCTGACTGTAGACGCCGGCCCAGCGGCGCTGGGCCGGGGGCAGGGCCGTGCCCAGCAGGTGCTCGGCCCGGGCCCGCAGGTGATCGTAGGCGTCCTCGTCGACGTCGAACCCGAACGGCTCGTCGTACTCGTGGGTGTCGCCGATGGTCAGGCTGCCGTCGCGCCGCTGGACCAGCAGCAACTGGGCCCGGTTGCGGGCCGCCACCGGTGGCTGCGGCGGCAGCGCCCGGCGCCCGGGCAGGTCGAAGGCCGGGTAGTAGCGCATCGAGTCGCCGTCGGCCACCGAGGTGGTGACCTGGCCCGGGAACGGGCGGGTCTGCAGCATCTGCAGGCGGACCCGGCGCAGCGGGGGCTCGGGGTATCCGGCCAGGTGCGGTCCGGCCAGGCCGGTGTGGGCCGCGCCCGGGCACACCACCACCAGGTCGCCGCGGTGCCACCGCCCGGTGTGGTCGCGGACACTGCCCGGGGCCACCGCGACCGCCTCCCGGCCCGGGAGCCAGGTGTAACCGGAGGACCGGGCCAGGTGGTCGCGCAGGGCGGCGGCGGCGGCCCGGGGCTCGACGATGGCGTCCTGGGTGCAGTGCAGGGCGCCGGCGAAGTCGCCGCGCAGGGCCGGGTTGACCTCGCGGGCGGCCGCCGGGTCCAGCACCTCGAAGCCGCGGGCGGCCGCGTCCGGCCGGCCCGAGGCCTCCTTGAGCAGGCTCAGCTCGGTCTCGCCGGCGGCCAGGGTCAGCGAGCCCGCGGGCCGGAAGCCCACCTCGGGCACGTCCGCGGTCACCTCGGCCCAGCGCCGCCGGGCCCGCAGGGCCAGGTCCAGCTCGGGGCCGGGCGCGCGGCCGCTGACCCAGACCAGGCCGAAGTTTCGCACGCTGGCGCCGCGGCCGGTCAGCTCGCGCTCGAGGTGGACGACGCGGAGGCCGCGCTGGCGAGCCGACACCGCGTGCATGGTGCCCAGGATGCCGCCCCCCACGATGACCACGGTGCCGTCGTTCATCCCCGCGCCCTCCCGTCGTCAGGCTCCCGACACGAGCCCGCCAGGACCTGGGGAATACCTCTCCCAGGCTGATGGGACCGGGTGCCGACAACTAGTATAGTCATGTACAAACTTGTATAGCCAACTTACTGACCTTCGATAATATCTAAGGCTGGGTGAGAGGCGCGCATGGACGTGCGGGACTGGCCAGCGGTGTGGCTCCGGGACAACTGCCCATGCCCGGACGGGCACCAGTCACGGTTCGGCCGGGACCGGCTGGCCGAGCTGGCCGGACCGGTCCGGACCGGCATGGTGGCCACGGTGGCGGGCACCTTCGGCTACGTGCGCGAGACGAACTACGGGCGGGTGTTCGACGTGCGGGTGGAGGCCAGCCCGGCCAACCTGGCTTCCACCGGGCTGGCGCTCAGCCCGCACACCGACAACCCGTACCGGGATCCGGTGCCCACGGTCCAGTTGCTGCACTGCCACGCCAGCACCGCCGACGGCGGGGACACCCTGCTGGTGGACGGGTTCGCGGAGCTCAGCGCCAACGGGCGGATTCGCGGGGTGCGGTTCAACAACCGGAGCACCCAGGCGCTGCGCGGGCCGGCCGGCGAGCTGGCCGCGTTCTACGCCGCCTACCGGCGCTGGGCGGCCCTGCTGGCCCGGCCGGAGCGGGCGGTGGCCCTGGCCCGTGAGGAGGTGGCCCGATGACGGGCCCGGTGGACGAGATCGGTGAGCTGTTCGCGGGTGAGGGCGCCCAGGACCACCTGGGCGAAGAGGTGAGCGTGGCCGTGCACATGCGGCAGGCGGGCGCGCTGGCCGAGGCCGCGGGCGCGCCGGCCGCGCAGGTGGCGGCCGCGCTCCTGCACGACGTGGGGCACATCTGCGGCCGGACCGTCAGCGGGCGGGAGCTGATGACCGGCACCGACAACCGGCACGGCGAGGCCGGGGCGGCCTGGCTGGCCCAGTGGTTCGGCGAGGACGTCACCGAGCCGGTCCGGCTGCACGTGGCGGCCAAGCGGTACCTGTGCGCGGTCGAGCCCGGCTACTACGCCAAGCTGTCGGCGGCGTCGGTGTACACGCTGTTGGTCCAGGGCGGCCCGATGAACGGGGCCGAGGTGGCCGCGTTCGAGGCGCTGCCGCACGCGCAGGCGGCGGTGGCCGTGCGGCGCTGGGACGAGGAGGCCAAGGACCCGGACGCGCCCACCCCGGAGTTCGGGCACTTCGAGCCGTTGCTCAGGAGCCTGATTCGCCGGACGGCAGGCGGGTCAGGGCGCTGACCGCGACCGAGTTGTGCACTGTGAACGCGACCTCGCTGCCCAGGTAGCGGTCCTCGGACCACTCGATCGGGACGCCGGCCGGGTCGGTGGTGCGGCGCCGTTCGCGCAGCAGCGGAACCCGGGGCCGGGTGGCCAGCAGCCGGGCATCGTCGGCGGTGGCGGGCACCGAGTCGATGACGTGTTCGGCGTCGGCGAAGACCACGCCGAGCTCCCCGAGCCGCTCGTAGATCGACTCGTGGTCCAGGTCGATCCCGGCCACCAGGGCACCGACCCGCTCCGGGAACGCGGTGCGCTCGATCATCACCGGGCGGCCGGACAGCAGCCGGACCCGGGTCAGGTGGTAGACGCGGGTGCCGGGGACCAGCGCCAGCTGGTCGGCCTCGGACGGCTTGGCCTCGCGCCGGTCCAGGGCCACCACCCGGCCCGAGGGCACCTCGCCGATGGCGTGGGCCCAGCGGGAGAAGCTGGCCAGCTCGCCGAAGCTCTGCAGCTGCGGGCCGCCCAGCACGATCCGGCGCGCCCCGCGCCGGGAAGCGATCACCCCGTCCGCCCGCAGCGCCGCGAACGCCTGCCTGATGGTGCCCCGCGACACCGAATACCGGTCGGCCAGGTCACTCTCGGAGGGCAGCCGGGTGCCCGCCGGATACTCGCCCGCCACGATCGCCGCCCGGAGATCGTCGGCCACCTTGCGGTAGAGCGACGTGGGCCCCGTTGTTCCTGCCACGAACGTCCAGGTTAGCGGCCAGCCACCCGCCGTGCTGCCTGCGGTGCAGGCTCTGGCGGCATTTCGGCCGGAACCGCCGGGGCGTCCGGCGCGGTGACCACCGGCCCGGCCGGGATGGTGTCGGGGCCGAAGCGGGCCTGCAGGAACCGGGACGTCCTGTGCCCCCACTTCTGCATCGGGGACTCGACCAGGTAGTACGTGGCCGCCGAGCAGATCAGCACCACGGCCAGGATGCCGGCCGCCAGCAGCACCTGGATGGGGAACGGGTGCGGCTGGCGGAAGGCGTCGATGGACCGGTAGGCGTTGAGAATGATCGGGTGCAGCAGGTAGACCGAGTAGCTGACCAGGCCCAGCCAGGCCAGCCAGCCGGGCACCTTCTTGTGGCGCACGGCCATGCCGAGCGCGAACGTCGCCCCCGCCAGCACCAGGCAGGCCATCCACTGGATGCGGTACTGGGTCATGTTCCCGGGGGTCCACCCGCCCGGGCCGTGCCACAGGCCGGCCGCGGCGGCCAGGACGAACACCCCGGCCGCGATCGTCAGCGCGTGCTTCCAGGCCAGCTGACCCTGCTCGGCCCGGTACAGCATGGTCCCGGTGAACATCAGGGCCAGGATGACCAGGCCCGTGCAGGGACCCGGGTAACTGGTGTTGAACAGCAGCAGGACCAGGCCGGTGCCGGCGGCCATGATCACGCCGACCGCGCGGAGCCGGGCCCGGCCGGTGACGGCCAGGGCCAGGCCGATGAGGATCCCGGCGCCGGCCAGGATCGCGATCCGGCGGTCACCGGTCCAGTGGCCGAGCACGTGCAGGTGGTTCAGGGCCGAGTTGGGCAGCAGGCCGCCCACGGCCAGCGCGGCCCCGGCCGCGGTCAGTGCGTAGGCGCCGCTGGGGCGGTGGGCCCGGAAGGTGAACAGCGCGGTCAGCAGCAGGTAGAAGACCATCTCGAAGGAGAGGGTCCAGATCACGTTGGGCACGTTGGTGCCGTCGAGCATGTTCGACATCATGAACGGCACCGAGTAGATCCAGGTCTTGGGCGCGTGCTCCGCTCCGTGGAGAGCGCCAAAGCCAGTCTTGAAGGCCAGCAGCGACAGCGCGATGGCCACGATGTACAGCGGGTACAGCCGGAACACCCGGCTCACCCAGAAGCCGCGGACGCTGCCCTTGCGCTCCAGCGAGGCCGGGATGATGTAGCCGCTGACCAGGAAGAACACGAATACGCCGTACTGGCCGGTGTCCAGCACGCGGTAGACGAGATCGTGCGGCCGCTGCAGGACCAGGCCGCCCATGTGATCGAACACCACGCACAGAGCGGCGAATCCGCGCATCGCGTCGAGCCACGCCAGCCGGCGGCCCTTGGGCGGGGCGGGCACGGGTTCGGGGGACGCTGGCTCGGTCACCAACCGCGTTGTGGCACTGGACACGCGAATCGACGTTACCCGAGTGCCCAGCCGGATTCTGGCAACTTGGCCCGGACCGGGGCCCAGGTCACATTACCGCTCGGTTACGTCCCCGCGTTTACTGAAAGCCGGCTGGCCATCACCCTGCGGTTACCCGCCGGTGAGCCGCCGCTACCGTCCCGCGGGCCGCCGGCCGCGGCGGGTCCGCTTGGCCTGGGCCACCGTGTAGGTCCGCTCCAGCGCGGCCTGGGTGGCGGGCAGGTCCCGCTGGGCCAGCACCACGAACAGGCAGTCGACCACGGTGAGCTGGGCGATCCGGCTGGTCATGGCGCCGGACCGGAACGCGGTCTCGCGGGCCGCGGTGAGCAGGACGAAGTCGGCGGCCTCGGTGATCGGCGACCACGGGAAGTTGGTCACGGCCGCGGTGACCGCGCCGTTGTCCTGAGCCAGCTTCAGCGCGTCGATGGTGTCCACGGTGGTGCCGGTGTGGGACAAACCCACGGCCACGTCGCCCTTGCCGCGCAGCGCGGCCGAGGTGATGGCCATGTGCGGATCCGGCCAGGCGAACGCGGGGCGCCCGATGCGCTGTAGCTTCTGCTGCAGGTCCAGGCCCACGTAACCGCTGGCCCCGACCCCGTAGATGTCGATGCGGGTGGCCGTGGCCAGCGCGTTGACAACGTTAACAAGGACCGCCGGGTCCAGGTGGTTGGCGGTGTCGGTGACCGCGGCCGCGTCGGCGTAGGCGATCTTCTTGGCGATCAGCGCGGCGTCGTCCCCGGGGCTGATGTCCCGGGCCGCCACCGCGACCGCGCCGCCGTCGTCGGAGGCCACCGCGGCCGCCAGGGCCAGCCGCAGTTCGGGGTAACCGCGCAACCCGATGGCCCGGCAGAACCGGACGACGGTCGTGGCCGACGTTCCACACGACCGGGACAGTTCCGAGATCGACATCCGCGCCGCGCCGCCGGGGTCGTCGAGGACCGCCTGGGCGACCCGGCGCTCGACCGGGGCCAGGTTGGGCAGGAGTGAGCGGATGGTCACCAGGATGCCGATGTCCATCGCCGGGTCCTCCTCGTCCCCCTCGACGGTTGCAACCGTTTGCCAGACGGCGCCCATGATATCGCACTGCATGTGCGGATGCACAGAGCATTTGATTGTGCAGCGACCGTGCGCGAAACCCCGGAGCCGACGGGTGCGCGGGTCGCCGGGCGCGCGGGTTCCTCGGGGCGCGGACGCCGTGGTTCGCCGACGCCGGACGCCGGGGTTCGCCGGGCCGCGGACATCGGTTGCTGCGGCATCATCTTGCCCTTGGGCTTCTTCCATCCTGGAGCCGGGAACCCCACCGAAGGTGACCTGGCCAGGGGCTCGTGGGATGTAGGTGGCGGGAGTGACGGGATGAAGGGCGCCGTCAGCGGGACCCCGGCTTCAATGGAGCGTATTCAGTGAATAGCGCTGACTTTGCTCCACGTAGTGGGTTCTGCACACGTAACTGGGACCCGCGCGGCGGCAGGGTCGTAAGTGAGGGCCGGGGCCGCTGAACTGCTGAACGGGGAGGGAGGCGGGGGGTAGGGGCGCCCGGTGGGCCCGGGCCCGGGTGGAGGGTGGGGCGGACGGGCCCGGGCCAGGGCCGAAGCCTGGTCGTGGGCCCGGGTGGGGCGAACGGGACGAATGAGCCTGACGGGCCTGGGCAAGACTTCTTGCTGTTATCAGGGTGGGTGGCGGCGGGGCCGGGGGTGCCCGGGGCTGAAGCGGCAGCAGGCCCGGGCACCGGGACGGGCGGCTGGGCAGGCCGGGGCTCCGGCGCAGGGCGGGGCTCGGGCGGGCGGGACCATCGAGGCTGGCGAGCCGGTGGCGGGAACTTCTTGCTGTTATCAGGTGGGTGGTGGCGGGCCCGGGGCGCGGGGCCGGGGTGGTGCCCGGGGCTGAAGCGGGAGCAGCCCCGGGCACCGGGACGGGCGGCTAGGGCGGGCCGCCCTGGGGGGTCGGGTCTGGCGGGCAGGCCGGTCGGGGTGGGGCTGGAGGGTGGACCGGTCGGGGTGGGGCTGGAGGGGTGGGGCGGGGGCGGTTCTGGGGTTAGGCGAGGGAGATCTTGCCGGAGGTGACCGAGATCTTCTGGGCGGGCAGGGGGTTGGTGGCGGGGCCGGTGACCACGCTGCCGTCCTTGGCGCTGAATTTGCTGCCGTGGCAGGGGCAGTCGATCGTGCCGTCGGCGACCTGGTCGACGATGCACTGGGCGTGTGTGCAGACGGCGCTGAAGGCCTTGTAGTCGCCGGCCGAGGGCTGGGTCACCACGATCTTGGCCGCGGTGAAGATCTTGCCGCCGCCGACCGGGACCTCGCTGGCGGCGCCGAGGGCGCTGCTGCCCATGCCCGCCGACGGGGACGAGCCGGAGCTGGCCATGCCCGAACCGCCGGACCCGGACCCGCCGGAGCCTGAGCCGCCGCTCATGGAATCACTCGCGGACGAGCCGCTGCTCCCGCCACAGGCGGCCACGGTCACGGCCAGCCCGGCCAGGCCGATTCCGGCCAGCGCGGCACGCCGGGGGCAGACCGGCTGGGATTCCTGGGTCACAGTGTTCCTCCGTGATCAGTGGGCGCTCCCCTACGCCTCTGTCTTACGGACCACGGGCCGGCCGGGCTCAGGAATGTGGCTCCTGGTAAGGGGCCGGTAATAACTCGTAGATGCTGGACAGCGGCGGGGTCAGGTCCTCCGGGAACGGCGGGGCCACGACGGACAGGCCGCCGTCTACGACCAGGGTCTGGCCGGTGATGTAGGCCGACGCCCCGGAGAGCAGGAACTCGACCGCGTCGGCGACCTCCTGCACGGTGCCCTTGCGCCGCTTGGGGATCTTGTTCAGCACGGAGTCCATCGGGGCCATGCCGGGCACGTTGTAGAAGTAGTCCGAGGAGTCGGACTCGATGATGCCGCCGTTGACCCCGTTGACGTTGATCCCGCGCGGGGCGAACTCGGCGGCCATGTAGCGGACCCAGGCCTCGACCGCGGCCTTGCCCGCGCCCAGGTTGGCGTAGGTCGGGTAGGCGCGGATGCTGCCGTAGCTGGACAGCACGACGATCCGGCCGCCCTGGTCCATCAGCGGCACGGCCCGCTGGGCGCCGAGCACGAAGGCCCGCACGTTCATGGCGTAGGAGCGGTCCAGGTGGTGCTGCTTGAGCTCCATGATCGGCTTGAACGAGCTGGCGGCGGCGTTGGAGACGAAGAAGTCCAGGCGGCCGTAGGCGGCCGCGGCGGCCTCGAAGAGCTTGTCGATCTCCTCGGGCTGCTCGACGTCGGCGGCCACGGTGACGGCGTG
>DASXMW010000113.1:0-8746 GCA_036495425.1 Streptosporangiaceae bacterium | reverse complement strand
GTGGCCCGCAGCTGGGGCAGGAAGTCCTGCGCGTCGTAGCCGGGGGTGTTGTCGATGTAGGGCTGCAGGTTGACCAGCCACCCGTTGGCCGACCACATCGGCGTCTCGTAGTTGCTGATCATCACCACGTCGAACTCGCCGCCCTGGGTGGACACGTCGGCGGTGATCTTGGCCCGGGCCTCGTTCTCTGGCAGCGACACGAAGTCGAGGTGCACGCCGGGGTGGTCGCGGGTGAACAGGTCGGACAGGCTGATCGCGTCCTGCATCTGGGAGTTGGACACGATGGCCACGGTGATCCGGGTGCCGGAGCCGCCCCCGGAGAACAGCTGGTCGGTCCCTGTGGCGCAGCCGGCCAGGGCCAGGGCCGCGCCGCCCGCCGACCCGGCCAGGAAGGCCCGCCGGCTGACCGTCGCCGAGGCCGGCCGTGGGCCGATCACCGATCGCATGTCTCGTCGTCGAGTCATCGTCGCTTCCCGTCGTCCGGCGGCTACGTCCTCGGTTCCGCGCCTTTCTTAGCAAGCTCATATGAGCGCCGAGCGCTCACATCGAGCACGCGATAACGAACACACTGAGCCGGATGGCCGTAAGTGTCAAGAACTGTCAGCGACGGGTTACCCGGTTCCAGGGCACGAATGCCGCAAATCCCACCAATGCGGACATAGCGACGCGCGAAAATCCCGCCCGCCGGCCGGCGTGGCCTGGCGCCGCGGGTGGTCAGCGGCCCGGCGCCGGCTCAGCCGGTGGCGGTGCCGCTGAGCAGGTCCGCCGGCACGGCCTGGTTGTTCTTGAGCGCGTTGAACAGCTCGAGCGCCTTGGTGTGGTCCCACTCCACGGCCTCACCCGCCGAAGTCGGGAGGGCCGCGGTGGCGATCGGCACCGTGCCGGTCTCCGGGCCGCGCAGGGCCAGCCCGGCCTTGATCAGGTCGTACAGGTGGGTGCCCTGGTCGACCGAGACCGAGCCGGCCGCGCTGGAGCCGAACGGCAGCGCCTTGAACGGGTTCAGGAACACGCCCGGGCTGGTCGCCTTGCTCAGCAGGGCCTTGAGGAAGGCCCGCTGGTCCTGGACCCGCTGCAGGTCACCGGTGGCGAACGAGTGCCGGTCGCGGACGAACTCCAGCGCCTGGGTGCCGTTCAGCGTCTGGCAGCCCGCCTTGAGGTTGACCCACGAGTTCGTGTCCTGTACCGGCTGCTTGAGGCAGATGTAGACCCCGCCGACCTTGTTGGTCACGTCGACCAGGCCTTCGAACCCGATGCCCATGTAGTGGTCGATCTTGAGCCCGGTGGCGTTCTCCACGGTCTGGACCAGCAGGGGCGGGCCACCGATGCCCAGCGCCGCGTTGATCTTGTTCATGCCGTGGCCGGGGATCTCCACGTAGGAGTCGCGCGGGATGCTGATCAGCACCGGCTGCGGGCCACCCATGTGCAGGAGCATCACTGAGTCGGAGTTCAAGTCGGTGGCCGACCCGACGTGCAGTTGGGCCTTCTGGGTGCGGGACAGGCCCGACCGGGTGTCCGAGCCGGTGATCAGCCAGTTCGTCCCGGACGAGGTGACGGCGGTGGTGGGCAGGGTGACGGCCCGGTTCAGCTTGCCGTCCAGCCAGATGTACGACCCGGCCACCACGGCGATGATGACCACCACGACCGTGGCCAGGATCAGCGCGACCCGGCGGCCCCGGCGGCCCGGCTGACCCCAGAACCGCCAGCGGCGGCCGCCCGGCCCGCCCCGGCCCGGGGACCGGCCCGGCGGCGGGCCCCAGCCCGGCTCCTGGCGCCGGGACGGCACCTGCGCGGGCGGCTGCTGCGGCCAGTTCGCCCCCGCCTGCCGCGACGGGTCCGCTGGCGCCGCGCCCCAGCCACCCTGGCCGCCTTGACCGCCCTGGCCGCCTCGCGCCGGGCCCCGCGACCCGGGTTCGTCTCGATACCAGCCCTGCGGCCAATCGTTCATGATGTCGCTTTCCCTGTGATGCCCCCGGTGTGCGCCCAGCGTACCGAGCCCGGGCGTCAGTGACCGCTCGCTGCGCAGACTTCCAGATTTCTGGGCGTTGTCAGCCGGCCACGAGGTCCTCTTCATATCGAAGGACGGGCACATCTCCGTCCAGGTTCAGTGCCACCCGGCACCCCACCGGCAACTGGATGCGCCGCGGCTGGTGGCCGCACGGCACGTTGGTCACGACCGGGAAGCCGCCCCCGGCCGCCCGCAGGACCAGTTCGTCCACGTCGCGGTCGGGGGCGTCCTCCGGCGCCCAGTCGGCCGGGGCCCCGATGACCAGCGCGGCGATGTCGTCCAGCAGCCCGGCCAGCCGCAGCTGGGTCAGCGTCAGCTCGACCATCTCGTAGGTGGCCGACCTGGCCTCCAGGACCAGGATCGCGCCCGCCGTGGACGGCATCCAGCGCGTCCCCACCAGCGGGAAGCAGGCCCCCAGGTTGCCCCCGACCACCGGCCCGGACACGGTGCCGCCCGGGCTCCCCCGCCGGTGCACCCGCCAGCCGCGGCCGCCGACCTCGGTGCCCGCCACCGGCCCGGACACCATGGCCCAGAAGGCCCGCTCGGTGCCGGGCTCGACGGCAAGCTGGAAGAACTGGAACCCGGTCGCCCCGTGCAGCGTGGCCAGGCCCGCCGCGGCCAGCATCGAGTTGTTCAGCGCCGACGGGTTGCTGAACCCGGCGAACAGCTTCGGGTGAGCCCGGATCAGGTCGTAATCGAGACGGTCGATCAGCTGGTGCGAGCCGGTGCCCCCGGTGGCGGGCAGCACCATGGCCACCGCGGGGTCGGCGAACATGGCCATCACCCCGGCCGCCCGCCGCTCGGGGGTTCCGGCGAAGTGCCCGAGCCGGTCGGTCACCCCCGCGGCCAGTTTGACCTGGTAGCCCCGGGCGCGCAGGTAGCCGGCCAGGCGGTCCAGCTCGGCCGGCGACACCGGCGAGGACGTCGACACGATCCCGATGGTGTCGCCGGCCCTGAGCGCCGGTGGCTTGAGCACCTTCACCCCGGGCTCACCCGGCCAGCTGGCGCGCCATCCAGTCGGCGCTGTAGGGGCGATGCCGGTAGATCACGTTGGCGCACCCGTGGTTGCCGTCCTCGAGCAGCAGCAGCTCGGCCGGGCCCGGCACGCTGTCCCGCAGCCGAACCGCGTCCGGCCAGGGGAAGATGCGATCCTGGCGGCCGGCCACGATCAGCAGTGGCCGGGTCAGGTCGCTGGTCCGGCCGTCCAGGGTCAGCTCCCGGGCCCGGCGCACGGCATCCCGCTCGTCCCGGGCGCCGGACCGCACGGTGAACGCCTCCCGGGTCAGCTGCGGGAGCTGATCCCAGAGGTCGCCGAGACAGTACGGCCCGCACAGCGCGATGCAGGCCCGTACCCGGGGATCCCCGCTGGCCAGCCGGGGTGCGTAGTAGCCGCCCAGGCTCACGCCCCAGACGCCGATCCGGTCCGGGTCGATGCCGGGCTGGGCGATCAGCGCGTCCAGGATCGCCGTTCCCGGCACCTCCCAGTCGGGCCGGATGGGCAGGCCGTACTCGGCCTCACCCTGGCCGGGGCCGTCCACCGACAGCGTGGCCAGGCCGCGGTCCAGGAACACCTGCTCGACCCGGCCGAACTCCTCCTTGGCCGAGTCCAGGCCGGGGATCAGCACCACCGCCGGATGGGGGCCGGGGCCCGGCGGCCTGCGCAGCACGGCGGCGATGACCGCGCCGCCGAACGGGATCTCCAGCCGGGTGCCGGGTGGGTCGAGGTACGGCAGCGCCAGGTCCAGGCACTTGACCGCGGCCTGGTGGGCGGCCCGTAGCTGGTCCATGTCCTGGACGAACAGGAACTTCGCGAAGTGATAGTAGACCGCGGCCTGGGCCAGGTGGCCGCCTGCGGACCGGGTGCGGTCCTCGGCCAGGGCGCGGGTCCCGAGCTGCTCGTGCCCGGCCGCGGCCCGGCACCAGGCCGCGCACCAGCCGTCCCAGCTGGTCAGGGCCGAGGTGATGCGGCTGAAATCGCCCGGGTCGACGCCGCCGGCGGTGAACCGGGGCGCCCAGTGGCTGATCGCGGCCGCCAGCCTGCTGTCCGCCATGACCCCATTGATGCACACGTTTGCAGGATCGTCCAAGGCTCAGGCACCCGGCTGGATGCGAGCCGCCGGCGTCAGCACCTCGCCGACCGCCTCGGTCAGAAGCGTCATTTCATAGGAAACCAGCTCCGTATCGGCCTCCCGGGCGGCCAGGACGGTCAGGCTGGAGCCGTCGCTGATCGCCATGACCAGCATCAGCCCCCCTTCCATCTCCACCAGAGCCCGGGTGGGCGAACCGGCTCGAAAGATCCGGGCTGCACCCTCCATCAGGCTGACCAGACCCGAAGCGATGGCTGCGAAGTACTCAGCGGAATCGCCGGGAATCCCATCCGACAAAGCCAGCGGCACACCGTCGGCTGATATCACGGCCGCGTGCGCGACATCCGCGACACGCTCGGCGAAGTCGGTGACCAGCCAGCCGAGATCCGGGCGATAGACGCCGCTCAATGATCTGCTCCTTCTCCGGGCGCAGGGGCCTGCTGCGCGGCCCGGTTCGCTCCGCGCTGGAATCCGCTCAACAGGCTGCGGGCCACCTCAGGTGACCGCTTCGGGACCGGCGGGACCGGCGTGGCCGGTGCCTTCGCCTCCGGACCGGCGCCCGGCCGCCCGGAGCCGCCACTGCCCACTCCGCGGTCGCCGCTCGCGGAGCCGCGGATGAGATTGGCCCGCGGGACACGGACCGGCATCCCGGCGACCGTCCGTTCACCACGGACCGGATCCGAGAGGATCCGCTTAGCGTGCTGCTGTTCGGCCCAGCGGTCGGGCCGGGCTGGCTCGTTCCCGCCGGCCTGCTGACCGGGCACCGCTGGTCCTGGGTCGTGGCCAGGGATGGGGGCGGACGGAAGGCGGCTCTGGAACCAGCTCGACGTGAGTGGCACGCCGCCCTGCGTCGGCTGGGGCGTGACCGCGTGAGCCGGAGCGGCGGGGGTGGTGTCCGGCCGGCCGGTCAGCTGGCCGTCGGTACCGGTGCCCGGCCTGCGGTCGTGACCGCCGTTCGTCCGCCTGGCCAGGAGATCTGCCCGCGCGGCCGACGGCGGCACCCGTCCTGCGTACGAGCGGGTCACGTGCTCGACCAGGTTGTCCGGCAGCCACACCAGCACGGTCAGCCCGCGAGGTGAGCCAGGCCGCAGGCGAACCCGCACTCCGTGCCGGGCCGCCAGGTGAGCCACGGCGAACAGCCCCATGTGGCGGCCCACCGACTCGTCAATGATCGGCGGGTTGTCCAGCCGTTCATTCATCTCCGCCAGCCGGGTCTGGGAGACGCCAACTCCGCCGTCGCCGATCTCGAACAGCACGCCCCCGCTGGTCAGCTGCTGGGATGACATGCGCACCATGGTGTCTTTGGAGGAAAAGACCGTGGCGTTCTCGATGATCTCGGCCAGCAGGTGAACGACATCGGACACCGCTTGCCCGGAGACCGCGATGCCAGGCTGAATGGTGAGCGTCACCCTCTGGTACTGCTCGATCTCGGCGGTCGCGGCCTGCGCCACGTCTGCGAGCAGCACCGGCTCACTCCACTTCCTGGCGCTCTCGTGCCCCGCGAGCACCAGCAGGTTCTCGGAGTTCCGGCGCATCCGGGTGACGAGGTGGTCCATGTTGAACAGAGCCGACAGCCGACCGGGATCGTCCTCGGTCTGCTCCAGGGTGTCGATCGTGCGCGCCAGCCGCTCGATCAGCGACTGGCTGCGCCGGGACAGGTTGACGAACATCGCATTGAAACTGCCGCGCAGTACCGCCTCGTTGCCGGCCAGCCGCACCGCTTCCGCGTGCACCTGGTCAAACGCCCGGGCCACCTGGCCGATCTCGTCCGCGGACAGCACGGCGATCGGCGCCACCTCCATGTTCGCGGCCGGGTCGAGGGCCTCCCCCAGCTGCCGGACCCGCTCCGGCAGCTGCACCGTCGCGATATCCAGTGCCCCACTCCGCAGCTTACGCAGCGGCAGCACCAGGGACCTGGCCACGAAGGCCGCGGCGATCAGCACCAGCAGCAGGATCAGAGCCGTCACGATGGCGTTGAAGAGCGCGGACCGCTCCGCGCCCCCCTGCAGCGACCGGCTGCGCGCGACGATGGCCCTGGCCACCCCCAGCTCGGTGGTCTGAGTCCTGCTGACCGTGTCCGACATAGCCGAGTACCACTGACGGGGCGCGGCTTGCGGAGTGATGTTCAGGGCACTGGTATCCAGGCTGCCGACGCTGATCACGTACTCTTCGATGAGCTCGGCCCGGTTCACCAGCGGGCCCGCCACGGTGGACCGGAATGCGCGCTGCTCGGCCGGAGTGGCGGTCGTGCTGAACGTGGTCAGGTCAGCCGCCTGCACGGATTCCGCGGTGGTCAGTGCCTGCAACTCGTCATCGGCGAAGAGCTGCTGAGTCAGTGCGTTGTAGAGGATGGCACGCTGCTGGGTGGCCTCTTCCTTGGCCATGGCCAGCGAGCTGAGCGTCTGGACCCCGTTCGCGAGCCCGGAGTCAGCGGTGCCCTGCGCGATCTGGGCATTCAGGGAGAGCAGGTCACTGATGGGGGCGGAGTAATCGGCGATCACGGCCAGCGCGGACTGGCTGGCCTGGGCCGTGCTGCGCAGCTCGGCCAGATGAGAGATGTCCGAGAGCACGTTGGCGACCCGCTCCTGGATGTTGGCCGGGAAGGCGCCGCCGATGCCGTCTCCCAGCTTCCTGACCTCGGCGGCCGCAGCGTCGGTCGTGCCGTACCAGTGCTGGACGGCCTTGGTCGCCGCCTGGGGGGTAGCAGCGGGAATGACGCCGGCCGTCTCGTCCCGCTCGTCCTCCAGGGCCTGCACCAGGCCGGTGACCTGCTGCCCCAGGGTGGCGAGCTGGGTCACGCGGCCGAACCCGGCTGCGCTGTCCACTGCCGCCGCCACCCGCAGACCGCCGAACACCAGGCCCATGAGCAGGGCCACCACGATCACGGCCAGCAGCCGAAAGGACACCGGCCAGTCCTGCATGGTCAGCATCCGTGATTTCGGCCGGTGGCTGGGCGCCGATTTCCTGGCGTGCTTGATGACGTTACGGGTGCGCACTCCAGCTGCTCTCTTACGGCGCGCCACGTCGGTCATCCCTCTTTCCATGCTGGCTTGGCGGCAATGATCGATTTACTCCCGCTGACGCCGGACGGCAGGACCTGGCTGAAGTCACTGCCCTGCCACTGGAAGACGAAGGCCGCCGCGGCACCGTTTTCACCCAGGGCGTCGAACTTCACCGGACCCTGCACGCTGTTCAGCGTGACCCCGCTGTGCAGGTAAGCGATGATCTTCGCGTTGTTGGTACCGCCGGTGACGGCCACCGCCTGGCTCATCACCTGGCCGACCGAGTAGGCCTCGGCCACGTCGGCGTTGACGCCGGAGGTACTGCCGCCGTACTGAGCGACGTACTCCTTGACCATGCTCTGGCTCGCCGCGTTGCGGAATCCGGGGTACCAGCCGTCAGGCACCATCATCCCGTCAGCGTTGCCGGTGCCGACCGCGGAGGTGAACGCGGCCCCCTGGTCCGGCCCGGCCGCGGCGATGAACAGCTTCGGCGTGTAGTGCGCCTGCTCGAACTGCTGCATGAAGTCGGCCACCGTCGGCACGTCGGTTGAGCCCAGCACCACCAGATCCGGCTTGAGGCCGGCCACCTGACCCGCCGGCGCTCGGTACGCCGGTTCCTGCTCCGGAAAGGTCTGCGAGTAGACGGTCTGGACCCCGAGCGCAGCCAGTTCGGTCTGGGCCAGTTGCACCGGCGGGTCGGCGAACGGATCCTGGGCCATCGGATAGGCCGCGGTCTTCGGCCGTTGACCCGGGGGCAACGAGGCGACCCAGCGTACGAACGGGACCAGTTCGTCCGCGACCGGCAGGCTCACGTCGAAGACGTCATGATCAGCCTGGTTGGAGGGCGTGTCGAAGACGGACGGCGCGCCGCCCGCCCCCTCGACCAGCGCCATGCCGTAGCGCGCAGTGACCGACGACGCCGGAGTGGTCAGGACCGAGGAGAACGGCCCGAAGACCAGGTTCACGTGATCGGCGCCGATCAGCGTCTGGTAGTTCGTGACCACCTGCTGAGGGGAACTGCGGTCATTGAGGATGCGCAGCTCGACCGGGCGGCCACGCAGCCCCCCGTGCGCGTTGACGTCCTTGGCCCACAGTTCGTAGCCACGCTCGAACGCTTGGCCGTCCGCCGAGAAGTCGTTCGCGGAAGATCCGGTCAGGGACAGTGACACGCCGATCGTGATGGGCCCCGCCGAGGCGGTGCTGACCTCCGGCTTGGCCCCGCTGCCGCAAGCAGCCAGGAAGCCCGTGAACAGCATCGCGCCGAAGCTCATGATCAGCGGTTTTCTCGGGCACCAGGAAAAATACGATCGCACGCCCGGTCCCTCCTTCCTCGTAGAGGATTGGCCGGGGGGGCGAGCCGCCGGGACAGGCCCGTGCTCACGTTCACGGTTTATACCGGACGGATACGTCAAGCGCGCGACAGATCCAGCTAAAAAACAACTTTTCTTGCCCATGCCGAGGTGTTAGCCGATGCCGCCCGTGACTGTACGCAATCGTAACGTCCTGGAATATTAAATATGCAGGTGGCTGCGGCTCGGAATGCCGCTAATTGGTTATGCGGGGGTGGCCCAGAGCTTCCCCCCGGACCCAGCCCGGGCGACGCCCAGCCGGGCGACGGCGGGCGGACAGGCTGCCGACGAGCGGTTACCGGG
>DASXMW010000112.1:0-7497 GCA_036495425.1 Streptosporangiaceae bacterium | reverse complement strand
TGACGCGCCCATCGATTATTTCGAAGGTCGGTGGCTGGTCGCCCACGGTCTGCTGGCGACGGCCATCGCGGTGGAGACCTGACCGCTCAGCAGGCGCGGCCCTTGGTGGCCACGATCTTCCTCAACGGCGGCGCCGGGGCGACCGACATCCGGTAGCCGGGGTTGGTGGCCACGTAGGCCACCTGGGTGCAGCTGCCCGCGTTGCCGGACGCGGTGGACAGCACGGCCTGGACCGGGGTGTCGCAGCGGTGGGTCCGGGTGTTCCAGGTCCAGGCCCCGCCCAGCTGCTGGGTAACGGCGGGCTGCCCGTTGGTGGTCATGCGGACCAGGATGTCCCCGGAGGCGTCGGGACGGCCCTCACACTCGGCCTTGGTCGAGGCCGCGGCCACGGCCGTCAGCCCGAGCGGGATCGAAGTACGCAAGGTCACGGCAGGATGATGGCAGATGCCCTCCGTGATCACCGGCTACTCGTGGTAAAACACCCCGGGCCGACAACCCGGCAAAAAACCCGGTGCGGCCGGACCCGGGAAAAGGCAAGCTCACGATATGACCAACGGAGCGGGTCGCCACGCGACCGTGCTGGACCGGGTGCTGCCCGCCATCGGCGGGATGGGCACCGTTCAGCGGCTGGCCGCGCTGAGCGGCAGCGACTTCACCAGCGTGATGCTGGAGGTGGCCCGGGTCCGGGCCGCCCAGCAGACCGCGGCTTCGGTCCGGCGCCGTTATTCCCAGGATCGGTTCACCGCCCCCGGCCAGACCCCGTGGCGGGTCCTGCGCCGGGCCGAGGAAGCCCTGCTGGCCTGCCTGCCCCCGGACGTCGAGATGCTGACCCTGGCCCCGGTGGTGCCGCTGGGCACCCACTCGGTGCTGGCCCCGGTCAGCCAGGACAAGGTACTGACCACGATCCGGTCCAGCGAGGTGGCGGCCGACCCGACCAACGCGCTGGCCCTGGAGGCCGCGGTGCGGCGGGCCAGCGCCCCCGGGCAGGTGGTCCGGCTGGGCGGCCTGCAGCGGGTGGTCCGGGCCCAGCCGCCCGAACTGCCCGGCTACGTGGCTCACTTCGGCCTGTTCGGGCTGGTCAGCGCGGGCCGGGACCGGGGCGGGCTGCGGTTCGAGCGGGAGGCGCTGGCCGAGCACCTGAGGTTCGCGGTGGCCAGCCTGGCCGCGGCCCGGCTGCGCTACGTCCAGGTGGCCCTGACCCCGCTGTCGGACGCCGGGGAGCGGATCGCGGCCGCGGTCACCGGCGATCTCGCCGGCGACCGGAGCCCGGGCACGGCCGCGGTGATCGTGCTCGACCACACCCGCCAGCGCGGCCGCGGCTACTACCGTGACGTGTGCTTCAAGGTCAACGCCAATACCGGCGGCCACCTGGAGGAGATCGGCGACGGTGGGTTCACCGACTGGACCGCGCAGCTGCTGACCAACGCCAAGGAACGCCTGCTCATCAGCGGCATCGGCGTCGACCGCCTGGCCGCCTGCGGGCCGCCGTGACCTGTGCCGCCGCCGGATCAGGCCGTCAGTCGTTGCGCGCCACCTCCGGGCCGGTCATCCGCTTCAGCAGCGGCAGCGTGGCCGCGATGATGCCGAGCGCCGCGGCCAGCCCGGCCAGCACGATGCCGTAGTAGCCCGCCCCGGGCGGCCGCAGCGTGTACCCCAGCTGCGCCCGCAGGAAAAGCTCGGCCCCGGCGAACCCGACCGCGATCGACACCACCGCCACCACCAGCAGCGGCAGTGCGCTCTCCAGCGTGACCACCCGGCGCAGCACGCTGAGCGGGGTCCCGGCCAGCCGGAGCAGGCTGAACGGCCGCTTCCGCTCGGTCAGCCCGGACACCACGCTGGCGGCCAGGGCACAGCCCGCGATGGGCAGGCTGGCCAGGATGATCACGTTGGCCAGCTGCTCCTCCATGACCAGCACCTGGTTGGACGAGGTGTAGGCATTGGTCTCGGCGATCGTGGCCGCCGAGCCCAGGGAGGGACGGAAACCGGCCAGCACGGTCTGCACACGGTCGTCAGCGGCCGCGCCGTTCGTGGTGACCACCACCGCCGTGATCGGCAGCCGGGCCAGGCGTCCGGCCGGGAACGTGGCGGCCTGCCAGACCTGTTTGTCCTGGGCGACCGCGAACGGATCGGTGCCTTGAGGCGGGACCGACACGACCTGGGCCCCGGCCCGGCAGCGGCCCAGCACCGGGGTGCGGGCCAGCTCGGCGCAGGACGCCAGCCCGGCCGGTGAGAGAAAGCCGCGGTGGCCCTGGCTGATGACGTAGCTGGTCTTGAGCGGGTTGGTGTGCACCAGGGTCACGCCCTGGACGCCGGCCGTGGATTGGAGCCGGGCCAGCATCGCGGCCGGCATCGGGACGGCCTGGTTGTTGCCGGTGACGGGGTTTTGGATGGCCTCCACCACCGTGTTCCTGACCTGCGGCGTGGCCGTGGGGCCGGTGCGATAGCTGGCCATGGTGGTGATCACCCCCACGGCCACGCTGGTCACGAACAGGGCCACGATCAGGCCGCTGATCGCGCGAAACCCGGCCCGCGGGTTGTCGGCCAGCCGCCGGGCCGCCACCAGCGTGCCCGCCCGCTGGGCCCGGCGGGCCATCAGCCGGGCCCCGGCCATGGTCAGCCACGGCCCGGCGATGACCAGCCCGGCCAGCAGGAGCAGGAACCCGGGCAGGAAGGCCTGGATCTGGCCGCCGGTGCTGCCCGGGCGGCCGATGACCGTGAACACGGCCAGCTCGGCGATGCCCGCCAGGAGCGGGATCAGCCGCCAGATCCCGGGCGGTTTCGGGGTGACCCGCCGGGTGACCCCGAGCGGGGAGATCTGGACCCGGCGCAACGCGATCAACGCCGCCACCGCCGCCGCCACCGGCACCCCCAGCGCCACCGCCGCGACGTCGGCCAGGCTCAGGGACAGGTCACCGGTGAAGAACGGCGCGCCGGTGAACGGGATCGTGGCGATGGCCGGCCGGAGCAGGTAGAACAGGCCGAACCCGCCGGCCACGCCCACCGCCGCGGCCACGATCGATTCGATCATGGTGATCAGCGACACCTGCCGCGGTGTCGCCCCGGCCAGGCGCATGGCCGCGAACCGCTGCTCCCGGCGGGCCGCCGACAGCCGGCTGGCGCTGCCGATGAAGATCAGCACCGGGAACAGCAGCCCCGCCGCCACGCAGGACAAGATCAGGTCGATGCCGCTGCTGCCGATGCCCACGCCCACCACGCAGTCCGTGCCGTCGCAGCCGCTGGGCGGGATCGTCTCGATGCTGGTCACCTTGCTGGCCCCGGGCTGGTGGGCCAGCTGGGCCTGGGGTTCGCCCACGATGACCACCAGTGAGTGCGGCGACGGCAGGGCGTCCAACCCGATCGTGCCGACCTGGCGGCCGGGGAACCGGTCCGCCAGCTGGTCGGCCGGATGGTCGCGCAGCAGCCGGGTCAGCGCGGGGGAGGCGTAGTACTGGCCCGGCCCCGGGACCCGGGTGATGCCCGGCGGCCGCGGGGCGCCGGGCCCGGTCGCGGCCACGTCCACCCGGCCGTACAGCTGGCCGTCCACGTAGCCTGCGCTGAGCTTGAACCACAGCGGATCGCGGGTCTGTTTCGCGGCCGGTGCCCCGGCCGCCGCCTTGGCGTAGGCGTGCGGGTGGACGAACTCGACCGAGGTGCTGATCCAGGCGTAGCGGGCGTTCTGCGTGTTGACCGCGTTGATCCCGGCCAGGGCGGACAGCAGCAGCATGGCACCCAGGGCCACCGCCGCGGCCGTGATGACCAGCCGGATCGCCGCCTCCCGGCCGCCCGCCAGGGTCAGCCGCAGCCCGAGCCGGATCATGGCGCCGCCTGCCCCGGAGCCGCCTCGGCCGTGGCCGCGGTCAGGTAGCCGACCTTGCCGTCGCGGACCACGACCTCGCGGCCGGCGTAGGCGGCCACCCGCGGCTCGTGCGTGACCAGGATGACGGTGGTGCCCTGCTCGCGGGTGGTGGCGGTCAGCAGTTCCATCACGTGCTCGCCGGTCACCGAGTCCAGTGATCCGGTCGGCTCGTCGGCGAACAGCACCTCGGGCCCGGCCACCAGGCCGCGGGCCAGCGCCACCCGCTGGGCCTCGCCGCCGGACAGCTCGCCGGACCGCCGGTCCTCCAGCCCGTCCAGGCCGAGCCGCCCGAACCAGGGCCGGGCCCGGTCCAGCGCCGCCTTCCGGTGCAGGCCGTTCAGCAGCAGCGGCAGGGCCACGTTCTCGACCGCGGTCAGCTCCGGCACCAGCTGGCCGAACTGGAAAACGAACCCGAACCGTTCCCGCCGCAGCGTGCTGCGTGCGGTCTCGTTCATCGTGTCGACTCGCTGGTCGCCGAACCACACCTCGCCCCGGTCCGGGGTCAAGATCCCGGCCAGGCAGTGCAGCAGCGTGGACTTGCCGGAGCCGCTCGGCCCCATGATGGCCAGCATCTCGCCCGCGGCCACCGACACGCTGGCCCCGCGCAGGGCCGGGGTGGCCCCGAACGACAGGTGCAGGTCACGTCCCTCGATCGCGTTCATCACGCGCCTCCGGGCTGAGTTGAGCGGACGGTCTCGCCCAGTGGGCCGAGCCGGGCCGCGGTCATGTCGATCCAGCGCAGGTCGGCTTCCAGATGGAACAGGCCGTGGTCGGCCAGCAGCGCGTCGACCAGCTCACCGGTCCGCTTGAGTTCGGTCAGCTCGCGCATGCGCGCCAGGTGAGCGCCGCGCTGGGCGTCCAGGTACTGCTCGGCCGGGCGGCCCAGCATCAGGGCCAGCACGACCTTGCTGAACAGCAGGGTCTGCAGGTGCGGCTCGGGCTCGGCCGGCTGGGTCAGCCAGGTCTCGAACTCGGTCGCGCCCGCGTCGGTGATCACGTAGCGCTTGCGGTCCGGGCCGGCGCCGGGCTCGGTCCCGCCCGCCAGCACCTTCCCGTCCCGGGCCAGCCGGCCCAGGGTCGAATACACCTGCCCGTAGGGCAGCGGTTTGTCCCGGCCGAAGAACGTGTCGTAGTCGCGCTTGAGGTCATAGCCGTGGCTCGGCTCTCGTTCGAGCAAGCCCAGCAGGGTCAGCGGAACGCTCATGTCCGCGACTCTACACTGAGAGTATACCCCGCGTCTATACACTTAAGGAGGCGCGGTGGCCGCCCCCGAACCGTGGCCTAGCCGACAAGCGACGTAACTCTGCGGAAACAACCGCCCGGCACACTGGCAGAACACGATCGGGAGGCCGGGATATTGGCTGGGGGCGTCTAAGGTGAGAGGCGTGGACAGGCAGCAAGAGTTCGTGCTGCGCACGCTCGAAGAACGGGACATCCGGTTTGTCCGGCTCTGGTTCACCGACGTGCTCGGCTACCTGAAGTCCGTCGCCGTCGCTCCGGCCGAGCTGGAGGGCGCATTCACGGACGGGATCGGCTTTGACGGGTCGGCGATCGAGGGTTTCGCCCGCGTGTACGAGGCGGACATGATCGCCAAGCCGGATCCGTCAACGTTCCAGCTGCTGCCCTGGCGGGGGGAGTCGCCCGGGGTGGGCCGGATGTTCTGCGACATCTTGCTGCCGGACGGGTCGCCGTCCTACGCGGACCCGCGCTGGGTGCTCAAGCGGGCGCTGGGCCGGGCCTCGGACCTCGGGTTCACCTTCTACACCCATCCCGAGATCGAGTTTTTCCTGCTCAAGGAGAAGCCGCAGCCGGGCCAGCGGCCCGAGCCGATTGACAACGGCGGCTACTTCGACCACACCCCGCACAGCATCGCGCACGACTTCCGCCGGACGTCGATCATGATGCTGGAGTCCATGGGCCTGTCGGTGGAGTACAGCCACCACGAGGACGGGCCGGGCCAGCAGGAGATCGACCTGCGCTACGCCGACGCGCTGACCACGGCCGACAACATCATGTCGTTCCGCCTGGTCATGAAGGAAGTCGCGATCGAGCAGGGCGTGTACGCGACGTTCATGCCTAAGCCGTTCACCGACTACCCCGGGTCCGGCATGCACAGCCACGTGTCGCTGTTCGAAGGCGACCGGAACGCCTTCTACGAGCCTGGCGCCGACATGCAGCTGTCCAAGATCGGCCGGGCCTTCATCGCCGGGCTGCTCCGGCACGCGGCCGAGATCACCGCGGTCTGCAACCAGTGGGTCAACTCCTACAAACGCCTGTGGGGCGCGGCCGAGCTGTCGGCCGGGGCGGGCGGTGAGGCCCCGGCCTACATCTGCTGGGGCCACAACAACCGGTCGGCCCTGATCCGGGTGCCGATGTACAAGCCGCACAAGGGCAACTCGACCCGGGTCGAGTTCCGCTCGCTCGACGCCGCCTGCAACCCGTACCTGGCCTACGCGCTGATCCTGGCCGCGGGCCTGAAGGGCATCGAGGACGACTACGAGCTGCCGCCGCCCGCCGAGGACGACGTGTGGGCGCTGACCCCGGCCGAGCGGCGCGCCATGGGCATCAAGCCGCTGCCGCACGACCTGGGCGAGGCCATCAGCGTCATGCAGGACAGCGAGCTGGTCGCCGAGACTCTCGGGGAGCACGTGTTCGACTTCTTCCTGCGCAACAAGCAGGCCGAGTGGAACGAGTACCGCCGCCAGGTCACCGAGTACGAGCTGGACCGCTACCTGTCCACGCTCTAGCACCCGGGTCAGGCACTGCCGGCGATCGTCCCCAGCGGGACCGGCGTCACCAGCGGGCGTGAACCGAGGTCACCGACGGCCCCCAGCCCGCGCCCGGTGGCCGCGGCCACGGCCTGCTGCACGGCGGGCCCGCACATCCGTCCCTGGCAGTAGCCCATGCCGCACCGGGTCACGCCCTTGACCGCGCGCACGTCCCGGGCCCCGGCCGCGACCGCCCGGTCGATCGCGGCCCACGGCACCTCCTCGCACCGGCACAGCACCGTGTCCGGTTCGGGCCAGTCCAGCCCGCCCGGCCGCCACGGGTACAGCGCGTCCAGTCCGCGCGCGAACCGCCGCGCCCGGGTCAGGGCCGGCCGTAGCCGCCGCACGGCCTGCTCCCCGCGGCCCGCCCGTATCCCGTTTCCATTATCGAAGGCTGCGTGGCCGGACTTTTCCAGGTAGCGCGCTGCCGCGGCCCCCGCGACGTACCCTTCCAGCTCGGCCACCTCGGACCCGGCCACCCCGGTCGTCTCCCCGGCCGCGAACACCCCCGGCACCGACGTGGCCTGGTCGCCGTCGCACCAGACCGCCGCCGCGGGCCGTCCCGGCCGGGGCAGGTCCGCGCACCCCAGCGCCCGCGACAGCTCGAGCGCCGGGCTGAACCCGAAGCTGGCGTGGACCGCGTCCACGCTCACCCGGCGTTCGGTTCCGTGGATGGGCCGCCAGTCCCGGTCCACCCGGCTGACCGTGGCCTCCGTCACCTGGTTGTCTCCGTGGGCCGCGGTCACCGCCTGGCCGGCCCGGACGGGGACCCGGTGCCGGGCCAGAATCCGCGCGTACCCGGCCGCTTCGCCAGCCTTCCCGGTGAACGGCGCCAGCTTGGCCGCCGCGGCCAGCGTGCCCGCCGTGACCGGG
>DASXMW010000111.1:0-24191 GCA_036495425.1 Streptosporangiaceae bacterium | reverse complement strand
CCGAAGATCTCGGTCCGCACCCGGTCCAGGGTCTCGTCCAGGATGATGCGCAGCTCGGCCAGGGCGTCCTCGCCCGCTCCGGCACTGGCCTGCCAGGCCATGCGCCGCATCTCGCGGACGAAGTCCTTGACCGTGTGCTCCAGGTCGTGCAGGAGCCGGATGTCGGGCTTGCCCGGGAAGCCGCGGCGGCCGGGCCAGTCAGCCCAGGCGGCCCAGTTGCCCCAGTCGCGGTCGCGTCCGCCCGACCGGGCCTGGTCCCGCTCGGAGCGGGCCCATTCCTTGGCGTCGTCCCGGATGCGGCGCGCGCTCTCCCTGGCCTCCTCGCGAGCCTGCCGGGCCCGCTCCTTGGCGTCCTCCCGGGTCCAGCGGGCCCGCTGCCGGGTCTCCTCGGCCGGGGTGCGGCGCGTCTCGGCCGCGCCCGGGGGGGCTTCCTCGGGCGGGCGGGCGTTGCGGGCGGCCCAGGTCAGCTCCTCGCGCAGGCTGCGTACGGTCTCCCGGACGTCCTCCTTGACCTCGCGGACCACGTCCCGGACCGAGTCCGACAGCTCCTGCTCCAGCTCGGCCAGGTCGTCCTCGCGCTCGTGCAGTTCCTGGCGGCCGGCCTCGGTGATGCGGTAGACCTTGCGGCCGTCCACCTCGTCGTGGGTGACCAGGCCCTCTTCCTCCAGCCGGGCCAGCCGCGGGTAGATCGTGCCGGGCGAGGGCGCGTACACGCCCATGAACTGGTCGCGCAGCATCCGGATCACCTCGTACCCGTGCCGCGGCTCCTCGTCGAGCAGCCGGAGCAGGTAGAGCCGGAGCCTGCCGTGCCGGAAAACCGGACTCATCGAGCCTCGCCCTTCGTCTCTGCGTCGTCGGTGACCGCCGCCCAGGGGTTCCCGCTCGCCGTGTCGTCGGCGGCCGCTGGTTCGGCGTGAGCATCCGCCGTGGGCTCGGAACGCTGCGGGCCCGGAGGCTGTTCCGCCCGCTTGAGCAGGGTGACCCGGCCGGACAGCGTGTTCACCGAGATGTGCCCGGAGCCGCGGCCCAGGGTACCGTTCACCGAACGGGTGGCCGGACCGCCGGTGCCGCGCAGGCAGTCGAACTCGCTGAGCACCCGGCCCGAGGTGGACCGCAGGCTGACCTTGGCGTCCGGCTCGGCCGGCAGCCGCAGGGCCACATCGGACGACACCGTGGCCACCCGCACCTGGCCGGCCTTACCCAGGTGCACGTCGGCGGTGACGCTGCCGCTGACGGTTTTGGCGTCCAGCCGGTCCAGCGCCCCGCCGGCCAGGGTCAGGTCACCGGACACCGAGTTGAACGAGACCTGGCCGTTGACGTCCTGGGCCTCGACGTCGCCGGACACCGTGCGCGCCTCGACCCGGCCGCCCAGCCCGTCCAGCGTGATCGCGCCGGACACGCTGCGCACCGAGGTCCGCGCGGCCACCCCGGACACCACGGCGTTGGCGGCCACCACGCCGACCTGGGCCGGGCAGTCCCGGGGCACGGTCACGGTCATGTCGGCCGAGTGCAGCTGCGGCCGGAGCCACTCCAGCAGCCCCTCCCAGGTCAGGTCCTCGTAGCTGATGGTCAGCACGCCGCCGGAGTGGCTGACGACCAGCGGCTGGCCGCTGATGCTGGTGACGTCGAGAGCCGGGGTCTCGCCGGTGGCCAGGATGGCCACCGAGCCCGCGAAGGTCCGGACCCGCAGCGCCGTGACGTCGTCGAAGGCGAGGCGGGTCGGTGCGTCGACCGTCCACTGCGGCATCGGCTGTCTCCTGTTCCACCGTGACCAGCACATCAGTACTTACGATATATCTTGTCCTCGGCTGCTCCGGTGGTCAAGATGTGTCGCGACGATACCGGACCCGGTCAGTCGTCTTCGTCGAGCCGGGCCAGCCACCTGGCCAGCCGGTCGACCGGGATCTCGAACTCCGGGTTCAGGTCGACGAAGTCGCGCAGCCGCTCGGCCAGCCAGGACAGGCTGACCTCCTCCTCGCCGCGCCGGTCGGCCAGTTCCTCGATGCCCTGGTCGGTGAAGTACATCGTTCCTCCGCGCCGCTGAGCCTGGGCCGCCGGGGTGGCCGTGGCCGGCCACCCCGGGTGTGCTCAGGCCAGCGCCGTCTCGATCAGCTGCTTGTGCGTGGCCGCGTGCTGCTTGGCCGAGCCGGTGGCCGGGGCCGAGCCGGGCGGCAGGGACACCAGCTCCAGCTTGCGCCCGAGCAGTTCCGGCAGCTTGAGCGCCATCCGGGGCCAGGCGCCCATGTTGGCCGGCTCCTCCTGGGCCCAGACCAGCTGCTCGGCCTGGGGGTAGCGGGCCAGCTCGGTCCGCAGTTCTTCCAGCGGCAGCGGGTACAGCCGCTCGACCCGGGCGATGGCGGCGGTCGAGCCGGTGGCCCGGCGCTGCCCGTCCAGGTCGTAGTAGATCTTGCCGCTGCACAGGATGACCTTGCGGACCTGGCCCGCGTCGAACTCCGGTGGCTCGCCGATCAGCGGCTGGAACGACCCGCTGGTGAAGGCCGAGGTCGGCGACGTGGCCGCCTTGAGCCGGAGCATGGACTTGGGCGTGAACACGATCAGCGGCTTGTTCCGGCCGGACAGCCCCTGCCAGCGCAGCAGGTGGAAGTAGTTGGCCGGGGTGGTCGGCAGGGCCACCGTCATGTTGTCCTGCGCGCACATCTGCAGGAACCGCTCGATCCGGGCCGAGGAATGGTCCGGGCCCTGGCCCTCGTACCCGTGCGGCAGCAGCAGGACCACGCCGGAGTGCTGGCCCCACTTCTGCTCGCCCGCGCTGATGAACTCGTCGATGATCGACTGAGCGCCGTTGAAGAAGTCGCCGAACTGGGCCTCCCAGGCGACCAGGGCGTCCGGCCGGGCCACCGAATAGCCGTACTCGAAGCCCATGGCCGCGAACTCCGACAGCAGCGAGTCGTACACGTAGAACTTGCACGACCCGTGGTCGAACCGCTTGAGCGGCGTGTACTCGTTGCCGTTGTGCCGGTCGACCACGACCGCGTGCCGCTGGCCGAAGGTGCCGCGCCGGCTGTCCTGGCCGACCAGGCGGACCGGGTGGCTGTCCAGCAGCAGGCCGCCGAAGGCCAGCATCTCGCCGGTGGCCCAGTCGATGGCGTCCTCGGTGACCATGTCCGAGCGCCGGGCCAGCTGGGGCTGCAGCCGCGGGTGCGGGGTGAAGCCCGCTGGCATCGTGACCTGGGTCTCGATGATCTGCTTGACCGCTTCCAGGCTGATCGCGGTCTGGGTGGCGGTGTGGTTGACCGGCCGCTCCTCCGGCTCCGGCCGGCGCACCGCACCGGCCTCGGGCGGCTTCTGGGCGGCCTCCCGGGTCTCGGTGAACGCGCGCTCCAGCTGGCGCTGGTAGTCGCGCAGCGCGGCCTCGGCCTCTTCCATGGTGATGTCGCCCCGGCCGATCAGCGACTCGGTGTAGAGCTTGCGGGTGGACCGCTTGGCCTCGATCAGGTCGTACATGAGCGGCTGGGTGAACGAGGGGTTGTCGGCCTCGTTGTGGCCGCGCCGCCGGTAGCAGACCAGGTCGATCACGACGTCCTTGTGGAACGCCTGGCGGTACTCGTAGGCCAGCTGCCCGACCCGGACCACGGCCTCGGGGTCGTCCCCGTTCACGTGGAAGATCGGGGCCTGGATCATCCGGGCCACGTCGGTCGCGTACTGGCTGGACCGGCCCGACTGCGGCCCGGTGGTGAAGCCCAGCTGGTTGTTGACCACGATGTGCACGGTGCCGCCGGTGCGGTAGCCGCGCAGCTGGGACAGGTTCAGCGTCTCGGCCACCACGCCCTGGCCCGCGAAGGCCGCGTCGCCGTGCATCATGACCGGCAGCACGGTGAAGCCGCCTTCGCCGCCCTTGTCGAGCACGTCCTGCTTGGCCCGGACCACGCCCTCGAGCACCGGGTCCACAGCCTCCAGGTGGCTGGGGTTGGCCACCAGCGTGGTCTTGATCTTGATGTCCGGGCCCTCGGGGCTGTGATAGACGCCCTCGGCGCCCAGGTGGTACTTGACGTCGCCCGACCCCTGCGTGCTGCGGGGGTCCATGTTGCCCTCGAACTCGTTGAAGATCTGGCCGTAGGACTTGCCCACGATGTTGGCCAGCACGTTGAGCCGGCCGCGGTGGGCCATGGCCAGCGCGGCCTCGTCCAGGCCCTCCCGGGCGGCCTCGGTCAGCACCGTGTCCAGCAGCGGGATCAGCGACTCGGCGCCCTCCAGCGAGAACCGGCGCTGGCCCACGAACTTGGTCTGCAGGAACATCTCGAACGCCTCGGCCACGTTGAGCCGGGCCAGGATGTGCAGCTGCTCGTCGTGGCTGGGCCGCTCGTGCGGCCGCTCGATCCGGGCCTGGATCCAGGCCCGCTCGTCCGGCTCCTGGATGTGCATGTACTCGATGCCGACGGTCCGGCAGTAGGAGTCGCGCAGCACGCCCAGGATCTTGCGCAGCTTCATCAGCGGCTGGCCGCCGAAGCCGCCGGTGGCGAACTCCCGCTCCAGGTCCCACAGGGTCAGCCCGTGCTGGTTGATGTCCAGGTCCGGGTGCTTGCGCTGCGGGAACTCGAGCGGGTTGGTGTCGGCCATGAGGTGACCGCGGACCCGGTAGGCGTGGATGAGTTCCTGCACCCGGGCCGGCTTGGTGATGTCGTTCTCGTGCCCGGCCGAGATGTCGCGGACCCAGCGGATCGGCTCGTACGGGATCTGCAGCGCGGTGAAGATCTCGTCGTAGAAGCCGTCCTCGCCCAGCAGCAGCTGGTGGATGCGCTGCAGGAACTCACCGGACTGGGCGCCCTGGATGATGCGGTGGTCGTAGGTCGAGGTCATCGTGACCTGGCGGCTGACCGCCAGCCGGGCCAGGGTCTCCTCGGCGGCGCCCTGGTAGGCGGCCGGGTACTCCATGGCCCCGACGCCGACGATGCAGCCCTGCCCGATCATCAGCCGCGGCACCGAGTGCTCGGTGCCGATCGTGCCCGGGTTGGTCAGGCTGATCGTGGTGCCGGCGAAGTCCTCGACGGTCAGCTTGCCGGTGCGGGCCTTGCGCACCACGTCCTCATACGCGGTCCAGAACTGGCGGAAGTCCATGGCCTCGGCGCCCTTGATGTTGGGCACCAGCAGCTGGCGGGTCCCGTCGCCCTTGGCGATGTCGATGGCCAGGCCCAGGTTGATGTGGTCCGGCTGGACCAGCACGGGCTTGCCGTCGTCCTCGGCGAACGATTCGTTCATCGCGGGCACGGCGGCCAGGGCGCGGACCACCGCGTAGCCGATCAGGTGGGTGAACGAGACCTTGCCGCCGCGGCCGCGCTTGAGGTGGTTGTTGATGACGATGCGGTTGTCGATCAGCAGCTTGGCCGGGATGTCGCGGACGCTGGTCGCGGTGGGCACGGCCAGGCTGGACTCCATGTTGACCGCGGTCCGGGCGGCGGCGCCGCGGAGCCGGTTCCGCTGGCCTTCGGCCGGGGGCGCCGCGGGCTGGGTGGCGGGCCGGGCCGCAGGGGCGGCGTGGGTCGCGGGCGCCGGGGCCTGGGCCTGGTCTCGGCTCTGGGCCTGGCCCGCTGGGGCCTGGGGGGCGGCCGGGGCCTGCGGGGGAGTGCTGGCCTGCGGGGCCTGAGGGGCCTGCGCGTTCTGCGGGGCGCCTGAGGTCTGCGGGGCGCCTGAGGCCTGCGGGGCGGCGGGGGCGGGGGCCGGGGCGGCCGGGGCGGCGGTCCCGTTCGCGCTGCCGTGGGGGGCCTGCGCGGGCGCGGAGCCGTTGCCGTCGAAGTCGGCGAAGTCGTCGTCGCTGCTGGCGCCGGAGCGGTAGTCGGAGAAGAAGCTCCACCACGCCTGGTCGACGGAGCCCGGGTCGGCCAGGTAGCGCTGGTACAGCTCGTCGACCAGCCACTGGTTGGCGCCGAAGTCGGAGGCGTTCAGCTGCGGATCGCCGCCCGGGCTACCCGGCCCGCCCGGCTGGGTGGCTCCGGCCGCCTGATCCGGATGACCCGTGGCCCTGGCCCGGGATCCGGATGGCACCGGCTCTGATTCGCTGAGATCCGCGCTCACTCGCGGTGACTCAGAAGACACGGCGAATATCGCCTACTTCCGCAGCTTGAAAGCGATTCTGGCTAGTTATCTAGGTTACCCGGGGCGCGCTGACCCCGGTGCGGGAAGAGATCTCACGGTTAGCCATCGTGAATGTGGCCCGCGTCACCAGCGGCGCACCGGATCGGGGCCACCGGAATCACCGGCTTGATCTAGGTCACGGGAGGTACGATCGCCGCGTAGGGGACATAGGCCACTTTCCCCCGTCATGTTTGGCCTATGTTGCCCCAGGCCCCCCGAGGAACAGGTGACTACGACCGGCGACCCCTGGGATGACGACCCGCGGCGTCCTCAACGCGTGCGCATCCGCCGGGCCGCCCCCGGCGGAGCGGGTCCCTGGGACGGCCCGGACGTGCCCGCCCCGCGGCCGCCGCGCCCGGCGCCGGGTCCCCACTACGCCGAGGCGCCCTACGCTCCGGCCGCCGGTCACCCGTACCCGCCGGAGTACGGCTACCCGGTTGAGCCCGGCTATCCCGGGGAGCCCCCGTATCCCGCGTACCCGGAGGAGCCGGTGTACGCGGAGGGGTACGGCGACCCGGGCGTCCCGGGCCCGGGCTATCCCGGCCAGGGCGCCCCCTACGAGGACGCCGGCGCCGAGCAGGGCGCCCCCTACCAGGGCGCCCCCTACCAGGGCGGCGCCGGCCATCCGTACCAGCCGGAGGCGGGCGCGCCCGACCTGAGCACCGGCTACCTGTACGTCTCCCGCGGCGGCCCGGACGAGGCGCCGCCCGCGGGCCACGGGCCCGAGGCGGCGGCCCCGCCCGACCTGTACGGCTACGAGCGCGGCCGGAGTTCCTTCGTGCCCGACCCGCCCCGGCAGCAGGCCCACCGCCCGGGCCCGGCCTACGCGCCGAGCGGGTGGTACGAGCCCGGCTCCGGCTATCAGTCCGGGGCCGGCTGGGACCCGGCCCCGGACCCGGACCACGGGGCTGACGACGGCTACGGCTACGGCTACGGCGAGGAGCCCGGCTACGACCCGGGCGCGGAGGCGGCCGGTTACGCCGGTTATGAGGAGGGCCCCGCCTACCCGCCCGGGCCGCCCGGCTACGAGTTCGGCTACCAGGCCGTCCCCGAGCCGGTCCAGCCCGGCCCGGCCCCCGGCGACTTCTACGCCGAGCCCGGCCCTTACGCCGAGCCCGGCTATGGCGCCGAGCCCGGCTATGGCGCCCAGCCTGGTTACGAGGGCTACGGCCAGCTCGGCTACGACCAGTTCGGCTACGAGTACGGCCCGCCCGGCGCCGAGGTGGCGCCGCCCCGCGCCCGCGACCTGACCGGCCCGCCGGTCCCGCCCGGCCCGATCGGCTTCGGCCCGCCCGCCTCCGCCCCCCCAGACCCTTACGCCCGCCCGATCCCGCCGGACCCTTACGCCCGCCCGGTCCCGCCGGCACCGCGAGCCTCGTACGCCCCGCCAGCCGTCCCAGCCCCGCCAGCCCCACCGGCACCTCGCGCCCCCTCGGCACCAGCGTCCGGCCGGCGGCCCGGCCCGCCCGGCTTCGAGTTCACCGGCTCGGGATCCTCCTTCAGCGGCACCGGCGTCGACCCGGCCCGGCGCCCTCAGCTGGCCCTGCCCCCCGCCCCCGGCCAGGCCGGACCGGGCGCCGAGACCGACGACGAGTTCGCCCGGGCCCGCGCCGAACGGGTCAGCCCCGGCACCGGAACCCGCGGCCCCGGCCGCCGCGAGGCCCGGGGAGCCCCGGACCGGACCCGCCCCGGCGGCCGGGGCCCCGGCCGCGACCACCCGCTGCCGCCGCCGCTGTCCAGGGCCGGGATCAGGCACTGGGCCGTGCGGGCCGCGCTGCCCATGGTGTCGATGGTGGCCCTGGGCATCGGGCTGGTCGCGGCGTTCGGCGGCGGCCTGTCCGGCGCCGGGCCCAACCCGGGCACCCTGTCGGCCGGCTTCCCGCCCGCCACCCCGGCCAGCAACGACTTCAGCACCCTGCCCGCCGAGCAGGGCCGCGGCATCGACCAGGTGCTGACCGCAGCAGCCAGTTCCGGCAACCAGGTGGTGGTGACCGGCTCGCAGTCGGGCGCGCGGATCGGGCGGGCCCAGTTCCTGGTGTCGGGCGACGGCGGCCGGACCTGGAGCCTGGGGGTCGAACAAGCGGCCGGCGGCGGCCAGCCCGCCCCCGGCCACCCGGCCACGCTGATCGCGGGCGGCGGCGGCCGCTGGGTCGCGGTCGGCCCGGACAGCGTCTGGACCAGCGGCACCGGAACCACCTGGACGCTGCGGTCGGCCAGCGGCATCAGCCCGGTCCGCGGCGGCGACCAGGTCACCGTGCTGCGCCGGACGGCGACCGGGTTCCTGGCCGCGGGCCGCACGGCCGCGGGCGGCCCGGTGGTCTGGCTTTCGGCCGACGGCCGGAGCTGGCAGCGGCTGGGCTCGTCCCAGCTGCGGCTGGCCGCGCCGGGCGGCGGCATGGTCGGGGGGATTACCGACGCCGCCGCCGTGGGCCACACCATGGTCATCGCGGCCCGCACCGTGCCCGCGGGCACGGCCTTCTGGCGCAGCGGCGACGGCGGCTCCACGTGGTCACGGGTGACCGTGCCCGCCAGCCACGGGGCCAGCGGCTCGCTGTCCGGCCTGGCCGCGGCCGGGGGTTCGCTGGTGGCGATCCGGCCCGGCCAGCAGCAGGGCCGGGCCGACGCCGTGGCCTTCACCTCGGCCGACGGCCAGCACTGGACGTTCGCCGCCACCATCACCGGGCCGAACGGCACCGCCCTGACCGTGCAGCACGTCAGCGGCGGGCCGAGCGGGGCGGCCATCTCCGCGGCCAGCAACGGGGGGGTGCTGGCCTTCACCACCGCCAGCGGGGCCTCCTGGCCGGCGGCGGGCACGCTGTCCAGCACCAGCGCCGGGACCATCGCGGGCCTGGCCACGCTGAGCAACGGCACGGTGGTGGCCGCGGGCAGCATGGACGGCCAGGTCGGTCAGCAGCCGCAGCTCAGCGTGGACCGTGCCGGGCGGGTCAGCCCGGTCAACGTGGCCGGCATCCCCGGCGCCACCGACCCGGAACTGGCCGTGGACGCCATCACGGCCGGCGGCAGCAACCAGGTCGCGGTGGGCAGCGCCAACGGCTTCCCGGCCACCTGGTTCTCGTCCGACGCGGGCACCACCTGGTCCCGCGGCAGCGGGTCCTCGCCCACCGCGCTGAACCGCCCGGGCCTGCAGCAGCTGTCCAGCGTGGCCGAAGGCAGCCACGGCTGGGTCGCGGTCGGCGGGGTGCAGGCCGGGGCCGCCCAGCACCCGGTCGTGGTCACCTCGGCCACCGGCCGTTCCTGGCTGGCCGCCGACGGGGCCACCACGTTCGGCGGCGCGGGCCTGTACACGTCGGCGGTGGCGGCCGGGCCGGCCGGTTACGTCATCGTCGGCCGCGAGGTCGGCGGCGGCCGGACCATCGCCGCCGCCTGGTGGTCGGCCGGGCTGACCGGGTGGCAGCGGGCCGCCGGCGCGGCCCCGGGCGCGCTCGACCAGGCCGGGGCCAACCGCCAGATGCTGGCCGTCACCGCCACCAGCGGCGGGTTCGCGGCGGTCGGCTCGTCCGGCGCCCAGCCGGCCGCCTGGACCTCCGGCAACGGCCGGGCCTGGCAGGCGGTGACGCTGGCCGTGCCCCCGTCGGCGGTCAAGGCCCAGCTCAGCCACGTCACCGTCAACGGGCGGACGCTGGTCGCCACCGGCGCCGCTACCACCCGGTCCGGCCAGACCATCCCGTTCGCGGCGACGTCGAAGAACGGCGGCACCACCTGGACCGAATCATCGCTGCCCTCACCGCACGGGCAGGCCACCGTGACCGCGGTCGCCGCCACCGGCACCGGGTTCACCGCGGTCGGCGCGTTCGGCGTCCAGGGCGGCCAGGACGTGGTCATCTGGACTTCGGCCGACGGCCGGACCTGGAAGGCCAGCTCACCCTCGGTGACCGGCCTGGGCGGCCAGGGCATCCAGGAGATCACCGCCCTGACCGTCTCCGGCAGCACCCTGACCGGCGTCGGCTTCACCGCCACCCCCACCCGCGAGACCCCCACCATCTGGCGCTCCCCGATCCGCAGCTGAGAACGGCCGGCGGCCTCCGTCTTCGCTGAGCACGCAACCCGGGCCCCGTACGGCACCCTGATCACCGGGGCTGGTTCACGGCCCGGGGACACCACGTCCGCAGCCTTCGATATATAAAATTGAAGGCTGGTGAGCAGGAGTCCCCCACCCGAACCCGGTCCGGATCAGCTCAGCACCTCGGGGCGGCGGTGTTCCAGGCTCGGGATCGAGGTCCGGACCTGGGCGGTGAACGAGGTGTCCACCTCGGCGACCGCCACCCCCGGGTAGGGGCCCAGGTCGAGGCGGATCGTGCCCATCGGGTCGACCAGCATGCTGCGGCCGATCCCGGTCGGCGCCCGGGTCGGGCCCTCGTCCGGGTCGGGGACCTGGCCCACCGCGGCCACCCAGACCGTGTTCTCGATGGCCCGGGCCCGGGTCAGCGTGACCCAGTGCTCCTCCTTGAACAGGCCGGCACCCCAGGCCGCGGGCATGGCCACCAGGTCGGCGCCGCGGCTGACCAGTTCCCGGGTCAGCTCCGGGAAGCGCAGGTCGTAGCAGATCTGCAGGCCCACGCTGAGCCCGGCCAGCTTGGTCACCACGGCCTGGTCGCCCGGCGCGATCAGGGCCGATTCCTGCTGGCCGAAGGCGTCGAACAGGTGCAGCTTGCGGTAGGCGGCGACCAGGTCCCCGCTGCCGTCGAAGGCCACGGCGGTGTTGTACACGCGACCGTCCGGGGCCGGGGTGAAGATGCCCGCGACCAGGGCCAGCCGGTGCCGGCGGCGGCCGCGGCCAGGCCGGCGGCGAAACCCTCGCCGACCGGGCGGGCCACCGGCCGCGGGTCACAGCCGAACCGGATCTGGGTCGCTTCCGGGAACACGGCCAGGTCGGCGTGCTGGGCGGCGGCCCCGGACAGGGCCTCGCGGACCCGGGCCAGGTTGACCGCGGGCTGGGAGCTGACCGGGATCTGGCAGAGCGCGACTCGCATGCTGCCAGCCTAAACTGATCCGATGCGCAGACCACTGCTGAGCCAGCGCCTCACCGGCATGGGCACCACGATCTTCGCCGAGATGTCGGCCCTGGCCCTGCGGACCGGGTCGGTCAACCTGGGCCAGGGATTCCCGGACACCGACGGGCCACCGGCGGTGGCCCAGGTCGCTGCGGACGCGATCCTGGCCGGCCAGGGCAACCAGTACCCGCCCGGTCCCGGCGTGCCCGAACTGCGGGTGGCCATCGTGGAGCACCAGCGCCGGTTCTACGGGCTGGACTACGACCCGAACTCCGAGGTGCTGGTCACCGCGGGCGCGACCGAGGCCATCGCCGCGGCCATGCTGGCCCTGGTCGAGCCGGGCGACGAGGTGATCGCGTTCGAGCCCTACTACGACTCCTACGCGGCCTCGATCGCCATGGCCGGCGGCGTCCGGGTCCCGGTCACGCTGCGGCCGCCGGGTTTCCGGCCCGACCTGGCCGCGCTGGAGGCGGCGGTCACCCCGCGGACGCGGGCCATCCTGCTCAACTCGCCGCACAACCCGACCGGGGCCGTGTTCACCCGGGAGGAAATGACCGCCATCGCCCGGATCGCGGTCACCCGCGATCTGCTGGTGGTCACCGACGAGGTCTACGAGCATCTGGTGTACACCGGCGAGCACGTGCCGATCGCCACCCTGCCCGGCATGCCCGAGCGGACGGTGTCGATCAGCTCGGGCGGCAAGACGTTCTCGTTCACCGGCTGGAAGATCGGCTGGGTCACCGGCCAGCCGGAACTGGTGTCGGCGGTCCGGGCCGCCAAGCAGTTCATGACCTACGTCAGCGGCGGCCCGTTCCAGTACGCGATCGCCGCCGCGCTGGGCCAGCCCGACCAGTACTTCACCGGCCTGCGGGACGACCTGCGGATAAAGCGGGACCTGCTCAGTTCGGGCCTGGCCGAGCTCGGGTTCGAGGTGTACCCGTCGGACGGCACCTACTTCGTCACCACCGACATCGCCGCCCTCGGTGAGACCGACGGCATCGAGTTCTGCGCCCGGCTGCCCGAGCGGGCCGGGGTGGTGGCCATTCCCAGCGCGGTGTTCTACGACGACCGGGAGGCGGGCCGGACCCAGGTCCGGTTCACCTTCTGCAAGCGGCCCGAGGTGCTCAAGGAGGCGCTGACGCGGCTCTCCGCGCTGCAGCGCCCGGCCTCGTCCCCCAGCCCCGTCACGAAGAGCGCGACCACCATGGACCCCGAACTGCTCCGCGCCGCCGAGGCGGCCAAGGGTTTCATGCCCCCGGCCGAGGGGCTGGCCCTGTACGAGACCGCGCTGGCCTACGCCCCGGTCGGCCCGGTCATGGAGATCGGCACCTACTGCGGCAAGTCCACCATCTACCTGGCCGCCGCGGCCCGGACGTTCGGCCAGACCGTGATCACCGTCGACCACCACCACGGGTCCGAGGAGCACCAGCCGGGCTGGGAGTACCACGACACGGCCCTGGCCGACCCGGGCACCGGGAAGATCGACACGCTCCCGCAGTTCCGGGCCACGATCGCCGCGGCCGGGCTGGAGGACGAGGTGGTGGCCATCGTGGGCCGGTCGGCCCGGGTGGCGCAGGTCTGGCGGGGCCTGCTGGGCATGGTGTTCATCGACGGTGGGCACACCGACCAGGCCGCGCAGGCCGACTACGAAGGCTGGGCGCCGTTCGTGACGATGGGTGGCGCGCTGGTCATCCACGACGTGTTCCCCGACCCGGCCGACGGCGGGCAGGCCCCGTACCGCATCTACCAGCGGGCCCTGGAGTCCGAGGAGTTCACTGAGGTCCGGGCGGTGGGCTCGCTACGGGTGCTCGAACGCTCCCGCCCGGCCTTCCGGTGAGCCCGGCGCGCAGCCACAGTTCCCGATGGCGCACTCGGCGGTGGCCCCGGCCAGCCCGGGGTCCAGGGCGGCCGCGCCCGCATGAGCGTCCCTGAACACGGTGGCGCCGCCGGTGCTGCCGGACAGCGCGTCCGCGGCCAGGATCACCGCGGCCGCGGTCCAGGCGCTGCGTTCGCCCGGGAAGTGCTGCCGGTTGGCGAACTGCCAGCCGGTCCAGTAGGCGCCGTCGGCGGCGCGCAGGTGCTGCACGTCGGCGAACAGCCGGGCAGCGGCGCCGGGCTGGCCCGCGGCGTGCAGGGCCAGCACCAGCTCGCAGCTCTCGGCCCCGGTCACCCAGGGCTGGTCGTCCACGCAGCGCACGCCCAGGCCGGGCACGACGAACCGGTCCCAGCCGGCCGCCAGCCGCCGGGCCGCGGCGGGCCCGCGCAGCACCCCGCCCAGCACCGGGTAGTACCAGTCCATCGAGAACCGGCTCTTGTCCGCGAACGACTCCGGATGCCAGGCCACCGCGTGGGCCAGCTGGTCGGCGGCCAGCTCCCAGTCCGGCTGGGACTGGCCCACGAAGTCGGCCAGGGCCACCGCGCAGCGCAGGCTCTGGTGGATGCTGGCGCAGCCGGTCAGCAGCGCGTGCCCGCCCGGCCGGCCGTCCCGGTCCCGCTCCCAGGCGATCTCGCCGCCGGGGGCCTGCAGGTCCAGCACCCACTCGACGGCCCGCCGGACCGTGGGCCACATGGTTCCGGCGAACCCGCGATCGCCGCTGACCAGCAGCTCGTGCCAGACCCCGACCGCCACGTAGGCGGCGTGGTTGCTCTCGGCGGCCGGGTCGGTCACGGTCCCGGCCATGATCGTCCGCGGCCACGAGCCATCGGCGCGCTGGGCCCGGCGCAGCCAGGCGTAGGCGCGCCGGGCCGGCCCGGTCAGGCCGGCCGCGCTCAGCGCCATCGCGCACTCGATGTGATCCCACACGTCCACGTGGCCGTCGGGCCAGCCGATCGCTCCGGACGGCTCCTGGACGGCGGCGATGCTGCGCGCGGTGGCCCGCACGCGGTCGGCGCTGAGCACCCCGGGAACGGCCGGGGTCACGAGTGCAGAGCGGCGTAGACGACCACGCTCTTGCCGATCAGCGGGTTCAGGGCCTGTTCGGCCAGGCGGGTGGCGGCGGGCTGCCGCATGATGTCCCAGACCAGCACGCGGTGGTAGGCCTTGGCCGCCGGGTGATCGTCGTTGCCCACCCCGACCAGGCATTTCAGCCACCAGTAGGGCGAGTGCAGGCCGTGCGCGTGGTGGTGACCGCCGATGGCCAGCCCGGCCCGGCGCAGCTTGGCTTCCAGCTCCAGCCGGGTGTAGATGCGCACGTGGCCGCCGGGCACTTCGTGGTATTCGCGGGACAGGCCCCAGCAGATCCGCTCCGGCAGCCAGGCCGGGACGGTGACGGCCAGCACGCCGCCGGGCCGCAGCACCCGGGCCACCTCGTTCATGGCCCGCTGGTCGTCCAGGATGTGCTCGAACACCTCGGCCGCGATGACCCGGTCGAACGAGTTGTCGGCGAACGGCAGCACGGTGGCGTCGCCCGACACGGCGGCGGTGCCCGCATCCGGCGGGACCTGGCCCTCGGCCCGCATGGCCCCGCACATCCCGGTCACCGCGGCCAGTTCCTTCCGGTCCAGGTCGAAGGCCACCACCCGGGCGCCCCGCCGGTAGGCCTCGTAGGCGTGCCGGCCGTTGCCGCAGCCCACGTCGAGGACGCGGTCGCCGGGCGTGATCTGGAGTCGGCTGTAGTCGACCGTCAGCAAGGCCCTGTTCCTCCGGGCTGGGTTCCTCCGCGCCGGGCCGCGATGGCCTGGTGGTAGCGCTCCGCGGTGGCCTGGGCCACGGCCGGCCAGGCGAACCGCTCCTGGACCCGGCGCCAGGCCGCCTCGGACAGCCGCTCCCGCTCGCGCGGGCTGTCGTGCAGCCGCCGCAGGGCCGCGGCCAGTTCCTCCGGGTCGCCCGGGGTGACCAGTTCGGCGGCGTCCCCGGTGACCTCGGGCACCGCGCCCGCGCGGCTGGCCACCAGCGGCGTGCCCGAGGCCAGGTGTTCCACGGCCGGCAGCGAGAAGCCTTCGTACAGCGACGGCACCACGGCCAGCTCGGCGCTGGCCAGGAGCCCGGCCAGCTCGTCGTCGCTGATCCCCGAGGTGAACCGGACCCGGTCGGCCAGGGACAGCTCGGCGATCAGCCGCTCGGTCGGGCCGCCCGCCGCGACCTTGCCCACCACGGTCAGCCGCACGTCCCGTTCGGTGGCCACCTTGGCCACCGCCCGCAGCAGCACGGGCAAGCCCTTGACCGGCGATTCGGCGCTGGCCACGGCCACGATGCGGCCCGGGACGCGGGGGGTTCCGGCCCGGGGGTGGAAGACCCGGGTGTCGACGCCGAGCGGGATGATGCTGACGCTGCCGGGGCGGAGCCGGAAGTCGCGGTAGATGTCCCGGCGCGAGGACTCGGACACGGTGATGACCGGGCCGGCCTGGGCGGCCCGCCGGGCCACCCGGGCCTGCATGCGGACAAACCCGTACCAGCGGCGCTTGGACAGCCGGGCCAGGCCGCTGGTCGCCTCCAGCTCGATCTTCCGGTCCACGCTGATCGGGTGGTGGATGCTGGTGACCAGGGGCAGGCCGAGCCGGGGCACGCCCAGCAGCCCGTAGCCGAGCCCCTGGTTGTCGTGCACCACGTCGAAGCCGGCGCGACGGTCGCGCAGGGCCCGCAGCGCCCGCAGGCTGAACGTGAGCGGCTCGGGGAAACCGCCGCTCCACATGGTCATGGTCTCGAGCACGTCGACCCAGTCCCGGTACTCGTCCCGGCCGGGGGTCCGGAACGGGTCCTCGTCCCGGTACAGGTCCAGGCTGGGCACCTCGCGCAGGCTCGGGCCGGGGTCCAGCTCGGGGTAGGGCTGGCCGGAGAACACCTCGACGCTGTGGCCGAGCGCGGCCAGTTCCCGGCTCAGGTGCCGGACGTAGACGCCCTGACCGCCGCAGTGCGCCTTGCTCCGGTAGGAGAGCAGGGCCACCCGCAGCGGACCGCCCTCGATGGCCACCCGGTTCACCATCCTCGTCCGCTGCTGGCCCGCGGTGCGCCGCCCTGATCAGCATTGCCCTGCGTAGCTTCCAGGCTGCGAACATTACCACCGGGTAGTGCTGGCCCTCAGGCGAAGGCGGCGGCGGATGATCAGTTGCGGCCCGCGCTCTCACCAGGCCTCTGGCATGAACCCATGCGAGAACTTACGATGTGAATGATCCTGTACACGTCGGCCAGCTAGCCAGGAAGGTCGGTCGCGATGGAGGGCCGCGGCCAGGGCGTCGCCGCTGACGCCCTGCTGACGCTGCTGGACGGGCGCCGCTTGTCGCCGGCGCAGCGGCGGATCGCGCAGTGCCTGCTGGACCACATGCCCGATTCGGCCTTCCTGTCCAGCGTGGCCCTGGCCCGCCAGGCCGGGGTCAGCCAGCCGTCGGTGACCCGGTTCGCGGCCGCGCTGGGCTTCTCCGGTTACCCGGCCCTGCGGGACACGCTGCGCGGGATCGCGCTCGACACCCCGTCCGGGCCGCTGCCCGGCGAGGCCGCCGGCGGCGGGCCGCCCGGTGGGGGCGACAACCCGATGCAGGCCGCGGTGGCGGCCGAGATCGCCAACCTGAGCGCCCTGCACGACATGCTGGCCGACACCCGGGTCATCACCGACCTGGCCCGCGACCTGGCCGCGTCGGTCCCGCTGGCCGTGCTCGGGCAGCGCATCTCGGCGCCGGTGGCCCAGTACTTCGCCTACGCGGCCCGGCGCATCCACCCCGATGTCCGCTGCCTGACCTACGGCGGCAGCGTGATGTTCGACGCGCTGCTGCACGTCAGCGAGGCGGGCGGCCAGTGGCTGCTCGGCTTCGCGCTGCCCCGCTACCCGGCCGAGACCGTGCAGGCGCTGCGGTTCGCCCGGCGGCTCGGCATGCGCACCGCCGTGGTCAGCGACGCACGGTTCGTGCCGTTCGCGGGTGACGCCGACGTGCTGCTCCCGGCCGGGGTCGGCCACCGGCTGCTGTTCGACTCCCACGCCGCCCCCACCATGCTGGCCGCGGTGCTGGTCCAGGCCATGGCCGACGCCGACCCGGCCCGGGCCCAGGACCGGTTGCGGCAGCACGAGCAGCTGTCGGCCGGCCAGGGCGTCTTCCTGGACCGGTGAGGGGCCGCTAACAACTGGGCCAGGGGGGCCAGCAGGCCCTCGGCCGCGTCGATGTCGGCGTCCAGCGGGCGGTCGGTGACCCGGGTGTCCAGGGCCGGGGCGGCCAGCTCGTAGGCGTCTCGCAGCGGGCCCGGCGCGGGTACCAGCCGCCGCAGCCGCAGGCCGCGGATGGCCGCCACCAGCTCGCAGGCCAGCACGATCCGGTAGGCGGCCACGGTATCGGTGGCGGCCCGGGCCGCCTGGGTGGAGAAGTCGGCCAGCTCCTCCTGGCCGCGGGACAGCACCGCCGTGCCCAGCGTGGCCGGGGAGGCCAGCCGCCGGATGTCGGCCAGGGCCGAGTGGGCCACGTACTCCAGGGCCAGCACTCCCGAGCTGGCGGGCACGCTGCTGGCCAGGAACGGCCGCAGCCCGGTCATGTTCGGCTCGACCAGCGTGCCCAGCCGGGCCGCGGACAGGGCGGCGGTCTGGAACACCGCCATCCGGGTCGCGTCCAGGGCCAGGCCCAGGTACGCGGTGTAGAAGTTCCCGTTGTGCAGGACCTGCCCGGACTCCGAATCGACCAGCGGGTTCTCCGCGGCCGCGTTCAGCTCCACGGCCAGCACCTCGTGCAGGGCCCGCACCGCGTCCACGGCCGGGCCGTGCACCTGGGGCAGGGCCCGGTAGCCGTACGGGTCCTGGATCCGGGCCGCCTGCACGTCCTGGCCGTCCAGCAGCGTACGCATCCGGCGGCCCACCTCGGCCTGGCCGCGGTGGGGCCGGGCCCGCTGCACCGCTTCCGCGTAGGGCTCACCCGATCCCCGCACGACCAGGAACGACAGCGCGGCCAGGACCGGCGTGACCGCGACCAGGCCACCCAGGTCGGCGGCGGCCAGCGCCCCCTCCCCGATCGTGGCCGCGTTGCTGCTCATGAAGGCCAGCGCGTCCGACGGGTCCAGCGCGAACGGCGGCAGCGTGTCACCCAGGCCGCCCAGCCAGGGCCGCTCGCCGATCAGGCACAGCGCGGTCGAGGCCAGCGCGCCCAGGTCCCCGGTGCCGATCGCCCCCACCGTGCGGACCGGCGGGATCAGTCCCCGGGTCAGCACCTCGGCCAGCACCGGCAGCAGTTCCGGGTCGACCCCGGAGCCGCCCGCGGCCAGCTGGTTGAGCCGGACCACCAGCATGGCCCGGGCCAGCGGCGCGGCCAGCAGCGGCCCGGCCCCGCCCGCGTGGCTGCGCAGCAGCCGCAGCCCGTGGCCGCCGTCCCGGACCCTGATGCTGCGGTTGGCGCCCACGCCGGTGGTCCGGCCGTACACCGGCTGCCGGGCCGTGGCCGCCCGCACGGCGTCGCGGGCCCGCCGGGCCCGGTCCAGCCCGTCCCCGGTTACCGTGACCGGGTCGCTGCCGCGTGCGATGTCGCGGACCTTCTCGCAGGTCAGCGTGGTTCCGTCCAGCGTGTTGGAGGCCGCTGGCCGGTGGATTTCGGCGGTCATGATCTCCTTCCCCGCACGTAACAACTTCGCATACTCCCGCGCCCGCCGCCTTGACACCCTCTTCAGGGGTCACAAGCATGAAGAAAAATATTCATGCTGGTGGCCGGTGAGCCCATGCCTCGTGCGGGCAAAGACCGATGATCAGTCCACCTGATTCCCCTGAACCGACGATGAGCGAGGCCCGCGCTTGATCACCTTCGAGAGCGTGACAAAGCGTTATCCGGGCGGAACAGTAGCGGTCGACGGACTGGACCTGCAGATTCCCGACGGGCAGACCATGGTCCTGGTCGGCCCGAGTGGCTGCGGCAAGACCACCACGCTGCGGATGATCAACCGGCTGATCGACCCGTCCGAGGGCCGGATCATGCTGGACGGCAAGGACATCTCCACCGTCGAGGCGCCCCAGCTGCGGCGCGGCATCGGCTACGTCATCCAGCAGGCCGGGCTGTTCCCGCACCGCACGATCGAGGACAACATCGCCACCGTCCCGCTGCTCGAGGGCTGGAACAAGGCCAAGGCCCGGGGCCGGGCCCACGAGCTGATGGATCTGGTCGGGCTGGACGCGGACATGGCCCGGCGCTATCCGTACCAGCTGTCCGGCGGCCAGCAGCAGCGGGTCGGTGTGGCCCGGGCACTGGCCGCGGACCCGCCGGTGCTGCTGATGGACGAGCCGTTCAGCGCGGTCGACCCGATCGTCCGGGCCACCCTGCAGGACGAGCTGATCCGGCTGCAGAACGAGCTGCACAAGACCGTGGTCCTGGTCACCCACGACGTCGAGGAAGCGATCAAGGTCGGGGACCAGGTGGCGGTGTTCTACCCGCACGGCAAGATCGCCCAGCTGGACACGCCGCAGCACCTGCTGGGCGCGCCCGCCGACGAGTACGTGGAGAACTTCCTCGGCTTCGACCGGGGCATCCGCCGTCTGGCCTTCTTCTCGGCCGGTGAGCTGAACCTGGAGACCGGCACCGTGCTGCCCGAGGACACCACGCTGGAGGCGGCCCGGACCGCGGCCGAGCGGACCGGGGAGTCCTGGGTGCTGGTCACCCGCGGCGATCACCGGCCCAAGGGCTGGGTGGCCGTCTCCGACCTGGACGGCCGGTCCGGCCAGGACACGCTGGGGACGCTGCCGCTGGTCCCGTACGGGCACACGTTCCAGGTCGGCCAGGACTCGCTGCGGGCCGCGCTGGACGCCACCGTGCTGTCCCGCACCGGCCGCGCGGTCGGCGTCGACGATCAGGGCCGGGTGCAGGGCATCACCACCTACGAGCGGCTCCGGGCCGCCATCCAGACCGCCGAGGAGGCCGGGCTGCACGACCCGGACCAGGCCACGTTCCGGGAAGGGCGGACCGCTCCGGCCGTCCAGACCCCCGCGCCCGAGGAGACCGCGGAAACCGCGCCGGCCAGCGAAGGCGCCCGCCCGTCATGAGCTGGGCCTGGCAGAACCGGGACCTGATCGGCCACACCCTGGCCAGTCACCTGTACCTGGCCCTGATACCGGTCCTGTTCGGCATCGTCGTGGCCGTCCCGGTCGGCGTGATGTGCGTCCGCTGGCGCTGGGTGTGGCCGCCCGTCCTGAGCCTGACCAGCATCTTCTACGCGCTGCCCTCGCTGGCGCTGTACCTGGTGCTGATCGACTACACCGGGCTCACCGACTGGACCGTGATCATCCCGCTCACGCTGTTCTCGCTGTCGGTGCTGATCCCGAACGTGGTCGACGGCCTGCGCTCGGTGCCCCCGCCGGTCCAGCAGGCCGCCGTGGCCATGGGCTTCGGCGCTACCCGGCGCACCATCCAGGTCGAGCTGCCGCTGGCCGTCCCGGTCATCATCGCGGGCCTGCGGGTGGCCACCGTGTCCAGCATCAGCCTGGTCAGCGTGGGCCAGCTGATCGGCATCGGCGGCCTGGGCTACTTCTTCACCGACGGTGAGCAGCGCGACTTCCCGACCGAGATCTACGTGGGCCTGGTGCTGATCATCGTGCTGGCCCTGATCTTCGACGGGCTGCTGGTGCTGGCCCGGCGCTGGCTGACCCCGTGGGAGGCCCGGGCGCCGCGCCAGGAACGCCGCCGCGCCGTGACCGTCGCGTTCCAGGGCGTCGGAACCGGCTTCGCCGTGGGACACGGCCACGGCGGCGGAGGCCACGGCGGCGGGGGCCACGGCGGCGGAGGGGGGCACGGATGAGTTGTCATGCCGGAGGCTGGGCCATGAGCTGTCGTGCCGGAGGCGCGCCATGAGCTACTTCAATATCGCCTGGCAGTGGCTGATCGACTCGCAGAACTGGCACGGCAGCGACGGCATCCCGGAACGGCTCCTCCAGCACCTGGAGTACACCGTGCTCGCGCTGGCCATCGCGTTCGTCATCGCGGTCCCGATCGGGCTGGCCATGGGCCACTACCGGCGCGGCGGCTTCGCCGTGGTGACCGTGGCCAACTTCGGCCGGGCCCTGCCCACCTTGGGCCTGCTGGTGCTGATCTTCGTGCTCACGTCCGGGTCGGCCGCGTCCTGGCTGGTCCCGCTGACCGCGCTGGCCATCCCGCCGATGCTGGTCAACACCTACGAGGGTGTCCTCGGGGTGGACCGGGAACTGACCGACGCGGCCCGCGGCATGGGCATGACCGAAGGCCAGATCCTGCGCAAGGTCGAGATCCCGGTCTCCCTGCCCCTGATCATCCTGGGCGCGCGCACGTCCGCGATCCAGGTCGTGGCCACCGCCACCATCGCGGCCTACATCGGCCTGGGCGGCCTGGGCCGCTACATCATCGACGGACTGGCCCGCAGCGAGTACAACGTGGTGGCCGGCGGGGCCGCGATCATCGTCCTGCTCGCCCTGGCTGTCCAGGGCCTGTTCATGCTGCTCAGGGTGCTCATCGTCCCGGTCGGCCTGCGCAAGCAGGCGCAGACTTCCTGATACCGTCATTCCCGGTCAGAATTGAAGGGAACAACCCTCATGCTTCATAGAAAAACCGCCGTGGCCGGTCTGGCCGCCGTGGCCTGCGTCGCCCTGGCCGCCTGCTCCAGTAGTGGTGGCGGCGGCAAGTCCGGGTCTGGCGGGTCGAATCCGCTGGCCGGGTCCTCGTCCAACGGCACGGTGGTGGTCGGCTCGGCCAACTTCCCCGAGGACGAACTGCTGGCCCAGATCTACGCCGACGTCCTGCAGGCCGCCGGGGTCAAGGTGTCCACCAAGTTCAACATCGGGGCCCGCGAGGTCTACTACCCCGAGCTGACCAAGGGCGCGATCTCGGTGATCCCCGAGTACAACGGGGCGCTGCTGACCACGTCGGTCGACACCAAGAGCACGGCGACCAGCACCGCCGAGGTCAACGCGGCCCTCAAGGCCAAGCTGCCCAGCACGGCCGAGATCCTGAACTCCGCGCCCGCGCAGGACAAGGACTCGATCACCGTCACCCAGGCCAACGCGACCAAGTACCACCTGAAGGCCATCTCCGACCTGTCCCCGGTCGCGAAGAGCTGGGTCATCGGCGGGCCGTCCGAGTTCAAGACCCGCGCCGACGGCATCGTCGGCCTGAAGAACGTCTACGGCCTGACCTTCAAGTCGTTCTCGCCGCTGGACGAGTCCGGCCCGATCACCATCTCCGCGCTCAAGAGCGGCAAGGTCCAGGCGGCCGACATCTTCACCACCACCCCGCAGATCGTCACCGACAACTTCATCTCGCTGGCCGACCCGAAGAACATGTTCGCGGCCCAGAACGTGACGCCGCTGGTGTACAAGAAGGCGGCCAGCGCCAAGGTCGTCAGCGCGCTGAACACGCTGTCGGCCAAGCTGACCACGCAGGATCTGCTGCAGATGAACAAGGAACTGACCATCAACCACGCCAGCTACACCACAGTGGCCAGCGACTTCCTCAAGCAGAAGGGCCTCAAGTAACCAGGGGCGGTGGTACGTTCCCGGCCCGGGCGGGCAATCATTGACCATGCGCAATGACACCTCCGGGCCGGGAGCGGGCCCACGGCCGGTCCGCGCCCCGCGCGGCACCGGCCTCAGCTGCCAGGGGTGGCCGCAAGAGGCCGCCATGCGGATGCTCATGAACAACCTCGATCCCGAGGTGGCCGAGCATCCGGACCAGCTGATCGTCTACGGCGGCTCGGGCCGGGCGGCCCGCAGCTGGCCGGCCTTTGACGCCATCGTCCGGTCCCTGCAGGGCCTGAAGGGTGACGAGACCCTGCTGGTCCAGTCGGGCAAGCCGGTCGGCATCGTGCAGACCCACGAGTGGGCGCCACGGGTGCTGATCGCCAACTCCCTGCTGGTCCCGGAGTGGGCCAACTGGGAGGAGTTCCGGCGCCTGGAGGCGCTCGGCCTCACCATGTACGGCCAGATGACGGCCGGGTCGTGGATCTACATCGGCACCCAGGGCATCCTGCAGGGCACCTACGAGACGTTCGCCGCGGTGGCCGCCAAGCGGTTCGGCAGCACGCTGGCTGGGACGATCACCCTGACCGCCGGGCTCGGCGGCATGGGCGGGGCCCAGCCGCTGGCCGTGACCATGAACGGCGGCGTGGCCCTGTGCATCGACTGCGACCCGTCCCGGATCCAGCGCCGGATCGAGCAGGGCTACCTGGACGTGGCCGCCGACGACGTGGACGACGCCATCCGCCGGGCCGTCACCGCCCGGGACGCGGGTGAGCCCCTGTCCGTCGGGCTGCTGGGCAACGCGGCCGACCTGCTGCCCGCCCTGCTCGACCGGAGCTTCCCGGCCGACATCGTCACCGACCAGACCTCGGCCCACGACCCCCTCAGCTACCTGCCCCGCGGCGTGGCCTTCGAGGACATGGAGGCGCTGCGGGCCGAGGACCCGGCCGGGTTCACCCGGCGGGCCGAGGAGTCCATGGCCGCCCATGTCGAGGCCATGGTCGGCTTCATGGACGCGGGCGCGGAGGTCTTCGACTACGGCAACTCGATCCGCGGCGAGGCCGAGCGGGCCGGGTACCGCCGGGCCTTCGCCTTCCCCGGCTTCGTGCCGGCCTACATCCGGCCGCTGTTCTGCGAGGGCAAGGGGCCGTTCCGGTGGGCCGCGCTGTCCGGCGACCCCAAGGACATCGCCGCCACCGACAAGGCCGTGCTCGATCTGTTCCCGGAGAACGAGTCGCTGGCCCGCTGGATCCGCCTGGCCGAGGAGAAGGTGCACTTCCAGGGGCTGCCCGCGCGGATCTGCTGGCTGGGCTATGGCGAGCGCAACCTGGCCGGCGTCCGGTTCAACGAGCTGGTCGAGCGGGGCGACATCAGCGCCCCGATCGTGATCGGCCGGGACCACCTGGACACCGGCTCGGTCGCCTCGCCCTACCGCGAGACCGAGGCCATGGCCGACGGATCGGACGCCATCGCCGACTGGCCGATCCTCAACGCGCTGGTCAACGCGTCCTCGGGCGCGTCCTGGGTCAGCGTGCACCACGGCGGCGGGGTCGGCATCGGCCGGTCCATCCACGCGGGCCAGGTCTGCGTGGCCGACGGCACCGCCCTGGCCGCGGCCAAGCTGGAGCGGGTGCTGACCAACGACCCGGGCATGGGCGTCTTCCGCCATGTCGACGCGGGCTACGAGATCGCCGAACGGGTCGCCGCCGACCGCGGC
>DASXMW010000110.1:0-6989 GCA_036495425.1 Streptosporangiaceae bacterium | reverse complement strand
CGCCGCCGTGGCTGGCCAACGACTGGGGCGCGCTGGCGTTGTGGCAGGTGAACCGGCGCACTGCCTACTTCACCGTGCCCTGGTGCCTGATCGTCTTTCTTCCGCGTCGTGTTCCTGGGCCAGCACTACGCGATCGACGTCCTGGGTGGGTTCGCGGTGGCCGTGCTCACCTGGGTGTTCATGAACCAGGTGGGGGTGCCGCACGTGCGGGCGCGGTCGGCCGACACGGTGGCCGAGGAGCGGACCGGTAGCCAGAAAGATGCCCCACCCCGGCGGGCTGGGACCGGGGCAGGGCATCGGCTCAAGGGCTTACACCCTGGTCAGCATCTCGAAGAAGGCCCGGTAGTCGCGCAGGGCGTTGCGCAGGTTTTCGGTGTCGGCGCCGCCATGCTGATCCCAGGCGCCGCGCAGCGTACGCTCACGCTCCTGCAGCGCGTTGACCAGCGAGTTGGTCACCTGGGACACGAGGTCGGCGGCCTGGGACACCGAGCCCCGGGGGTCGTCCACGAAGGACGACTGGATCCGGGCCCAGTCATCGTGCAGCTCGGCGCCGTGGGTGACCAGGGCGGCCGAGGCAGCCTGGACCCCCGTGGTGCTGCCGGTGCCGGGGGCACCTGGGACCGGGGCCGCTGGGGTTGCGGTGTCTGGAGTGGTTGACGAGGTGGCCGAGCCTGGAGTGGCCTCTGCCGTCCCTGTGGCTGCTGTTGCTGCCGGGGTTGCCGGGGTGCCCGGTGCCTCCGTGGCAGCCAGGGCGTCCGGGTCGGTTGGGGCGTCCGGGTCGGTCAGGGTGTCCCGGTCGGTCACGGTGTCTGGGTGCGTCGAGGCGTCGGGGCCGGTGGTGTCAGCGTCCGTGACTACCGGGGCGTCCGCATCCGGGTCCATGGCGGCCGTGGGATGCCCGTTGTCGCTGGCCTCCGGGGTGGTCCGGGTGTCGCTGGCCAGCGGGTCGCCGGTCACCGGGTCCGTGCGTTCGGCCGAGGGCTGGCCCGGCTGGTCGGGCACGACCGTGCCGTCCCGGCCCGCGACGTAGCCCGGGCCCTTGCTGCCCGCCACCCACTCGCCGGGGGTGCCGGACGGCTCGTCGCCGGTGCCATCGCCGGTGTCGAGGTCCCGGTCACCGGCGTGGCGGCCGGCCGCGACCTTGTCGCCGATGGGCGTGTGGCCAGGGCCGGCGCCGGTGTCGTCGTTGCCCTCGAGCGGGTCGCGGAGCGGGTCACCGCGCTGGTCGTCCGGCGACCGGAACAGCGGGTCGTCGCTGGCCGCCTGGTCGTGCCCGATGCTCGTTTCCTGGTCGCGCGGCATCAGCTCATCCTCTCGTTGAACGCTGAGGCGAGACGGCGTCGCCGGTGCTGGCGGGGCCGGCCGGGTCAGCCGAGGTTGCGTTGGTGGAGGCCGGGACGTCCGTGGCCCGGGTCTCCGCGGCCGGAGGTTCGGTCGCGACCGGGGTCTCGGCGGCTACGGGCGCGGTCGTGTCGCTCGGGGGCGCCGCGTCGGCGGGGGTGGTGGCCGGGTCGGGGGTGGCCCCGGTCGCGTCGCTGGTCGCAGCGGTGTCGCGGTCAGTGGCCTTGTCATGCGGTGTGCCGACCAGCTCGTGGAACAGCTCGCGGTACTTGAGCATGGCGTTGCGCAGGTCATCGGTGGTGGCGGCACCGGACCCGGCGCGCTCGCTGATGCCGCGGGCCTCGCGGTACCGGGTCAGCGTGTGCGCGTGGTCGACGGACAGGGCGTCCATGGCCTCGTCGTGGTCGTCGGTCGGGTAACCGCGCGTCCGCATGACCGTGGTCACCAGGGTGGCGGCCTGGGTCACCGACTCGGTCGGGGTGTCGACGAACCGTTCCTGGATGGCGTTCCACTCGCCCTGGAAGCGGGCGGTCTCTTCACTGTTCAGCGGCCGGATGTCGAGCTTGGCCACGCGCCGCTGGCGAGCGGACAGTTCCGCTTCGGCCTTGCGGCGGCTGCCGGTCTCGGACACGGCCCGGTCGTACTCGGGTCCAAATTGCTGACGCAGCCGGCGTCTGCGCGTCTGCATTACGCCTACCGCCAGCGCGGCAATCACCACGACGATGATGACCACGATGGCAATCACGGCTCCGGTTGACATGATTACCTCCCGGATGGGGTTGAGCCACACCCCGGATTCCCTGAGGAATCGACACTAAACAGCAAGCCCCGGGTCAATCGACGGCAAAGTCGGCGGCCGCGAGGATGTGGTTCCGGAACCAGGGGAGGATGCACTCGGCCGGCTGCGATGACCCGAGCGCAAAGACCTTCGACTAACAAAGATCGGAAAATGATCACCAGACGGTCACGGGCGAGCGCGTCCTCAGGCCGGGCGGCGGGCGCTCGGGCTGGGGGCGCCGGTGTGCGGCAGCTGGCCGTACCACTCCGCGCCGGGGATGACGCGGCCCATGATGGCCTGGGCGATGTCGCGCAGCTGGCCGACCTGTTCCGGACGCAGGGCGTCGATGACCAGGTTTCGGACCGCGGCCACGTGGCCGGGGGCGGTGGCTTCGACCTTGGCCATGCCGTCGTCGGTCAGCACCGCGTTGGTGTAGCGGCCGTCGCCCGGGCAGGACTCACGCCGGACCCAGCCGCGGCGCTCAAGCCTGGTCACAACGTGTGACAGCCGGGACAGCGACCCATTGGCCAGCACGGCCAGGTCGCTCATGCGCAGCGTGCGGTCGGAGGCCTCGGACAGCCGGGACAGGACCATGTACTCGAAATGGCTGATGCCCGCGTCGCGCTGAAGTTGCGCATCCAAGGCGGCCGGGAGCTTGATGAACACGCCCACCAGCCGGATCCAGGCCTCGCGCTCGTCGTCGCTCAGCCACGGTGGCTCGGTGTCCGTTCCGGCCTGAGGGCGGGCGGGACCCTGATCGGGACGGTCGGTGGCCATCATGAAACTAGCCTACGCGGAGTAGTCGGGACAGAGGCGGGCGGCAGGGACAGGGAGGCGGCCGGCAGGACACAAGGTGATCCGGGCGCGCAGGCCTGTTCGCGGTCAATGATCACGAAATGGTAACCGCCGCCGGGCCGGAAAGTGTCACACTCTGCTAGCCGGTGACGGTGACGGGGACGGGGACGGGGCGCCCGGATCCGGCACACGACTTGACGACGAGCGGCTGCCTTCCTACTGTTAGTTGAAGCTTCAAGTTATAGATCGGGGTGAGGGCCGTGGGTTCGCCATTGTTTCCCGAGGTGCCGGGCGGGGCGTTCGACCAGTTCGTGGGGGACGCGGAGCAGGTCAGCCGGGCGCAGCGGGGGTGGACGCCGGATGACGGGCCGATGCCCGCGCTCTACCTCAGCCACGGGGCGCCGCCGCTGTTCGACGACGCGCCCTGGATCGGCGAGCTGTTCGCGTGGGCGCAGGCCCTGCCCAAGCCGCGGGCGATCCTGATCGTCAGCGCGCACTGGGAGTCGGCGCCGATGATGCTGTCGGCCTCGGCGGCCGGGACGCCGCTGGTGTACGACTTCGGCGGATTCCATCCGCGGTACTACCGGATGACGTACCGCACGCCGGACGCCGGGGACCTGGCCCGGCGGGTGACCGGGCTGCTGCCGGACCGGGAGCCCGTGCACGAGCACCCCAGCCGCGGGCTCGACCACGGGGCCTGGGTGCCGCTCAAGGTCATGTACCCGCTGGCCGACGTGCCGGTCCTGCAGCTCAGCCTGCCCACCCACGACCCGGGGCGGCTGCTGGAGATCGGGCGGCGGCTGCGGCCGCTGCGCGAGGACGGCGTGCTGGTCATCGGGTCCGGCTTCATGACCCACGGGCTGCCGTTCCTGACCCGGGAGATGGTCATCGACGGGCGGGTGCCGTCCTGGTCGGCCGACTTCGACGCCTGGGCCGCCGACGCGCTGAGCCGCGGCGACGTGGAGACGCTGGCCCGCTACCAGGCCGAGGCGCCGGGCATGCCGTACGCCCACCCGACCGTGGACCACTACATCCCGCTGTTCATCACGCTGGGCGCGGCCGAGCGGCCCACCGGCCCGGTCAGCACGGCCATCGAGGGTTACTCGCTGGGGCTGTCCAAGCGGTCGTTCCAGGTGGCCTGAACCATGGCCCGCGGGCTGCGGCCCGCGGTCGGGAAACCGTGGCCGATGGCCCCGGAGACGAAGAAATCCGCGCTCGCAGGGCGCCGGCGCGGCCACGCTGCCCCGCCGGACGACCCCTGCGGCACGGTTCCCGTAGAACGTACGGCCGGTTCAGCAACGATTTAGCGCACTGGAATGTAACAAGTCGGACTCAACCCTCTGTGGCCCGTGGGGCTCGTGGGGCCGGTGGGGCTAGTGGGGCTAGTGGGGCCGGTGGGGCTCAGCCGGGCGAGCTGGGCCGGGCGAGCTTCTGGATCTCGGCCCACAGGTCGCGATAGGCGCGGGCGGCCGGGCTGCGCGGGGCGAACACGGGCACCGGGGCCCGCTCGACGGCCATCCGCTCGATGACGGCGAGGGCCGGGATCGTGGTGACCGCGACGTCATTGCGCTCGGCGGGCAGCTGCTGGGCGATCTCGCGGTGCAGCCGCTTGCGCCGGTCGACCATGGAGAAGAAGGCCAGTACCTCCGGCCGCGGCCCGCTGAAACCGGCCACGAACTCGGTCAGCTGGTCCAGCGTGCGCACGGACAAGGTGGCCGGGATCAGCGGGACCAGGATCAGGCCGGCCGCGTGCAGCACGTTCTCCGAGACCAGGGACACGCTCGGCGGGCAGTCCAGGAACACCACGTCGTAGTCGGCGGCCAGCGGCCCCATCAGGCGGGACAGCTGGCGGACCGGCTTCTTGGCGTCGTCCAGCAGCAGGTCCATGTTCCGGTAGGTGAAGTCGCCGGGCAGCAGGTCCAGCCGGTCGAAGTCGGTGCCCTTGATCGCCCCGTCCAGGGACCGGGTGCCCTTGATGAGGGCCTTGCCGCCGCCTTTGACGCGGGCTCGGACGCGGAACATGTAGGTGGCGGCGGCCTGCGGGTCCAGGTCCCAGAGCAGCGTGCGCAGGCCGTCCTGGGCGGCCAGGTAGGCCAGGTTGACGGCGGCGGTCGTCTTGCCCACGCCACCCTTGATGTTGTAGGTCGCGTACACCCTCATGGGCGGGTCCGGGTGGCTCGGGGCTTCGGCTCGGCGGCGGTGGTGAGGGCGGTCAGCCGGCGGCGGCCCGCGGTGCCCGCGAAGGCGGCGAACCGGCCCGCGAACTCGGCCCGGGCCTGCTGCTGCCGCAGCCCGAGCTGGGCGGCCATCTCCCCCATGGCCAGCAGGGTCGGGGCCGCGGCGGCCTGCCGGGCCAGCATGGCCGCGGCCAGCGACTGGATCTCGTGCTGCTGCACCTCGCTGTCCTGGAACTCGCCCAGGCAGTCCTGCAGCTGCTTGAGGTCGCTGACCGTGGCCCGCTGGGCCTGCGGGTTGTACAAGGTGGCGAAGAACTCGAGCACGTAGCGCAATTCCTTGCAACGTTTGCGCAGGGTGTGCAGGCTTTCGGCGGGCGAGTCGTCGGTGATGGCGGCACCGAGCCGGATCACCTTGTTGTAGGCACGCCGGGTCCGGTCGGTGGCCAGGTCCGCCGCCCGCGGGCTGGCCGGGCCGCGCCGGTTGGCCCTGGGCACCAGCAGGGCCTTGCGCCAGTCCCCGAGCACGGTGGCGAACCGGTCCGACCGCAGGCCCCGGTTGAGCGCGCGGCGCTCGGCCGTCCGGCGCCGGGTCAGGTAGACCCGGAACGGCTCCAGGTCGGCGGGCTCGGCGGCGACCAGCCCGGCCGCGCGCGACGGCAGCTCCTCCAGCTGTACGTCGAGGTCGCGCAGGGGGGTGGTGAGGTCGCCGAGCCAGCGGAATTCGGAGGCGAAGCGCAGGGTCAGCTCGCCGGGCAGCTGGTCGCCGAGCAGCTTGAGCGCGGAGCGGGTGCGCCGGACCGCGATGCGCAGGTCGTGCAGGAATTCGGTGTCGATATCGTGCAGGACGCCGTCGACGTTGGCTTCCAGCGTGTCCAGTTGCTGGAGCAGCAGGGCGGAGACCGCCTCCCGGCCGGGCATGGCCGGGCGCAGCTTGACGTCGACCTTGCCGGTGTAGTCCAGGGCGTGGTGGCCGGCGGCGTCGAGCGCGGTGTCGAGGGGGGTCTGGTGGCTGGCGGTGACCCCGTCCATGGCGGCCAGCAGGCGGCGGGCCCGTTGGGCCGCGGCCTGATAGCCGCGGACCTCGCCGACGCTGAGCCGGGCCGGCAGCGGCCCGTGGCCGGGCACGGTGAGGGTGTCGACGTGCAGCCGGGCCACCGTCTTCTGGTCCGGATTGAGCAGGCGCAGCTCGCTGGCCTGGCTGGTGGCGGTGGCCACGGCGAGCAGGGCCCGGTTGTCGATGACCGGGGCCAGGCGGTGCCGGAGCGGGCCGTCGGGCAGGGCTTCGACCCGGCCGGGCCAGCGCGGGGTCCGGGTGGTTGTCCCGGCGGCCCTCGGGGCGGTTGTCCGGGCCGCTGTCGGGGCGGCTGTCCGGGCCGCTGTCGGGGCGGAGGGCTGGGCGGCGCGGTCGACGACGGCGGTGAGCTGGGTGCCGTCCGTGGCGGTGAGCACCAGCTCAGTGGCGCTGTGGCTGGTGACCTGCTGCAACGTGAGGCCGGCCCGGTACAGGCGCCAGTCGAAGGTGTCCAGCCAGGTCCGCCGGGCCCGGGCCGGGCGGCCGCCGCTGGTCACGGTGAAGGCGGTGGACAGTTCCGCGCGCGCCTGATCGAGCGGCTGCTGGCTGGGTTCAGCGAGCACGAAATCGCGCGATCGGGCCTCCACCTCGCGGACGGTATCACCCGCGGGTGGCCCCATACCAGACCACCTGAGGCGTTGCGGCGGGAAGACGTGCAGGTCAGGTGAATTTTAGCGGTCTAAATTGTGAACAAAGGCACAGAAGGCCGACGGCAAAGGTTTTCTACCAGTTGGCGTGGGGTGCGCCGGTGGTGACGCTGAGTGGTCGGCGACACCGTCGCGAGGTCAGTTCGCGGGGGGCCAGGGGACGCCGGTGAGGGCGGTGA
>DASXMW010000109.1:0-11416 GCA_036495425.1 Streptosporangiaceae bacterium | reverse complement strand
GAACTGCACCACCCGGAAGCCGGGGCCCCGGACGATGTCGGCGTCCAGCCGCCAGCCGAGGCTCTCGTAGAAGCTCTTGGCCTTGTCGACGTCCGTGACCGGGATCGTGATGACTTCAAGTTTTACATCCACGGCCCCAGCGTGGCCCGCGCCTTCCCCGCCCGCACCCGTGGAAGTCCCTGGTTCCCCAGGACCATGGCCCGGGTGGAAGGCCAGCGCCCGCCCGGATCAGCTTCAGGCCGGTGACGGCCCGGGCCGTGTAGCCCAGCAGCCCGTCACTCGGGCAGCAGGGGTCTCATGAACGTGCGCTCGTACCGGAGCACGCAGCCGGACTCGTCGCGGATGCGGTCGGCCGCGACGAACTCGGGGTCGACGCCGAAACGGCCCCGGTAGACCTCATAGTCGGCCAGGGACGGGAACGAGAACAGGGCCAGGGCCCGGTCGCTGGCGCCTTCGGCGGGCAGAAAGTATCCGTGATGCTGGCCGCCGTGCTTGTTCACCAGCCCCATCCAGGCCCGCGCGAACCGTTCGAACACCGCGACCTGGGCGGCATCGATGGTGTACTCCACCACGCACGTGATCACCCGGCCCAGCATAGGCCGGGGCACCCGGGCCGGGTCCCGGCGCCGTGTCGGCACGGCGCCGGGCGCAGAGCCGGCCAGAAGATCAGAGGAAGAGCATGCCGCTGATCAGGGCCTGCCAGGTGACCGGGCCGACGATGCCGTCCACGGTGACCGACGGGATGTCGGTGTGCAGGGCCTGCTGGAAGCCGCGGACGGCGGCGTCGGTAGCCGGGCCGAAGATCCCGTCCACCTGCAGGCCCTGGTTGGGGTTGCCGGACAGTTCGCGCTGCTTGAACTCCTCCTGGGCGCCGCGCACAGCGTCGCCCTGGCTGCCCTTCTTGACCGTGATGATCAGGGCCGCCCAGGTGTGCGGGCCGACCTGGCCGTCGACGGTCAGGCCGTGCTGCTGCTGGAACGCGCGTACGGCCGCGTTGGTGGCGGGCCCGAAGTCGCCGTCCACGGTCACCGTGTGGCCACGGGCCCGCAGCAGGTACTGCAGGGTCTGGACGGGGTGCGCGTTGGCGCCCTGCTTGACGAGCGGCCACGCTTCGATTGAGGCGGCGGTGGTCATGGGTTCCTCCTAGGGGTCGGTGCGGTCACCGGCGCGACGGCCGCGCCGGTGACCGCTGTCGAGTGCGCGGCCGGGCCTACTGCCAGGCCGAGAGCGGAATCGGGATCGCGTCGTTCGGCACCAGGGTGGCCACCGAGACGTGCGGCCAGTTGAGCCCGGCGAACTGCAGGTTGACCTGCTGCGAGTTCGACGTTGGGATCGGAAACGGCTGGCTCGATGTTGGGTGAGCTCATAGTCGGATACCCCGATGCTGGATGAGCCGGAACAAATCTCACCCTCACGGAGGCGCCGGGCCGGCCGCTGATACACCGGCTGGGTTACCGGCCGGCGGCCGGTTTACTTGACCACCTGGTAGTGCCGGACCAGCTGCTCGAGGAAGCTGCTGGCCAGCAGGCAGCCCGCGAACGCGGCCGGGATCGACGACCACACCGCGATCCGGGACCTCCGGGCCAGCAGCGCGGCCACCACGATCAGGGCCAGCGCCAGCCACCAGGCCAGGTTGTGGGCGTCCACGGCGGGCGCCGCCCGGTGCAGGCAGGCGGCGGCCGAGTCGGTGGGCAGGTTGTCACACACCGATGGCGCGCTGCTGCCGTCCGCTTCGCTCAGCGCGTTCGGGACGTTCGGCCACAGGTACCAGATCAGCACCGCGACCGGGATGGCGCCCAGGTGCCACCAGCTGGTCGGGTCGGCCCCGGCCGAGCGCACCTGCCACCACTGCACCATCCCGAAGCCGAACGCCAGCACGACCGGGATGACCAGCACCGGCACCGAAGCGGCCAACGACATCTGGCTGGTGATGGCGCCCCCCGCCAGCACCACCACGGTGGCCCCGAACACCACGATCCACCCGATCATGCCGGCCTGGAACGGCCGGACCAGCAACGGCAGCCGCGGGGCGGCTTCGTCGATCGGAGTGAGGCGGCTCATCCCCCCATGGTCCCGCAGCCGCTCCCCGTCGTCGCCCCGATATCGGCCGTCCGCGCAATCGTGTACGTAGATCGCGAGGATTGCCCGGTTATGTCGCCCGGGTTAGCCTAGTGCGGCCAGGCACGCGGTGCTGGAGGCCACGGGAGGCCGTGTGGCCGTGAGGCTGACCGACCGGCGCGCCGAACGGGACGCGCTCGACCGGCTCGTCGACGCCGTCCGGAGCGGGGAGAGCCGGACCCTCGTGATGCGCGGAGACCCGGGCGTGGGCAAGAGCGCGCTGCTGGGCTACCTGACCCGGCGGGCCAGCGGCTGCCGGATGGCCCGGGCCGCGGGCGTCCAGTCCGAGATGGAGCTGGCCTTCGCCGGTCTGCATCAGCTGTGCGCCCCCATGCTGGACCATGCCGAGCACCTGCCGGCGCCGCAGCGGGACGCGCTCCGGATCGCCCTCGGGCTGTCCGCCGGCCCGCCACCGGACCGCTTCCTGGTCGGGCTGGCCGTGCTCGGGCTGCTGTCCGAGGTCGCGGCCGGCGGCCCACTGATCTGCGTGATCGACGACGAGCAGTGGCTGGACCATGCGTCGGCCCAGGCGCTGGGGTTCACGGCCCGGCGGCTGGGCGCCGACGCGGTGGGCCTGGTGTTCGCGGCCCGTCCGCCAGCAGACGACCTGGCCGGGCCGTCCCACGACGAGCTGGCCGGACTGCCGGAGCTGGCCGTGACCGGGCTGCGCGAGGAACACGCCCGGGCCCTGCTGGACTCGGTGCTGCCGGGGCCGCTGGACGCCCAGGTCCGCGACCTGATCGTGGCCGAGACCCACGGCAACCCGCTGGCCCTGCTGGAGCTGCCCCGGGGCCTGACCCCGGCCGAGCTGGCGGGCGGCTTCGGGCTGCCCGCCGCGGCCGCGCTGCCGGGACGGATCGAGGAGAGCTTCCGGCGGCAGCTGGCCACGCTGCCCGCCGCCACCCGTGAGCTGCTGGTGGTGGCGGCGGCCGACCCGTCCGGTGACCGCGCCCTGGTCATGCGGGCGGCGGAACAGCTGGGGATCCCGCCCGCCGCCGCCGTGGCCGCGCAGGACGCGGACCTGCTCGAGCTGGGGGCCCGGATCCGGTTCCGGCACCCGCTGCTGCGGTCGGCGGCCTACCGGGCCGCGCCCGTGCCGGACCGGCAGGCCGCGCACGCCGCGCTGGCGGTGGCGACCGACCCCGCCACCGACCCGGACCGCCGGGCCTGGCACCGGGCCCAGGCCTCGCCCGGCCCCGACGAGGAGGTCGCCGCCGAGCTGGAACGGTCCGCCGGCCGGGCCCAGGCCCGCGGCGGGCTGGCCGCAGCGGCCGCGTTCGGGGAGCGCGCGGTGCTGCTGACCGCGGACCCGGCCCTGCGGGCCGAGCGGACGCTGACCGCGGCCCGGGCCAGCCTGCAGGCGGGCGCCTACCCCAAGGCCCTGGACCTGCTGGCCAGCGCCGAGTCCGGGCCGCTGAACGAATCCCAGTCGGCCCGGGTGGACCTGCTCCGCGGCCAGGTCGCATTCGTCTCCGGGCTCGGCAGCGACGCGCCGCCGCTGCTGCTCAAGGCGGCCCGGCGGCTGGAGCCGCTGGACGCCGGCCTGGCCCGGGAGACGTACCTGACCGCGTGGATGGCGGCCCTGTTCGCGGGCCGGCTGGCCTGCGGCGGGGACCTGCTGGAGATCTGCCGGGCCGCGCGGGCCATGCCCCCGGCCGCGTCCCTGGGGCATACCGAAATCGTGCTGGACGCGCTGGCCCGGCTGGTCACCGACGGCCCCGCCGCCGCGGCCCCGGGCCTGCACCACGCCATCAGCATGTTCTCCGGTCCCGGACGTGGCCGCCTGACCGCGGCCCAGGAACTCCGCTGGGGCTGGCTGGCCCAGGCGGCGGCCAGCGCCCTGTGGGACGACGACACCTGGCGGACCATGCTGACCCGCCAGGTCCGGCTGGCCCGGGACGTCGGCTCGCTCGACCAGCTGCCGGTCACGCTGGGCGCCCTGGGCACGGCCGTGGTCTGGAGCGGTGACTTCGCGGCCGCGGAAATCCTGGTCGCCGAGTCGGACGCGGTGTGCGCGGCGACCGGCACCCGGGCCGCCCCGTTCACCGCGATGATGCTGGCGGCCTGGCGCGGCGCCGAAGCCGAGGCGCTGGGGCTGATCGCGACCACGCTGGCCGACGCCACCGCCGCGGGCCAGGGCATCGCGGTGACCTTCGCCCAGTGGGTGTCGGCGGTCCTGTACAACGGCCTCGGCCGCTACGAGGCCGCGCTGGACGCGGCCCGCCAGGCCAGCGACGACACCCCCGGGAACTACGTGTCCATGTGGGCGCTGCCCGAGCTGATCGAGGCGGCGATGCGCGCGGGCCAGCCCGGCCTGGCCCGCGACGCCCTGACCCGGCTGACCGGCCTGACCCAGGCCGGCGGCACGGACTTCGGTCTCGGCATCGAGGCCCGCTGCCGGGCCCTGGTCAGCGCGCCCGCGGCGGCCGAGCCGCTCTACGCTGAGGCGATCACCCGCCTGGCCCGCACCCACCTGAGGCCCGAGCTGGCCCGGGCCCGCCTGCTGTACGGCGAGTGGCTGCGCCGCGGGAACCGGCGCTCGGAGGCCCGCGCCCAGCTGCGGACCGCGCACGAGGCGTTCTCCGCGATCGGCGCGGCCGCGTTCGCCGAGCGGGCCCGGCATGAGCTGCTGGCCACCGGGGAGACCGTGCGGCGGCGGGGGGCCGGGGGAACCAGCACGCTGACCGCCCAGGAGGCGTCCATCGCCCGGCTGGCCGCCGCCGGCTCCACCAACCCGGAGATCGGCGCCCAGCTGTTCCTGTCGGCCCGGACCGTCGAGTGGCACCTCCGCAAGGTGTTCACCAAGCTCGGGATCAGCTCCCGCCGGGAGCTGCGGCAGGCACTGCCGCGGCTGGGGCCGTCCCCTTCGCTATCTCGCCCCGCAGTGCCTTGAGCCCGCCCACGAAGATCTCGGAGAACGTCGGGAACGGCTGGATGACGTCGCGCAGCACGTCCAGCGGGACCCGGGCCCGGATGGCCAGGGTGGCCTGCTGCATCCACTCCCCGGCCTGCGGCCCCAGCGCCCAGGCGCCGGTCAGCCGCTGGCCGTCGCTGAGCAGGGTCAGGAACCCCTGGTGCTCGGCGTAGGCGTGGGTGTAGGTCGCGGTCTTGGCCACGTCGGCCACCGGCACCGTGGCCTGGAACTGGGCCTCGGTGGCGCCGACCGAGGCGGCCTCCGGGTCGGTGTAGACCACGTCCGGGATGGCTTCGTAGTGGGCCTCGCGGTCCTCGCCCAGGATGTTCGAGGCCACCACCTCGCCCTGGTACTTGCCGACGTGGGTCAGCAGCCGGACGCCGGTCACGTCGCCCACGGCCCACAGGCCGTCGGCCAGCCGGCAGTGGCTGTCCACCGGGACCCCGTGTCTCCCGGCGGTGACTCCCACCGTGTCCAGGCCATCGGGGATCCGGGGCGCCCGGCCGGTGGCCACCAGCAACTTGTCGCCGCGCAGTTCGGTGCCGTCGTCCAGGGTCAGCACGTAGTCCTCGCCGTCGCGCCGGGCCGCGGTGGCCTGCTGGCCCAGGTAGAGCTCGATGCCGTCCTTGCGCAGCTCGACGCCGAGGGCGTCACCGAGCGGCCTGGGCTCGCGGGCCAGCACGTGCGATGAGCCTTCGGCCAGGGCCACTTCGCCGCCGAGCCGCCGGACGGCCTGGGCCATCTCCGCGCCGACCGGGCCGCCGCCCAGGATCAGCAGGCGGCGTGGCACCGCCTTCATCCCGGTGACCTCGCGGTTGGTCCACACCCCGGCCAGCTCGCGCAGGCCCGGGACCGGCGGGATGACCGGGGCCGACCCGGTGGCCAGCACCACGTGCCGGGCCGTGTGCCGGGCCCCGTTGACCTCGACCACCCCCGGCCCGGCCAGCCGCCCGGTGCCCCGCAGCAGGTCGATGCCCGCGCTGGCCAGCCAGCGGACCTGCCCGGCGTCGGAGTAGTCCGAGACCATGAAGTCGCGGTAGGCCAGGGCCGCGGCCACGTCGACCTGGGCGGTGGCCGCGGCCTCGCGCGCGTCCCAGACCGCTTCGCCCGGCCGCAGCAGGGTCTTGGACGGGATGCAGGCGTAGTACGAGCACTCGCCGCCGGCCAGCCGGTCCTCGACCACCGCCACCTTCAGCCCGCCGCCGGCCAGCTCGCCCGCGCAGTGCTCACCCGGCGAGCCGGCCCCCAGAACAATGACGTCGTAGTCGGTCACGTGCCCCCTCCAGGGATCCCATCGGCCGTGGTCACCCAGGGCCAGGCCAGAGCTGGTCAGCTGCCCTCGGGCGGGGTGTGCATCAGCTTCTTGTTGACGAACTCGTCGATGCCGAGCGGGCCCAGCTCGCGGCCGTTGCCGGAGCGCTTGGTCCCGCCGAACGGCAGGTCGGGGCCGCCGCCCTCGGCCGAGTTGACCCAGGCCATGCCGACGTCGAGCCGGTTGGCCACGTCCAGGGCCAGCGTCTCGTCACTGCTGAACACCGCCCCGCCCAGGCCGAACGAGCTGCTGTTGGCCAGGTCCACGGCCTCGTCCGTGGTCGACACCTTGTAGACCACGGCAGCCGGGCCGAACAGCTCCTCGCGGAACGCGCGCATCTCCGGTGTCACCCCGGACAGCACGGTCGGCTCCACGAACGAGCCGGGCCGATCGAGCCGCTTGCCGCCCAGGTGCACGGTGGCGCCCTTGCTGACCGCGTCGTCGATCTGGGCCATCAGGTTCACCGTCGCCTGCTCCGACGACAGCGGCCCGTAGCTGGTGCCCGGGTCGGTGGGATCGCCGGTGGTGTAGCCGGCCATGGCCTCAGTGAACTCACGCAGGAACTCGTCGTAGACCGAGTCGGCCACGATCATCCGTTTGGAGGAGTTGCAGGCCTGCCCGCCGTTCTCCATCCTGGCCGCGGCCGCGGTCTTGGCCACCGCGGGCAGGTCGGCCCCGTCCAGCACGATGAACGGGTCCGAGCCGCCCAGCTCCAGCACCACCTTCTTCAGGTGCTGCCCGGCCGTGGTGGCCACCGCGGCCCCGGCCCGCTCGCTTCCGGTGACCGAGACCCCGGCCACCCGCGGGTCGGCGATTATGTCCGCGACCTGCTCGTTACTGGCGAATACGTTGATGTAGGCGTCCTCCGGCAGCCCGGCGTCGCGGAAGATCTGCTGCATGACCAGGGCCGACTCCGGGCACTGGGGCGCATGCTTGAGGATGATGCTGTTGCCGATCATCAGGTTCGGCCCCGCGAACCGGGCCACCTGGTAGTAGGGGTAGTTCCACGGCATGATGCCGAGGATCGCCCCGATCGGGCTCTTGCGTACCCAGGCCGAGCCGGGCACCCGGGTGTCCAGCGGCTGGTCTTTCAGCAGGTCGGCGCCGTTGTCCGCGTAGTACTTGTAGATGGCCGCGGCGAACTTGATCTCACCCAGCGCCGCCTTGGTGATCTTGCCCATCTCGCGGGTGATGATCGAGGCCAGGTCGTCGGCCCGGTCCCGGTACAGCTGAGACACCCGGCCCAGGATCGCGGCCCGCTCGTCCAGCGAGGTCTTCCGCCAGGACTTGTAGCCGGCGTCGGCCCGGCCCAGGATGTCGCTGACCTCCGCGTCGGTCGCCGTCGGGTACTCGCTCTCCACCTTGCCGGTCGCCGGGTTCGTTACCTGATACGCCACCATGACGGCTCCTCCATCGCGATCTTCGAGTCAGTACCCATTACACGCCAAGACCCTTTGCTTGCGGGAGGGCCCCCGGAGGGTGTTGACGTGGCCCGGGGATTCATTTTCGATGGCCGGAACGGAGGTGAACGGGATGGTAACGGGAACCAAAGAACGGGGAACGGCCGGACCGGCGGGGCAGGAAGGGCAGGCTGGGGGGCACGACCGCAGTGCCGCGGCCGGGAAGACGGCCCGGGCCCGGGTGCCGCTGGCGGCACAGGCGGGGTTCGAGCCCGCGCCCGGCCGCGATCCGGTCGGGCTGCTGATCGAGCAGGCCCAGTCGCGCATCCCGGAACTGGTGCCGGTGCGCCACGGGCGGATGCTGGTCTCGCCGTTCACGTTCTTCCGGGGTGCGGCCCTGCCCATGGCCGCCGACCTGGCCGCGGGCCCGGACACCGGGCTGCGCGTGCAGCTGTGCGGGGACGCGCACCTGTCCAACTTCGGGGCCTTCGGGTCGCCCGAGCGGCGGCTGGTCTTCGACGTCAACGACTTCGACGAGACCCTGCCCGGCCCGTTCGAGTGGGACGTCAAGCGGCTGGCGGCCAGCCTGGTCGTGGCCGGGCGGGACAACGGGTTCAGTGCCAAGCAGGCGCGGCGGGCGGCCACGGCGGCCACGGCCCGGTACCGGGCCGCCATGCGGGAGTTCGCGGGCATGCCCACACTGGACGTCTGGTACGCGCGCCTCGACGTGGACGACACCATCAAAAGGTTCCGGTCCCGGCTCAAGAAGCGGATGGTGAAGCAGTCCGAGGCGATAGCGGCCCGGAGCCGGACCCGCGACAGCACCCAGGCCGCGGCCAAGCTGACCCGGGTGGTCGACGGCCACCGGGAGATCGTCAGCGACCCGCCGCTGATCGTCCCGATCGAGGAGCTGCCCGCCGGGGACTGGGCCGGCCCCGGGTACGCCACCCTGCTCACCCTGATCGGTGACTACACTCGCACGCTGCCGCCGGACCGCCAGTACCTGGTCCGGCAGTTCCGGCTGACCCGGGTGGCCCGCAAGGTGGTCGGGGTGGGCAGCGTCGGCACCCAGGCCTGGATCGTGCTCATGGAGGCCGAGGACGGGCTCGATCCGCTGCTGCTGCAGGCCAAGCAGGCCCAGCGGTCGGTGCTGGCGGCCTACGCCGGAGAGAGCCAGTACGACAACCAGGGCGAGCGGGTGGTCTGGGGCCAGCGGATGATGCAGGCGGCCGGCGACATCTTCCTGGGCTGGCAGCGCATCACCGAGCCCAGCGGCCAGCTCGACTACTACCTGCGCCAGCTCCGGGACTGGAAGTACTCCGCGCCGATCGAACAGATGGACCCCGCGATGATGTCGGACTACGGCGAGCTGTGCGGCTGGACGCTGGCCCGGGCCCACGCGCGGACCGGTGACCGGTTCGCGATCGCTGGCTACCTCGGGGGTTCGGCGAGGTTTGAGGAGGCGGTGGCCGACTTCGGCGCCAGCTACGCGGATCAGACCGTCCGCGATCATGCCGCGCTAGCCGACGCCGTGGCCTCCGGCCGGACCCAGGCCACGCCCGGCGTCTGAGCATCCCGGCGCCGGGACGGTGTTCAGCGGGCTAGGTCGCGGCCGCGTTTGCGGATGCGGACTTCGGTGGTCAGGGCCAGGTGACGCTCTTCTTCCGGGGAGCCGCCGTCCGCGGGGGTGACCGTGAAGATGAGGCCGCCGCGGCCGAAGCGGACCCGGGTGACCAGGACGGATTCGTCGGCGGCGGGCAGCACGATCACGTCTCCGACGTCGACATCACCGGCCAGGATCACGTCCTCCACACTTACGGACGATACCGGGCGTACAGCGTGACTTCATCTATGAGCTGAACACGGTATGTCGGCGACACAAACATTTAACATCCGGCCCGCGCCGCAAACGGGCGCGGATGGCGGGTTAGCGGCTCAGGCGCCGGTTGTGGATGCGCAGGGCGAGCACCGCCAGGTCGATCAGCGGGGTGGCGGTGCGCGTCGTGCGGGCCCGGCTGGCCAGGTCGGCCAGCACCGCTTCCACCTCGGTGGGCCGGTTCATGCTCAGGTCGCGCGACAGCGACGAGGTGGCCGGTGAGCCGGGCGTGGTCAGGGCCTGCTCGGTCTCGCGCAGGACATCCTCAGGCGCGGGGTGGCCGGCTGCGGCGGCCGTGGCCGCCGCCTCGGCGATGACCGAACGGGCGAACCGATCGCCACCCGGCACCGCGACGATCTCGCCGGCCGTGGCGCGCATGAGCGACGTGACCGCGCCGATGCTGGCGATGTACACCCACTTGGCCCACATCGCGCCGATGATGTCGTCGCGCACGGCGACCTGGGCCCCGGCGGCGCGGAAGGCCGCCGCGAGCTCGCCGACCCGGGCGCTCGGCGGGCCGTCGAGCTCGCCCACTTCGACCTCGAACGTGGGCGCCAGCGCCCGGATGGTCCCGTCGTCCTCCAGCTCGGTGGCGACCCGCAGCGTGCCGCCGATCACGGCCGGGCTGAAGCGGGCGGTCAGGCGCTTGAGGTGGGCGATCCCGTTGAGGAACGGGACGATCATGGCGGGCGACGTGACCGCCGGGGCGATGTCGTCCATTACCTGGCCCAGGACGCCGGGGTCGGACTTCACCGCCAGCACGATCGCGTCGTAGCCGGGGGTGAGCTGGTCGGCGGTCACCACCGACGGCCGGGCAGTGCGGGTCCCGGCCGGACCGGTGACGCGCAACCCGTTCTCGCGCAGTTCGGCGACCCGGTGCGGGCGCACCAGGACGCTCACGTCCTGCCCGGCGTCGGCCAGCCGGGCGCCGACGAAACCGCCGACCGCGCCGGCCCCGGCGATCAGGAATCTCATCTGTACCCGTCCCTTCGGCCGGCGGTCGCCCCGGGGACGAATTTACCGACTTCGCTCAGGGGCAGATCACCCGGGCCGCGAGGCCGGGCTAGCGGAGGCGGCGGGCCAGGTCTGTGACGCCGGGGAGGGCGAGCAGTTCGCTGGCGGGCGGGGCCTGCAGGCCCTCGCGGAGTGTCCAGTGGTCCACGTAGACGCCGGGCGGCAGCCAGTACTCGTCGGCCACCAGGTTGTCGGTGATCACTACGCAGCCATGCCGGGCGCTGCGCCGGTCCGGGGCCGGGACCCAGAACGCGCGCCCTTCGCTGCGCGCCACGAGCAGGCCGATGTCCGCGATCTCGCCCCACTCGATGTACTCCCACAGCCGCCCGTCATCGAGCGGGCTGGCGGTGAACGGCGGCCAGTGCAGCAGTTCGGTGGTGCCGGCCATCGGCATGACCCGCATGTCGGGGACCGGGACCGGGGCGTCCCAGGGCTCCTGCTGGCGGGCGTATACGGCCAGCAGCACCGTCACCTGGCGGTGGGTGACCCAGCCGAGCAGCGCGCCGTCACGCGGGACCGGCATGCTGCCGGTGATCAGCTGGCGGATCGGGCCGCCGACCGGTTCTCCCGGCCGGATGCCCTGGTCCACCCCGTCGTGGCGGTTCCAGGAACGGATGACGAACAGGTCGTCGCGGGCCTGAGTCAGCACGAAGAAGCCGGCCTGCCCGGCGGCGCGGTCGAGCAGGACCATGGACAGGTACCCGCCGTCCGCGCAGTGCCGCGTGACGGCCAGCGGGTAGCGCTCGAACAGCCGCAGGCAGGCGTCGAATGAGGTCGTGTCG
>DASXMW010000108.1:0-43193 GCA_036495425.1 Streptosporangiaceae bacterium | reverse complement strand
ACCGGCGGATCGCGCTGCCGCTCGCGCGGCCCGCCATCGCCGCCGTGTCGATCTTCACCTTCGTCTGGACCTGGAACAACTTCCTGTGGCCGTTCCTGGCCGCCACCAGCCAGACCATGATGACGATCCCGGCCGGCCTCGGCACCGTCACCGACGGCGTCGGCATCATCAACGCCCTGCAGATGGCCGAGGCCGTTCTGGGCTCGCTGCCCCTGGTCTTCGTCTTCCTCCTGGCCCAGCGCCAGATCGTCGAAGGCGTGGCCGGCACCGGCCTCAAGTAGTGGGGCCGGACCGGCTCCTGCTGCGCGGCGGCCTGGTCGCCGACGGCATCGGGGCCAGCACCCGCCGCGCCGACGTCCTCATCGAGGGCGAGCGGATCGCTGAGGTCCGCGACGCTCCCGAGGAAGGTGCCCATCATCCGGCCGCGGTGATACAGCTGCCTGCCGGGGCCGTGCTCTGCCCGGGATTCATCGACGCCCACGCTCACGCCGAAGGTCCGCTTTTTATCGAAGGCAGGGTGGATGGCGCCCTGGCCCAGGGCGTGACCACCCTGGTGGTGGGGCAGGATGGGCAGTCCTGGATCGGGGCCACCGCCCCGACCGTGCGCTACCTGAACCGGTACTTCGGCCCGGTCAACGGCCCGCTGGAGGGGGCCGGCGCGGTCCCGGACCCGGGGCCGCTGGACGTGGCCGGCTACGCCGCGGCGGTGGCGGGCCGCCTGGCCCAGAACGTGGCCGTGCTGGCCTCCCAGGGCACCATCCGCTACAACGTGGCCGGGCTGGCCCCGGGCCCATTGGACCCCCAGCAGCGAGCCGCCGCCCGCGGCCAGGTCGAGACCGCGCTGGCCCAGGGCGCGGCCGGCCTGTCCAGCGGCCTGGACTACCTGCCCAGCCGCTACGGCGAGGTGGCCGAGGTGGCCGAAATGACCCGGCCGCTGGCCGCGGCGGGCCGCCCCTACGTCTCCCACCTGCGCGGGTACGGGCCCCGGGTCGCCGCCGGGCTGGCCGAGCTGACCGAGGTCGGCCGCGGCTCCGGAGCCCGGGTGCACGCCAGCCACCTGTGGGGGTCGCCGGCCGCCATCGAGCCCGCCTTCACCGAAGCCGACCGGGCCGGCGTCCGGCTCAGCTTCGACGCCTACCCCTACCGCCGGTCGAGCACGCTGCTGTCCATGCTCCTGCTGCCCCCGGAGCTACAGGCCGGGGGCCCGGACCAGACCGTGGCCGCGCTGGCCGATCCGGGCCAGCGGGCCCGCCTGCTGGCCGGAGAGCGGTTCACCCCCGGCTACCTGGACCAGGTCTACCTGGGCACGCTGCCCGCGGCCGAGGCGGACCTGGCCGGCCTGAGCATCGCCGCCGCCGCGGCCCGGTCCGGCCAGAAGCCGGGGGAGTGGACGCTGGACCTGCTGGCCCGCTCCGGCCTGCAGGTCGGCGCCCACCTGGACCGGCAGGCCCTGACCGAGGCCGACCTGGCCTGGCTGGCCCGGCACGACCGGCACAGCGCGGGCTCCGATGGCATCTACCAGGGCCAGCACCCGCACCCGCGCGGTCACGGCGCGTTCGCCCGCCTGGCCGGGTACTACACCGGCGGCGACCCCGGCCCCGGCTACCAGGCCCTGGCCCGCCACCTGGCCACCCGCGCGGCCGACGTGTTCGGCCTCCGCGACCGGGGCCGGATCGCCCCCGGCCTGGCCGCCGACCTGTGCGTCATCGTCCCGCCCGGCCTGGCCGAGCAGGCCACCTACGCTGATCCGTCCCGGCCCGCCACCGGCGTGGCCCTGGTCCTGGTCAACGGCACCGTGACCTGGCGGGACGGCGCGGCGATCCCCGGGGCCAGCCCGGGCCGCCTGGTCAGTTAGGTGCGTCGGCCAGGGCGGCCCGGGTGACCCGGCGGGCCGTCTCCACCGCGCTGGCGATGGCCGCCTCGGGCCCCAGGCCGCACAGGTCCATCACCGTGAACAACGCGTCGGCGCTGAGCACCACGGCCAGATCCCGCCGCAGCTGAGCCCGCCCGTCAGCCCCCAGTCGCTCCGCCACCGGGGCCAGCGCGTGGTCGATCAGGCCCAGCCGGTGCGCGGGCCGATCGTGCGCGCCCGGCTTGGTGATCGAGGCCGCGATCATGGCCCGGACCGCGCCCTGGTTGGCCAGGACCCCCCGGAACAGGAACTCGGCCGCGAACGCGACCCGTTCCACCGCGTCGGTGCTATCGGCCACCGGGGCCAGCGCGTCCTCGGCACTGGGCCAGGTGCCGTCGTCCGCCTCGCGCAGCAGGGAGGCCAGGTCGGGGAAGTACCGGTAGGCGGTGGCCTCCGACACCAGGGCCTCCCGGGCCACCACCGGCATGGTGAACTCGCCCCCCGACGCGGCCAGGCGCTTGGCCGCGTCCACAATGGCCCGCCGGGTCCGCTGCTTCTGGTTGACCCGCCCCCGCCCCGGCGACGGCACCCAAGGCTCGCGCGCCACCACCGCCGCTGGCACCTCACTCATCACGCGCCTCCCGCCCCGGCGACAGCATCTCTCGGCTCACCCCGTCACCCCAGCCATTCCGGTCCCAGTCATCACGCACCTGCGGCTCGCTCCATCCTCCTCGCATGGTCGCGGCCCGACTCTCATAAGTCAAGTCAACCCTCTTTATGAGAGTTTACTTGCATGGAAGGTCGATGCCGCCTACTCTCATTCGTGAGAGTTCACTCTTGCAACGAGGAGCGCATTCATGCCTGACGCACCAGCCTCTGTCCCGGCCACCAGCACCACCTACACCGTTCCGGTGGCCGGGATCGGCCCGGTGCCGGTCACCGTGACCGAGCGCGGCCAGGGCCGTCCCTACCTGCTGCTGCACGGCGGCGCGGGCCCGCAGTCGGTGGACAGCTTCGCCGCCCTGCTGGCCGGCACCGCCGAAGCGCGGGTGCTCACCCCGCTGCACCCGGGTTTCGGCGGCACCCCCCGCCCGGACGCCCTGGCCACCATGGGCGGCCTGGCCCGGCTCTACACCGAGCTGCTCGACCACCTGGACCTGACCGGCGTGACCGTGGTCGGCAACTCGATCGGCGGCTGGATCGCGGCCGAGATCGCGCTGCTGAACAGCCCGCGGGTGACCGCGGTGGTGCTGGCCGACGCGGCCGGGCTGCAGGTCGACCAGGCCCCGGCCGCCGATTTCTTCTCGCTCACCATGGACCAGGTGGCCGAGCTCAGCTACTACCAGCCGGACAAGTTCCGGATCGACGTCGACCAGCTGCCGGAACCGGCCAAGGCGGCCATGGCCGCCAACCGGGCCGCGCTCGCGCTCTACGGCGGCCCGGCCATGGCCGACCCCACCCTGCTCGGCCGGCTGCCCGCCATAGCCGGTCCGGTGCTGGTGGTCTGGGGCGCGGCCGACCGGATGATCCCGCCCGAGCACGGGCTGGCCTACACCCGGGCCATCCCCGGCGCCCAGTTCCAGCTCATCTCCGACGCCGGGCACCTGCCCCAGCTGGAGACCCCGGCCACCCTGCTGCGCCTGCTGCGGGAGTTCCTGCTCGCCCACACCGACCCGGGCCGGACCGACGTGTCCGTGACCGGCCCGGACGAGGGCGACACCCTGCTGCCGCCGCCGACCCGGATGCGCATCCTGGAGGACGGCTCGCACACCGGTCACCGGCTCGGGATCGGGGAGATCACCGTGGCCCCGCACACCGACGGGCCGCCCCAGCACCGGCACGCAAGGCACGACGAAGGCTTCTACGTGGTGTCCGGCACGGCCCGGTTCACGGTCGGGGAGAAGTCCTACGACGCCCCGGCGGGCACGCTGGCCATGGTCCCGCCCGGCGCGCCGCACACGTTCGCCAACCCGGGCGATCAGCCGCTGGTGCTGCTCAACACGTTCACCCCGGACCTGTACGTGCAGTACTTCCGCGACCTGCACGACCTGATCACCGCCGGGCAGCCGCTATCCCCGCAGGCCATTGCGGACGTCATGGCCCACTACGCCACCACGCCGTCAGCTCCGGCGTAGCTGCATCGCCACCGAGACCTGCGTGACGCCGAGGACCACCAGCCACAGGCCGGCCAGCCAGGCCAGGGTCAGGATCGAGATCGAGGGCCAGACCAGCAGGATCAGCCCAGCGATGACGCCCAGCACGCCGGCCAGCAGGCTGAGGCCCCGGCCCGGCATGCCGCTGTGCTCGCCCGCCGACACGATCAGGCCGATCCCGTCGACCAGCCAGAAGATACCCAGCAGCAGGCCCAGCGCCAGCAGCGTGATCTCGATGTGCCGCAGCGAGTAGAAGCCGAGCAGCAGGCTGAGCACGCCCAGGATGGCCCACAGGGTGCGGGCCCCGCCGCCGGCGTCGCCGAACGCGATCGCGCCGACCAGCCGGAAGATGCCCCAGACGATCAGCTCGACGCCGAACAGCACGGCCAGCACCACCAGGGTCGGCCCGGGCCAGGCCAGGGCCAGCACCCCGGCGATGATCGAGATCACTCCGAAGACGGCCGGCCACCACCAGGCCCGGCCGACCCGGGTCACGCGATCGTGGACGTCCGTGCCACCCGCGCCGGGGTTACGAAATCCAAGCCGGTTCACCAGCCACCACCATCCGAGAAGCGTGACCGAGGTTCAGCAACGATCATGGTCTACCCATGCGTCACGAATAGCAAGCGCCGGTGGCCCGACATGTTTGTGGGGGCCGCCCCGCCGGGCGGCCCCCACCAACCGAATTACTACTTGATGGTGTAGGTGTACGGGACAGCGGCGAGTACCTCACCGCTGGCCTGCACGGCCCCGAGCCCGCCCGAGATCGCGCCGGCGATCGTGCCGGTCCCGGCGAATGGGGACGTCACCAGATAGACCACGCCGTGCACCACGGTCCCGGACTTGCCGGTCGGGGTGATGGTGACCTTGACCCCGCCGGTCTTACCCGGGCTGACCTGCACCGGCGTGCCGGTCGGGGCCTGGTCGGTGAAGCCGGGGGCGTACGGATCGCCCGCCGCCGAGGTCACCGCCGAGTCGAGCGGCTGGGTCACCGCGGTCGCGGCCAGCGTGCTGGTAGCCGCCGGGGCGCCCGCGTCGGTGAACGGGCCGATCTCCTGCACGAACGTGCCCCAGAACCCGCGCGCCACTTGGTGCCGGCCGCCGGCCTCGCTGACCCGGGCCACCGAGGTCAGGTTGCCGCCCTGGGCCGAGCCCAGGTCACCGAACACGTCCGGCTCCCCGGTCGGCCCGGCCAGCTCGACCTGGGCCGGCGAGCTAGACGTTGCGCCCACCGACAGCTGGCTGGTGCCCGGCGGCACCAGGTAGACCGGCGCGTCAGAGATGTTGCTGACGCTCAGCGGCAGCGTCACCGTTGACGTACCGGTCAGGGAGGGCAGCGTCACGCTGGTGCTGCCGTCCAGCCGCGGGTCGACCTGCACCGGCTCGGTCACCGAGCCCGGGTTGGTGTAGTTGATGGTGAAACTGCTCGCCTGGCCCGCGGCCAGCGTGGTGCCGGAGCCGGACGGCAGGTTCGACGACACCTTGGCCTCGTTGAACCCGATCGTGCCGGTGAAGTTCTGCGACAGCTCGGCGCCGCTCACCGGGTTCACCACGATCAGCACGAACCGCCACTGCCCGGATTCGGGCGCGTTCTGCACCAGCTGCAGGTTCTGCCCGCTGGTGATCACCCCGGTGGTGGAGTTCACCGCGGTGGCGTTGGTGTCGACGTCGACCGTCTCACCGTCCGGGTCGATCAGCGCGCCTTCGATCAGGACGTTCGGGTCGGAGCTGAGGTGCACCCCGACGTTCAGGTCCTTCTGGCCCTTGGGCACGTTGAACGAGTAGGTGTTGGTCTGCGTCGGCGCCACGGCCCGGGCGTTGCCGCCGGTGATCGTGCCGCTGAACGTGCTCTTGCCACCCGCGCTGGTCGGGATGACCGGGCGCAGCACCACCGGGACCGACGAGTGCTGCCCGCCGGAGGTGGCCAGGGTGACCGACTCGGCCGAGTCGCCCTGGGTGCCGCTGATCCTGGTGTTCAGCTGGGCGTGCCCGGTCTGCCCCGGCCCGAGGACCAGGGTGGACGGGCTGACCGATCCGTCGGCCACGGTCTTCTGGGTCGCGGCGTTGAGGATGACATTGCCGGTGAAGGGCTGCGGCTGACCGGCCACGGCCGCGGCCGCGGTCGGCGTGTACAGCACCGCGGTCCAGGTACCGCCCTGCGGATGGGCCACGTCCACGAAGCCGAAGTTGGCCGACGTGGTGCCGCCCTGCGGCCGGGTGTTGGTGACGAACGTCCCGTCCGGCCCGAACAGGGAGAGCCGGACCACCGAGCCGCCCGCCACGCCTTCGGGAACACCCTTCCAGGCGATCGTCACGCCCAGCCGGGCTGCACCGCTGCTGACGTGGAAGGTGGCCTTCTTGTACGCCCACGGCAAGCCGTTGGTCGGGTACGGGAAGGTCGGGTCGCTGGCCGGGGCCAGGGCCACGTTCTGTGTGCTGCTGGAGGTCTGGGCGAAGTTGCGGGTGCCCAGGGAGACCTTCTCGGTCTTGCTGCCACTGTTGGTGACGGCCAGGCCGGTGCTCACGTGCGCGTTGGGCGAACCGGTCAGCAGCTTCTGGGTCGGCGTGCTGATGACCTGGCCGCCCTGGCCGGCGCCGGTGCTGCCCTTGTAGTGCTCGGCCGCCTGAACCGCCGCGTCGGCGTTCAGCAGGCCGGAGCCCTGCTCGGGCGCGGGCAGGCCCTGGTCGCCGGCGGTGGTGGTCAGGAACTGCTTGACCAGCGCCGGGGACGGGGACGCGCCGTGGTGGGTCTTCCGGAAGGCCTGGATGACCAGCGCGGCCGCGCCCGCCGTGACCGGCGAGGATTCACTGGTCCCGCCGAACAGCAGGACCGGCGTGGGCTTCCCGGCGAAGTTGGTGCACTCGGTGAAGATGGCCGTGTTGGTCGAGCACAGGGCCCAGTCGGCCTCGCCCGGGGCCATCAGGTCGGGCACCTGGCCGCCCTGGCTGATCCCGCCCGAGGACAGCGCCGACACGTTGTCCGAGACCCACTTGCCGTTGCCGAAGTACCGCGCCCCGGCGTAGCCGGTCTGCTGGTAGCTCTCGAAGGTGGTCGACGCCGCCGCCGAGACCACGTTGGGGTCGGTGGACGGGCTGCCCTGGGTACCGGAGATGCCGGCGTCGCCGGTCGACACGGTCACCGTGATGCCGTGCTTGACCGCGGCGTCGTTGAACAGCTGGATCGTGTCGCGGGCGTTGTTGTCGGAGTAGACGTTGGCCCCGAACGACTCGTTGATGACGTTGGCCCCGTTGTTGATCGCGTAGTCGATCGACTGCAGGATCGCCGAGTTGGCCAGGAACTCACCCCCGGCCTTGAGCCCGATCAGCGAGGCGCCGGGAGCCATGCCCTCGACCTTGATATCGCAGTTCTTCGGCAGCGGGTAGGCCGGGTTGTTGTAGTTGGACAGGTCGTAGACCTGGTTGCCCTGGGCCGCGATCATCGAGGCGTCGCCGAAGGCTTCCTCGCCACCGGTCTGGGTGTTCGGGCCGTCGCCCGAGAAGTCCACGTAGTGCTTGAAGATCGACTGCCCGTTCCGGATGAAGTCCGGGTTGTTCGGGTCGAGCCCGTCGGCGATCCAGGCCACGGTCACGCCGGCCCCAGTGATGCCCTGGTCGTGGGCCTGGACCGCGTGGGTGGTGATCAGGTCCTCGGGCAGCTTCGGGTCAGCGGCGGTGCCGCAGATGTTCGACGCGCTGCCGGAGCCGGTCTTGGGCGCCTCCGGGGTGGCCGGGGTCGGGTTGGCGGCCGGGGTCACGTTGACCTTCTGGTCCGGGACCACCGACGCGACCGCCGGGTTGGCCGCCAGGGCCGCCGCCTCGGCCGGGCTCACGGTCGCGGCGAACGACGCGACCGCGCTGTAGCCGATCACGTGGGTGCCGCCGGCCGCCTTGACCTGGGAGATCAGCGGGGACTCAGCCGCCGCCGTGCTGCCGGACTGGTTGTTGAGAACAACAATGACGGGCGATGCCGACTTGGTGGCGCCACCGGGCGGGGATGACGCCGAGGTGGCTGCACTCGCCGCCGCGGCGCCGGTCAGGACGCACGCGAGGGACGCACCGGCCGCGATGCCGATGACAGGCTTGGATCTTCTCATGGTTCCTTCCGCTGACACGCGGGTCCAGAAGGCGCAAGAACGCGCAATCAGAAAGCATTCAACTGAAGCCCCATGAAAGTTGCAAGACCTCACAGATGACTTGGTTAGATAACAAAAAAGCAACGTCACTGCTGGTGAGGGCCGACGTTTCCCCACCCCGCCCCCGGGGGTAGGCCGCAAACGGCACCGCAACGAAGGGATGACCACCATGGCTGACCACATTTATTCAATCAGCGAGATCGTCGGCAGTTCGCCCGTGAGCGTCGATGACGCTATCAAGGGCGCGATCGACCGGGCCGCCCAGACCCTGCACAACCTCGACTGGTTCGAGGTCACCAACATCCGCGGCCACATCGAGGACAACCGGCTCAGCCACTACCAGGTCACCCTGAAGATCGGCTTCCGCCTCGACGACCGGTCCTGACCGGGGCGCCCGGCTCAGCGCAGGATGACGACCTGACGGCCGGCGAAGGCGGCCCGCAGGTCGGGGCCGAGGTCCCGGGCCGCGAAGGTGACGGCGGTGACGCGCCCCGGCCCGGCCGGCAGCGGCTGCTGTGCCGCGTCGAGCAGGACCAGGCGCACCGCGACGCCGTCACCGTCGCGCTCCCGGACCAGCGCCGCCGACGTGGCCTGCGGGCAGCTGACCCGCCTGTCCAGGATGGCCATCACCACGTCGGACAGCATCAGCGTGCCGACTCGGGTGCTGGCAGCGGCACCTGCTGGTACTTCCGCACTCTCGTCCAGCGCGCAGTTCTGGGACGCGACGTGCTCGAGCAGCCGGCAATCGGCAGGACGGTCCGGAGGACTCCCCTCCATGCCATCCGATCCGCGGGCCACGCTAACTGCGGCCTGTTCCTGGTCGGTTGCCGGACTCGCACGGGCTTCAGTGTGCGTGATGACCAGGCCCGGAGGGATCGTGGAAAGCACCGCCATCATTACGGGGTTTCCCTCTTGACAAGCGGCTGCGCCCGCCCGCCGGAGCGGGCGATAATAACCGCGTGGAGGCTGACGCCGGGGCGATCGCCGTGCGCCAGGGCCGGTCCCTGGATACGCCGAGTCACCCCGGTCAGGACGATCCGGGCCCGCGGCCGGCGCCGGACGGATTAAGGGCACCGAGCAGGCTGCGCTTCGCGCTGACCGTCGCCCTGGCCCTGGCCGCGCTCGGGGCCGTGGACACCGTGGCCCAGCTGCCCATGTGGCGGGACACGCCCGCGCTGGCCACGGTCAACGTGATCATGTCGCTGGCCTTCATCCTGACCGGCCTGCTGCTGGGCCGCGAAGACGGCCAGCGCGGCGTGGCCTGGGCCCTGATCCTGGCCGGCCTGTTCCGCTCGCTGGACTTCGTGGACGCCTGGACCGGCGGCCCGTGGGCGGTCTACGCGGTGGTGTTCGGCGGCATCGACCGGGTCTTCGGCGCCTACGCGGTGCTGCGCTACCCGCGGCCCGCGCTGAGCCGGGTCGAGCGCGGCTACCTGATCACCCTGGCCGGCTGGATGCTGGTCACCCGCGGCCTGGTCGTGGTCACCACCACCGCGGTCGCCACCGGGTACGGCGCGTCCTCCTGGTGGCCCACGATCACCAGCAACGCCGGCCTGAACAACGTGTTCACCAACCTGGAGAACATCGGCGACGGCGTGCTCGGGCTGGTCGTGGTGGTGTTCCTGGTCCGGCGGCTGATCCAGACCAAAGGCCTGGACCGGATCGTGATCGCGCCGGTCATCGCGGCCGGCCTGGCCGCGGTGACGGCGGCCTCGGTCACCGCGGTGGCCCAGCTGTTCTCCAGCATCAGCGAGGGCCCGACCAACGCCTTCCTGGCCGAGAGTCTGGTCGACTTCCTGCTCCCGCTGGCCTTCCTGGTCGCGGTGATCCAGCGCGGCCTGCTGGCCCGGAACCTGGCCGCGCTGACCGCCAGGATGGCCGCGGGTGCCGACCTGACCGGGGTCCGCTACGCGCTGCGGGAGACCCTGCACGACCCGACCCTGGAGGTCCTGGAACCGCCCGCCGCCAACCCGCCGCCCGTGATCGGGCTGTCCCAGGCCGAGCAGCGCCTGGTCGAGGTGATCAAGACCGACGCGGGAGCGCCGATCGCGGTGGTCATCGCCGACCAGACCCTGGCCCGCTACCGGGGGCTGTTCGACGCCGCCGTGCGCACCAGCGGGCTGGCCCTGCGCAACGCTCAGCTGCAGGCCCAGGCGGCCCAGGCCGAGCTGGACCACGTGCGCGCCTCCCGGGCCCGGCTGGCCGAAGCCGCGCTGGCCGAGCGCCGCCGGCTCGAACGCGACCTGCACGACGGAGCCCAGCAGCACCTGCTGGCCCTGGCCGCCCGCCTGTCGGCGGCCATGGCCTCCACCGGCGACCCGGACGCCACCGCCGCCTTCGCGCAGGCCCGCACCGACCTGGCCGCGGTCCTGGCCGAGCTGCGCGACCTGGCCCACGGCATCCACCACGCCATCCTGGTCCAGTCCGGCCTGGGTGCGGCCCTGGAGGAGGTGGCCGAGCGGCTGCCGCTGGCCATCCAGCTCGACGTGCCGGACGCTCCCGGCGGCCGGCCCCCGGCCGCGGCCGAGGCCACCGCCTACTTCGTGGCCTGCGAGGCGCTGGCCAACACGGTCAAGCACGCCCGGGCCAGCCAGGTCACCGTGGCCGTGCGGATCAGCGCGGGCGAACTGGTCATGGACGTCACCGACGACGGGGTCGGCGGGGCCGACCCGGCCGGGCGGGGGCTGGCCAACATCATGGACCGGGCCGGCGCGGCGGGCGGCCAGGCGGTCATCGACAGCCCGCCCGGGCGCGGGACCCGTCTCCAGCTGAGGATTCCGTGCGCGTAGCCCTCGCCGACGACTCCGCGCTGTTCCGCAGCGGCCTGCAATTGCTGCTGCAGGCGTCCGGGGTGGAGGTCATCAGCCAGGCCTCGTCCGGGGACGAGCTGATGGCCAATATCGTCCCCGACCGGCCGGACGCGGTCATCCTCGACCTGCGCATGCCGCCCACCTTCACCGGCGAGGGCATCGAGACCGCCACCGCCATCCGGGCCTGGGACCCGGACATCGGCATCCTGGTCCTGTCCACCTACGCCGAGGCCAGCTACGCGGGCACGCTGATGGACGCGGTCGGCCACGGCGTCGGCTACCTGCTCAAGGACAACGTCACCGACGCCGCGAACCTGGTCGCGCAGCTGGAGCGGATCGTGGCCGGCGAGACCGTGGTCGACCCGACCGTGGTGCGCCGCCTGCTGCAGCGACGGCGCACCACCGGCACCATCGGCACGCTCAACCCGCGCGAGCGGGACGTGCTCAGCCGGATGGCCGAGGGGCGGTCCAACGTCGGCATCGCCAAGGACCTGTTCCTGTCCCCGCGCACGGTGGAAGCCCACGTGACCAGCGTGTTCGCCAAGCTGGGGCTGGAGGCCACCGACACCGACAACAACCGGGTCCGGGCCGTGCTGGCTTACCTGCGCTCCGGGTCCGACTGAGCGTCCGGATCGGGGCTGGTCAGTGGCTCCAGGAAGGCGATCAGCTCCGCCTGCCCGAAGTGCCGGGCCCAGCCCAGCGGCGTGCTGCCGAACCGCTCGTCCCGCTGGTCCGGGTCGGCCCCCAGCTCGACCAGCCGGCGGGTCAGGACCAGGTTGCCGACCCGGGCCGTGTGGTGCAGCGCGGTCTCCCACTCGGTGGTGCCGGGCCCGTCCGTGCGGGCCTTGGCGTTCACGTCGAAGCCCACGTCGGCGATGAGCTCCACCGCGGCGGTGCGGCCCAGCACGGCGGCCCACACGATCAGCCCCGGCCGTTTCACCTTGACCTCTTCCAGGGCCAGCGCGTTGGCGCGCTCCAGGCTCGCGGCCCCGGCCTGGTCCCCGGCCAGCAGCAGGGCCGTCATGGCCTCGTCCGGGTCCAGCTCGGCCGGGCCCGCCCCGAACTCGGCCAGCACGTCCACCAGCTCGGCGTGGCCGCGCCCGGGTCGGCGCCCAGTATGGCCCGCAGCGCGCCCACGTCGGCGGCGGCCGCCGCGTGCACGTGGTCCTGGGTCAGTTCGCGGTGCGCGGCCAGCAGCGCCCGGGCCTGGGCCCACCGCTCCGGCTGGTCGTCCTCGTACCACAGGCATCCCAGCCGCAGGAACTCATCACCCAGCCCGCCAGCCTGCTCGGCCGCGGGAGGGATGCGGGTGAAGTGCTCCCGCATCTCCACGTGCCGCTTGAGCCGGGTCCAGCTGGTGAACCCGTATCGGCGGCTGACCACCAGCCGGGCCGCGGACAACGAGAACGCGGCCGCCGCGCCCGGGTCCGGCGGGCCCGCCGGGTGGTAGCTGGCCACCAGGTCCTGGGCCGCTGGTGAGCCCGCGCGCACGGCGCGCTGAAGCTCCCGGGCCTGCTTGCGCAGCTGAGTGAGGTTCGCCCGATCGGGCAGTGAAACGCCGGCCACGCCAGCTCCTTCCGTCTGCCCGGAGTCCGCGTGACCAGGCCGAAAGGAGGAGGTGAGCCTAGATACAAAGGGGTCCTGCTCAGGTGGACTCTGCCCTGCCCGCGGACCGGAGACTCCCTGCGAACCCAAGCCCACCTTATCCCCGATTTCCAGCCAGTTTGAGGGCGGCGATGAGTGACGGCCCCCTGCCTCGTCTAACCGGATATGGACAGCATCGATCTCGGGCCCGCGGCCCAGCAGCTTGCTCATCTGGTCAGCAACGTCACCGACGCCCAGCACGCGGCCCCCACCCCGTGCCCCCAGTACCAGGTCGCTGACCTGGTCGAGCACATCGGCACCATGGCCCGCGCGTTCGCCGGGGCGGCCCGCAAGGAGACCAGCCCGCTGACCGACCAGCAGCCCGCCGGGGACGCGGCCCGGCTGCCCGCCGACTGGCGCACCCGCATCCCGGCCGACCTGGCCACCCTGGCCCAGGCCTGGTCGGCGCCGGATGCCTGGCAGGGCATGACCCGGATCGCGGGCATGGCCTCGCCCGCCGATATGGTCGGCGTCACCCTGGCCGACGAACTGGTGGTGCACGGCTGGGACCTGGCCCAGGCCACCGGCCAGCCCTACCAGCCCGACCCGGCCGCGGTCGGCGCGGCCCGGGCCTTCCTCGACCTGTTCGCCAGCCCCGACGCCCCGGCCGGCGACGACGTGGCCTTCGGCCCGACCTGCCCCATCCCCGACGGCGCCGCCCCCCTCGACCAGGTCCTCTCCCTGGCCGGCCGCGACCCATCCTGGTCCCCGGCCTGACCCCTGGTCCCGCCCGTAGCCGCTCCCGTCCACAGCCGGAGGCGGCGCGGTGCCTCCGGCGGCGGCCACGTTTCGGTAGGGTGCGGCGGGGCACGATCGCTGGCACACGCACACCGGTCATAACGAACCGGTCAAAACGGGGCAACCCCACCTTGGGAGGACCGTCGGCCATGACGGCAGGGGAGACCGGCATCCGGCCGGACACGGGGGATGACAGCTTGACCTGGCTGCGGCCGTCGCCGCTGCTGCTGCGGGCGCGGCGGATTCAGGTCGTGGTGGTCACGCTGCCGGTCGCGGGCGTCGGCGGCCTGATCGGCGGACTGGCCGGCACGCCGCAGATCGGCCTGATCGTGGGCCTGGTGCTGCTGGCCGCCGGGCTGGCCGGGCTGTGGTTCGCGGGCCGCCGGGTCGCGGCCTGGGGCTACGCCGAGCGCGAGGACGACCTGATGGTGCGGCGCGGGGTGATGATCCGCCGCCAGTCGGTGGTGCCGTACGGGCGGATGCAGTTCATCGACGTGACCGCCGGGCCGGTCGAGCGGAGCCTGGGCCTGGCCACGGTGCGGATGCACACCGCCGCCGCGGCCAGCGACGCCCGCATCCCGGGCCTGGAGCGGGCCGAGGCGTCGCGCCTGCGCGACCAGCTGGCCCAGCTCGGCGAGGCCCGGGCGGCCGGACTGTGAGCGAGCGGGTAACACTGTGAGCGAGCGGGTAACACTGTGACCAGCCAGCTTCCGTCCTACCCGGGCTCAGGTGCCGGCGAGCCGGCGCCCGAGGGCAGGCCGGCCCCGGGCCGGCCGGCGGGGCCGCCGGCCCCGGGCGGCATGGCCGACTGGCACCGGCTGCACCCGCTGTCCCCGCTCGTCCGCAGCGGCCGCCACCTCACCGGCCTGGTCATCTTCCTGATCATCCTGGTGCTGTTCAACACCGGGCGCTCCGGTGGCGACTTCATCTCCGAAGGCGTGGTCATCGGCGTCGTCCTGGTCCTGGGCATCGTCGCCTGGGCGGTGACCCGCTGGCGGCTCGAGAACGGGGTCCTGTTCATCGAGACCGGCCTGATCCGCCGCCAGTCCCTGCGGTTCCCGCTGTCGCAGGTCCAGGCGGTCGACGTCGTGCAGACCGGGCTGGCCCGGACCCTGGGCCTGGCCGCCGTCCAGCTGCGCATGGCCGGGGCGGACTCGTCCAACGCCAAACTGCTCGCGCTGCGCAAGGCCGACGCCGAGCGGCTCCGCGAGCAACTGCTCTCCCTGAGCAAAGCCAGCCACGCCCAGCCCCAGGCCACCCAGCCCCAGCGCGCCGCAGTCCCCGCTCCGCGCGCCCAGCAGGCCGTGCCGGCCGCCACCCCCACCGAGGTGCAGGCCGACGAGCGCGTGCTGTTCCACGTGCACCCGGGCCGCCTGGCCATCGGGCTGATCTTCAGCATCACCGGCGTGATCGTGGCCGTCATCGTCGCCGCCATCGTGGTCATCACCACGGTCGTGCACTCCAAGGCGGCCACCGCCTCCTACCTGCCGTTCCTGGCCGGCTTGATCATCGGCGTGTGGCGGCAGTTCAACGGCGAGTACGGGACCACGGTGGCGGTGGCCCCGGACGGGCTGCGGCTCCGGTCCGGCCTGGTGCAGACCACCGCCGAGACGATCCGGCCCGGCCGGGTCCAGGCCGTGCGGCTGGCCGAGCCGCTGGTGTGGCGGTGGTTCGGCTGGTGCCGGCTGGAGGTCGACGTGGCCGGGCCGCGCCAGCGGCGGGAGAACCGGTCCGAGGCCAAGCGGCTGCGCGCGCTGGTCCCGGTCGGCACCCGGGCCGAGGCCGAGAAGATGCTCGGCGAACTGGTGACCGACCCGCCCCAGCCGACCATGCGCCCGCCCGGCTCCACCCGCTGGAAGGCCCCGCTCAACTACCACTTCCTGGCCTTCGGCGGCGACGACCGCTACGTCGTGGCGGCCAGGGGCCGGTTGCGCCGCACCACCACCTGGGTCCCGCTGGAGAAGGTCCAGAGCGTCCGCTGGGTCCAGGGCCCGGTCCAGCGCCGCCTCGGCCTGGCCTCGGTCAAGCTGGACGTGGCGGGCAGGCGGGTCACCGCCAGCGCCACCGACCGCACCGTCACCGAAGCCGCCGAGCTCCTGACCCGCCTTCCCGCCCAGGCCCGCGCCGCCCGCACCCTGGCCACCAGCCGGACCGGTCCCTGAAAATCCTTTTTACGGCTTGAGACCATTTTCTGGCGCCCGACCCTGACCCGGTCCGACGGCCGGCTCTCGCTTCCGCCCGCCCCCCTGAGTCCGATCGCCCGGAGCGATGGGAGTCCCGGGAGCGGGCCCCTAGAAGTACTTGGACACGTACTCCCGGACCCTGGCCAGGTTGGCGGCGCTGGACTCGCGGGCCCGGTCCTCCCAGGCGAACACGCACACGGTGGCGATGCCGTCGAAGCCGATCCGGGTCAGGGTGCCGAAGAACTCGTCCCAGTTGACCTCGCCCTGGCCGATGTCTAGGTGCTGGTGGATGCGGGCCGTGGACCCAGGCGGGTTGATGATGTAGCGGTTGCCCGAGGACGCCCGGTGGTCGAACGAGTCGGCGATGTGCACCTGGGTCAGCAGGTCCCCGGCGTACTCCATGATCTCGGCCAGGTTGCCGCCCTGGTGGAACGTGTGCGGCGCGCAGTACAGAAAGGACACCAGTGGCGAGTTGATGCCGCGGACCATGTCCACCGCGGTCAGCCCGTCCTCGACGAAGTCGTCCGGGTGCGGCTCGATCCGCAGCTTGACCCCCTCTCGCTCGAACACCGGCAGCAGCTCTTCCATCGACCGCCAGAATTGGGCCTCGCTGCGCGAAGCCAGTTCCGGCCGCCCGTTGAACTCGGAGTTCATCGTGTCGCAGTCCAGCTCCACGGTGAGCTCGATGGCCCGCTTCCAGTACCGCACCGCGGCCTGCCGCTCGTCCTCGTCCGGCCCGGACCACCGGTACAGCGGCAGGTGCGAGGCCACCTTGACCCCGGCCGCGTCCAGGGCCGTCTTGAACGCCCGCACCCGCTCGCTGCTGGCCCGCGGGTGCAGGAAGAACGGGGTGAAGTCCTCCCGCGGCGATAGCTCGATGTACTCGTAGCCCAGGTCGGCCACGACCCCGGGCAGCTCGGTCAGCGGAACCGCGCGCAGCATGTACGGATCGAGCGCGATCTTCACGGCCGGCCCCCCGAAAGCTGGGCGTCCGGACGGTACAGGTCCGGGCGCTCGGGCAGCGCCACCTCGGTCCACCCCCCGGAGTGCAGGGCCGAGACGCAGGCCCCGGCCACCACCGTGGCCGCGTACCCGTCCCACGAGCCGGGACCGCCGGGTGGACGGCCCGCGGCCACGTCCGCGACCCAGGCCCGGAACTCGGCGTCGTAGGCGTCGCTGAACCGGACCCGCCAGTCCGGCGGCACCGGGTCACCGGCGGGCAGCCGGGCCTGCCCGGTCTCGCACACCACCTCGCACCGGATGTCGTAGCCGTAGCGCACGTTGAGCCCCAGCTCGTCGTCGACCAGCACGCCGCTGGCGGTGCGGAACATCACCACCATCGGGTCCTGCAGGATGGCCGACGCCTGCGAGCTGCGCCGGGGCGCCAGCACCAGCACCGAGGTGATCTCCTCGCCCAGCAGCCAGCGGGTCACGTCGATCTCGTGCACGGCCGAGTCGTTGATGGCGTCCTCGCTGGTCACCGTGGGCGGCACCGCCGGGTTGCGGTGAGCCATGTGGGCCAGCAGCGGCGCCCCGGCCGATCCGGCCGCCACCGCGGCCTTCACGTCCTGGTAAGCCGAGTCGTACCGGCGCATGAACCCGACCTGGACCAGCCGCCGCCCGGCCGCGGTCTCGGCCGCCAGCACCCGCTCGCAGGCCTCACGGGTGGTGGCCAGCGGCTTCTCGCAGAACACCGGCTTGCCCGCGGCGATCCCGGCCAGCACGTACTGCTCGTGGGTGGGGCCCCAGGAGGCCACCACCACCGCGTCCACGGCGGGGTCGGCGATCACCGCCTCGCCGCTGGCGTGCACGGCGGGCACCCCGTACTGTTTGGCCACCGCGTCCGCGCGGCCGGAGTCGACGTCGGTCACCGCGGTCACCGACGCGCCTTCCACCACGGCGGTCAGCCGCCGCACGTGGTCTTCGCCGATCAGGCCGACCCCGATCACTCCCAGCCGGACCGTCATCGAGCATCTCCCAGGCCCGCACCGGTCAGGTACTGATAGGTCCGTTCCGCGATCGGCTGGGGCTTGCCGAAGTCACACGGGTACATGTCCTGCTCGACCACGGTGTACAGCTCGGCGTCCAGCTCCTGCAGTACCGCCTCGTTGAGGGCCGCCAGCACGGACGGGATGTCGGGCAGGCCGTCGGGCGGCTCGACGCTGGCCCCCATGGCCACCGCCTGCCCGAACGGCAGGTCTTCGGCCTCGGCCTTGGCCACGATGCCCGGGTCCATCTGCTTGATGTGCACGTAGCCGATCCGGGCCGGGAACTTGCGGATGATCTCCACGCTGTCGGCCCGGCCGTAGGCGAGGTGCCCGGTGTCCAGGCAGAGCGACACGTAGCGCGGGTCGGTATCGGCCAGGAACCGCTCGACCTGGGGCTGGGTCATCACGTGGCTGTCGGCGTGCGGGTGGAACTGGAGCCGGACCCCGAACTCCTCCGAGATCCGGCGCCCGATCTCATCGGCCGACGCGCAGAGAGTCCGCCACCCGTCCGCGTCCAGCTCGGCCGGCTCCAGGTACTCGCCGGTCACGTCGTCGCGGTAACCAGGCACCGGTACGAAGATCACGTGCTTGGCCCCCAGCGCCGCGGTCAGCGAGGCCACCTGCCGGGTCGCGGCCAGGATCGAATCGAAGTCGCCCGGCTTGTGCAGCCCGCTGTGACCGGCCACCGTGCCCCCGGCCACGGCCAGCCCGCGCCGGCTGACCTCATCCCGCAGCCGGGCCGGGTCGGTGGGCAGGTAGCCGTACGGGCCCAGCTCCAGGTACTGGTAGCCGACCGCGGCCAGCTCGTCCAGAAACCGGGACCAGGGCGTCTGCCGGGGGTCGTCGGCGAACCAGACCCCCCAGGAGTCGGGACAGCTGCCCAGCAGCAGCCGGGCCGGGCGAGCGTTCACAGGTACTCCCTCTGTCGCTGCTTGTTCTGCTCGTAGACCTCGCGGGCCCGCTGGGTGCTGGGCAGCGCCGCGATCTCCGACACCGGCACGTCCCACCAGCTCTCCGAGGACGGCACCGGGGCCAGCGGGTCGGTCTCGATGTAGACCACGGTGGTCCGGGCCGCCGCCTTGGCCTTGCCCAGGGCGACCCGGAACTCGTCGATGGTCCGGGTCCGCAGCACGTCCGCGCCCAGGCTTTCGGCGTTGGCGGCCAGGTCGACCGGCAGGCTGCCGCCGTCGAGCATCCCGGACTCGGAGTTGCGGTACCGGTAGGAGGTGCCGAACCGCTGTGAGCCCAGGCTCTCCGACAGCGACCCGATGCTGGAGAAGCCCCGGTTGTCCACCAGCACGATGGTGAGCTTGATGCCCTCGGACACCGCGGTGACGATCTCGGAGGAGAGCATCAGGTACGAGCCGTCGCCCACCATGACCACGACTTCGCGGTCCGGGGCGGCCATCTTGATGCCCAGGCCGGCCGCGATCTCGTAGCCCATGCAGGAGTAGCCGTACTCCACGTGGTACTGCTTGGGGTCCCGGGCCCGCCACAGCATCTGCAGGTCGCCGGGCAGGCTGCCGGCCGCCTGCACGATCACGTCGCGGGGGCCGATGACCTCGTTGACCGCGCCGATCACCTCGGTCTGGGCGGGCAGCGGCTGGTGCCCGAGGTGGTAGGCGCGCTCGACCACCGGGGTCCAGCGCTCGGTCAGCCGCCGGTAGTGCTCCGCGTAGGCGTCGGTCACCCGGTAGCTGGCCAGCCCGCCGGCCAGCGCCTCCAGGCCGCGCCGGGCGTCGGCCACCACCGCGGTGGCCGACTCCTTGGCCGCGTCGAACGCGGTCACGTTGAGGTTGACGAACCGCACGTCCGGGTCGGCGAACGCGGTCCGGGACGCGGTCGTGAAGTCGCTGTACCGGGTGCCGACCCCGATCACCACGTCGGCCGCGGCGGCCAGCGTGTTGGCGGGCGGGGTGCCGGTCGAGCCGGCCCCGCCCACGGCCTGCGGATGGTCCCAGGGCACGGCGCCCTTGCCCGCCTGGGTGTCAGCGACCGGGATGCCGGTCTGCTCGGCCAGCCGCCGCAGCGTGTCCTGGGCCCCGGAGTACAGCACCCCGCCGCCCGCGATGATCAGCGGCCGCCGCGCGCTGCGGATGACCCCGGTGGCCCGGGACACCGCCTCCGGTTCCGGCACCGACCGGGCGATGGGCCAGACCCGGGTCCGGAACAGCCGCTCCGGCCAGTCGTAGGCCTGGGCCTGGACGTCCTGGGGGAGGGCCAGGGTGACGGCGCCGGTCTCGGCCGGGTCGGTCAGCACCCGCATCGCCGCCAGCAGGGCCGAAGGCAGCTGTTCGGGCCGCCAGATCCGGTCGAAGTACCGGGACACCGGGCGGAAGGCGTCGTTCACCGACACGTCTCCGTTCCGCGGATCCTCCAGTTCCTGCAGCACCGGGCTGGCGGCGCGGGTGGCGAACACGTCGCTGGGCAGCAGCAGCACCGGGATGCGGTTGATCGTGGCCAGGGCCGCGCCGGTCACCATGTTGGTCGAGCCGGGCCCGATCGAGGCCGTGCAGGCCAGGGCCTGGCACCGGTTCCGCATCCGGGCGAACCCGACCGCCGCGTGCACCATGGCCTGCTCGTTGCGGGCCAGGTAGTAGGGCAGCTCCCCGTGCCGGGTCAGCTGGGACTCCAGCAGCGCCTGGCCCACCCCGGCCACGTTGCCGTGGCCGAAGATGCCGAAGCAGCCGGGGATCAGCCGCTGCTGCTCGCCATCCCGCTCGCTGTACTGCTGGGCCAGGAACCGGACCAGGGCCTGGGCCACCGTGAGCCGGACCGTCTTCTCACTCATCAGCTTTTGTCTCCTGCCCCGGTCATCGGCAGCCGGGGGTCGACCGCGACGTCGGTCCAGGTGCCGCGGATCCAGGCGTGGGCCGGGTCGTCGCAGAACTTCCAGACCCGCTCGCCGGGTCCGCCCATCACGTTCAGGTAGTACAGGTCGTAGCCGGGGGCGGCCATGGACGGGCCGTGGTAGCCGTGCGGGATCAGCACCACGTCGCCCGTGCTGACCTCGGTGCACACATCGATCTCCCGGCCCGGGCCGGAGCCGTAGGCCCGCTGGTAACCCGGGCCGCCGTGGGCTACCTCGAAGTAGTAGATCTCTTCCAGCTGCGACTCGTCCGGCCCCGCCTGGTCGTGCTTGTGCGGGGGATAGGACGACCAGTTTCCACCCGGGGTCAGCACCTCGACCGCGATCATCCGGTCGGCGTCGAAGGTCTGCGGGGTACAGAAGTTGTTCACCTGGCGGCTGGCCACCCCGGCGCCGCGCAGCTCGACCGACACGCCCGCGGCGGGCCCGTAGCGGGCGGTCAGCCGCCGATCGGCCCGGGTGGCCGGCAGCGCGAACCGGCCGCCATCGGCACTGGTTATCACCGCCTGGGCGTCCCGGGGCAGGTAAGCGAAGTCGGTGACCGCGCTGAACACGTCGCTGCGCCCGTCCAGAGTGAGCCGCTGTCCGTCGCATTCGACCTCGGCCGAACCTTCCAGCGGCAGCACCAGCACTTCGTCCAGGCCGGTGTCCAGCTCGACCTTGCCGCCGGGCGACAGCTCGGCCACCCGCAGCCCGCTGTAGGACCAGCCGGCGTTCTCCGGGGTGATCGCGGTGACGTATGGCCCTTCCGTCGTGCTGCCGTACGGGAGGAGAAGGGTCTGAGCCGCGCTCACAACATCTCCACGACGGCGTCGACCGCGCCCGCTACGTCGTCGTCCGGCGGGAACAGCAGTGAGCGTCCGATGACAAATCCCCTCACCGTGGGTAGCTCCAGAGTCTTGCGCCAGCTGGCCATGACCGCGCTCTGGTCCGGGGCCACCTCGCCGCCCAGGATCAGCGCGGGCAGCGTGGACGCGGCCATGACCCGTTCCATGTCGTCCACGTAGGGCACCTTGAGCCAGGTGTAGGCGGACGTGTTGCCGAGGCCGGAAGCGACCGCGATCGCCCGTATCATGGCCTCCGGGCTGAGGTCGTTGCGGATCTTGCCGTCCCGGCGGTGTGAAATGAACGGCTCGACCATGGCGATCAGCCGGTGCGCGGCCAGCTCGCTCACGGCCGAGCTGCAGGCGTCCAGGGTGCGCACGGTGGCCGGGTCCTCGGGGTCGATCCGGATCAGCATCTTGCCGCCGTCGAAGTCGGCCCCGGCGATGCTGGCCGCGTCGTAGGCGGTGAACCGGTCGTCGATCTCGAACGTGGTCCCGGCCAGGCCGCCCCGGTTCATCGAGCCGATGACCACCTTCTCGTCCAGGGCCCCCAGCAGTAGCAGGTCCTCCAGGATGTCCGGGGTGCCGAGCACCCCGCTGACCCCGGGCCGGGACAGGGCCAGGCACAGCCGGTCGAGCAGATCGGCCCGGTGACCCATGGCGAACGGCTGGTCGCCGGCCCGCAGCGCGCCCCGGGCCGGATGGTCGGCCGCGATGATCATCAGCTTGCCGTGGCGACTGGGATCGGTCACGGCCCTACGGCGCCCGGCCGCCGCCTCGGCGATGGCCTGCGGCCGGTGCACCCGGGTCTCGACCAGGTGCCTCAAGTCGGCGTCACGCACGCTCGCCCTCCGACCTCTGGGCCACCGGCCTGTGGGCCTCCGACCTCTGGGCCACCGACATTTTCGCCTCCACCTCGTCCGCGACCGGCATGGCGTCGGCGCAGGCCAGCCGGCCGGCCACGATGGCCCCGGCCGCGTTGGCGAAGCGCAGCGTCCGGTCCAGGTCCCAGCCCGACAGCAGGCTGTGACAGAGCGCGCCGCCGAAGGCGTCCCCGGCGCCCAGCCCGTTGACCACCTCGACCGGGACCGGTGGCACCTCCACCACCTGCTGGCCATCCGAGGCCAGCACCCCGTCCGGCCCCTGCTTGATGATGGCCAGGCTGACGCCGGCCTCGTGCAGGGCGGCCGCGGCCTTGCGGGGTTCCCGCACCCCAACCGCGGTGTCGCACTCGTCCAGGTTGCCCACGGCCACGGTGGCGTGCGGCAGCGCCTCGGCGTACCAGCGCCGCGCCTCGTCCCGGGACGGCCAGAACATCGCCCGGTAATCCAGGTCGAACACGGTGAGCCCGCCCGGCCGGCCCTTCGACCGGCTGGTCAGCGCCCGCAGCGTGGCGCTGCGGCTGGGTTCCTGGCACAGCCCGGTGCCGGTCATCCAGAAGATGCCCGCCTCGGTCACCGCCGCCAGGTCGACCTCGTTCGGCTCGATCTGCAGGTCAGGGGCGGTCGGGAACCGGTAGAAGTACAGCGGGAAGTCGTCCGGCGGGAAGATCTCGCAGAACGTGACCGGGGTCGGCAGGGACGGCACCGCGGTGACGAACCGGTCGTCGACCCCGAACCCGGCCAGGGCGTCGTGGATGTAGTCGCCGAACGGGTCCTGGCCGGTGCGGCTGATCACCGCCGACCGGCGGCCGTACCGGGCCGCGGCCACCGCCACGTTGGTGGCGCTGCCGCCCAGGTACTTGCCGAACGACTCCACGTGCCGCAGCGACTGCCCGACCTGCAGCGGGTAGATGTCGACCCCGATGCGGCCCATGGTCAGCACCTCGAACGCGGTCACCGGCTCTCCTGTTTCACTGTGTAGCGCACACCGTCCGAGGTGCGCTCGGCGGCCACCGTCACCGTGCGCCCGGACCGCCAGGACTGGGTCCCGGTCGGGGTGGCGATCGCGACCGCGTCGACCGTGTCGTCGGTCAGGATCGACTCGTATGACTCGGCCCGGGCCACCCCGAACTGGTCCGCCACCTGGCTCGCCAGGCCCGCATCGGCGTCGAACACGCAGGCCAGTTCGGCTGACGGGCACCGGGTGGCCAGGCTGGCGGCGTGGATGCGCCCCATGCGCCCCATGCCCGCCAGCCCGACCCGGACCCGATGGGTCATGCCGATGAGTTGGGTGTGTCGGATCCCTTGGTTGCGTTGGTCGGATGACCGTCGGTGTCGTGAGCCAGGCCCAGCTCGCCGACCTCCTCTCCCAGCGCCGCCGCCACCCCCGCGGCCGCGCCGCCCGCGGCCTCCAGTTCGTGGCTGAGGGCTTCCAGTTCGCCGCCGCCGGCCATCAGCCCGGTCAGTTCCTCCCGGGTGACCTGGCTCTTTTCGTAGTAGCCGATGCTCCGGCCGCGGTTCAGCAGCAGGAACCGGTCACCGACCGGGTAGGCGTGGTGCGGGTTGTGGGTGATGAAGATGACGCCCAGCCCCCGTTCCCGGGCCTGGATGATGTACTTCAGCACCACCCCGGACTGCTTCACGCCCAGCGCGGCGGTCGGCTCGTCCAGGATCAGCACCTTGGCCCCGAAGTGCACGGCCCGGGAGATGGCCACGCACTGTCGCTCGCCACCGGACAGGGTGCCGATCGGCTGATCGACGTCCCGCAGGTCGATGCCCATGGCCAGCATCTCGTCCTTGGTCGTCTTTCTCATGAGCGGGATGTCCATCCGCGGGCCCTTGTTGACCTCGTTGCCCAGGAAGAAGTTCCGCCATACCGGCATCAGCGGCACTACGGCCAGGTCCTGGTACACGGTGGCGATGCCCCGTTCCAGGGCCTGGCGGGGCGAGTCGAAGCTGACCGGCTCGCCCTCCACCTCATAGGTACCCTCGGTCGGCTGATGCAGCCCGGCGATGATCTTGATCAAGGTGGACTTACCCGCCCCGTTGTCACCGAGCACGCAGGTCACCTCACCCGAGCCGACCTCCAGCGAGATATCGGACAGGGCGATGATCGTGCCGTAGCGCTTCCCGGCCTTGGTCAGCCGGACCAGTGGTACGGCGGTCTTCTTGTCGTTTTCCAGCGTGCTGGTCATCTGTTGGCCTCCGCCCGGCGACGGATATAGGTATTGAGCAGGATTGCGCCCAGCAGCAGGGCACCCACGAAGAACGTGAACCAGTCGGGGTCCCAGCCGGCGTAGACGATGCCCTGGTTGACCATGCCGAAGATCAGGGCCCCGATGCCCGCGCCCACGGCCGAGCCATACCCGCCGGTGAGCAGGCAGCCACCGACCACGGCGGCGATGATGTAGACGAACTCGTTGCCGACGCCCTGACCGGACTGGATCGTGTTGAACTGGAACAAGATGATCATGCCGGTGAACCAGGCCAGCAGGCCGACGCCCATGAACAGGGCGATCTTCATCCGGCCGACCGGGACGCCGACCGCGCGGGCGCTGGTGGGCGAGCCCCCGACCGAGAAGATCCAGTTGCCGGTCCTGGTCCGCAGCAGGATCCAGGTCGCGATGGCCACGATGACGATCCAGTAGATGATCGACGTGCGGATGTTCACCCCGCCCACGGTGAAGCTGGAGGAGAACACCTTCGCCGCCGAGCTGAACCCCTGGATGTCGTTGATGTTCGGGCTGGCCACCTGGTTGGTGATGGTCTGGGTCAGGGCCAGGTTCAGTCCTTGCAACATGAAGAACGTGCCCAGTGTGACCAGGAAGCTGGGTATCCCGGTTTTGACCACCACCCAGCCGTTGATGAAGCCGATGGCCAGGGAGAGGGCCAGGGCGACCAGCACGCCGACCCACATGTTGGCCGTGAACTCGTAGCTGAACAGGGAGCAGCACAGCGCCGAGCTGGTCACGGCCACTCCGGCCGACAGGTCGAACTCGCCGCCGATCATCAGCAGGGCCACCGGCGCGGCCATCAGCCCGTAGGTCGAGCTGACGTACAGCACGCTGGAGAACGAACTGGCGTTGCGGAACGGCGGGGCGATCGCGAAGAAGAAGACGTAGATGATGATCGCGGCGGCCAGCGCGCCCGCCTCGGGCCGGGCGAACAGCCGGGCTAGCGGCGACTTGCGCCCGACCCGTTCGTCGAGCTTTGGCGGGGGCGCCGCCTCGATGGTGTCGGTCATGGCAGGCCTCCGTTACCGCGTGCCGCGGGCGGCGTACTTGGAGATGGTGGCGACGTTGCTGGAGTCGATGAAGGCCGGGCCGGTCAGCACGGTCTTGTTGCCGCCGAGGACGTTGGCGTTGGTCTTGTACAGCCACAGCGAGTCGATGGCCTCGTAACCCTGCAGGTAGGGCTGCTGGTCCACCGCCCACTGGACCGCGCCGGACTTGATCTTGGCGATCTCGGCCGCGTTGGTGTCGAAGGTGTAGAGCTTGGCGCTGCTGTGCGCCTGGCTGATCGCGTTGACCGCCACCAGGGCCACCGGTGCGCCCAGCGTGATCACCGCGTCGATGTTCTTGTCCTGGGTCAGCTTGGCGCTCATGGTCGACAGCATGGCCGAGTTGTCGGTGCCGTTGACGTAGAGCTTGGTCATCGTGCCCTCGGAGCCGAGCCCGGCCTTCACGCCCGCGCACCGGGCTTCCAGCTGGACCTGGCCCTGGGCCTGCAGCACGCAGAGCACGTTCTTCTTGCCCGCCGCGGCCAGCCGCTTCCCGGCCGCCGTCCCGGCCACGGTCTCGTCCGAGCCGAAGTACGACATGGCCCCGCAGGACTGCCAGTTGCCGATGCCCGCGTTGAACATGACCACCGGGATGCCGGCCTTGGTGGCCTTCTTGATCGTCGGGCACAGCGCCTGCGGGTCCGGGTCGGTGACCGCGATGCCGTCCACGTGGCTGTTGATCGCGTCTTCGATCAGCTGGGCCTGCTTGGTCGGGTCCTGGTTGTTGGAGTAATGGAACGAGATGTTGTCCTTGGCCGCCGCCGCGCTGGCGCCGGACCGGATGATGTCCCAGAACGTGTCGCCCGGCTGGGCGTGGGTGATCATGTCGATCGTGTAGCGCGGCGTGTTGGCGTGGCCCGCACTGGCGGCACCGGCTTGCGCGGCCGCCGCCCGCTCGGCGGCCCGCTTGCCGCCGGTCGCGCTGCACGCGGCGATCACGATGAGCACGAGGAAACCGATCAAAGCGGTTCCGAGCACCCGCTTTCTGGGTCTGAACATCTGCCCTGCCTCCATTGGCCTCGGGTCCTGCATCGGGAAGTTTCACCTGGTCCGGGCCACCTGCTCCCTGGTCCCTGGGCAGCCCGGTCTCATTCGCAGCGTCATGCGTCAGCCGGCCCTTGACACCACGCTGTGCCCAGGGACGGAATGCTGTCTTTGTACGCCCGTGTAACAAGGCCGTCAATAGTTTGTCTTAACATTTGCACATACTGATATTCAAACGACCTGTCTTAGCGGACATAATGGAAGGGGCCGACGTCAGTCCGCGCCGCGCCGCAGAGAGGTCGCCGTGAACCAGCCCGCCCCGTCCCTCCGGGTCGACCGGAACAGCCCGGTCCCGCTCTACTTCCAGGTCGCCCAGCACCTGGAGCGCCTCATCGAGTCCGGCGAACTGCCCACCGGGGCCCGGCTGGAGAACGAGATCGACCTGGCCGACCAGCTCGGCCTGTCCCGTCCCACCATGCGGCGGGCCATCGCCTACCTGGTCGACCGCGGCCTGCTGATCCGCAAGCGCGGCGTCGGGACCCAGGTCGCGCACGCCAAGGTCCGCCGCCAGGTCGAGCTGACCAGCCTGTACGACGACCTGGCCAAGGCGGGCCGGGCCCCGGTCACCCGGGTCCTCAGCTTCGAGCGGCAGCCGCTGCCCGAGGACCTGGCCCCCGACCTGGGCCTGCCCGCCGGGGCCGAGGTGTACGTGTTCGAGCGCCTGCGCTCCGCCGACGACGAGCCGCTGGCCCTGCTGCGCAACTACGTCCCGGCCGACCTGCTTGCCCTCACCGCCGAGGACCTCGAGGCCCACGGCCTGTACAACTTGCTCCGCGGCAGCGGGGTCACGCTGCGCATCGCCCGCCAGTCCATCGGTGCCCGGGCCGCCACCGCCGCCGAGGCGCGCGCCCTCGGCGAGACCCGCGGCGCGCCCCTGCTCACCATGGAACGCGCCGCCTACGACGATCAGGGCCGCGCCGTCGAGCACGGCCGTCACCTGTACCGCGCCTCCCGCTACAGCTTCGACCTCACCCTCACCGGCTGGTAGGGGCTTCCGCCCGGCCCGCGGCGGAACACGGTATATCTGCCCGTCCCGGGCTACGATCCGGATTTACAAGATCCGGACTTCCTCGATCTGGACCGGGCGGTGCTCGCGCAGCGACATCGTGCAGGCCTCGGCCACCCATCCGGTCTCAACCGCGTCCAGGACCGTGCACGGTGACGGGCGCTGGCCGGCTGCCACCTCGGTGAACGCCGTCAGTTCGGCCCGGAACGCGTCGGCCAGCCGGTCCATGAAGAACGTGAACGGCTTGCCGTCGGGGAACGACACCCCGGGCTCGGCCGACCGTAGCGGAAGTCCCGGGCCCAGGCCGGCCGCCACGCTGTCCCGGGTGCCGTGCACCTCCAGCCGGACGTCGTGGCCGCGCGCGTTGTACCGGGTGTTGGAGACGACGGCGAGCGCGCCGCCGTCCATGGTCAGCACGGACGAGGCGGTGTGCACATCGCCGAACTCGCCGAACCATTCTTCGTCCTGGGTCGTGCCCGTGGCGTAGACCTCGATCACTTCCTGCCCGGTCACCCACCGGACGGCGTCGAAGTCGTGCACGGCGCAGTCGCGGAAGATCCCCCCGGACGCGGCGAGGTAGGCCCGGGGCGGCGGAGCGGGATCGAGCGTGGTGGACCGGACCGTACGGACCGGGCCGAGATCCCCGTCGGCCACCGCGGCGCGGACCGCCGCGAAGGCCGGGTCGTACCGGCGCGGGTAACCGATCTGGACCGGCACGCCCGCGTCGGCGACCCGGCGGGCGACCCGGACCGCCTCCCGGCTGTCATGGGCCAGCGGCTTCTCGCAGAAGGTGGGGACCCCGGCCGCGACGCACAGCTCGATGAGCTCGGCGTGCAAGGGAGTGGGGGCCGCGATGACCACCCCATCGACTCCGGACGCCAGCACCGCTTCGGGGCTTCCGGCGATCCGCGCGCCGAACCGTTCGGCCGCCTGTTCGGCCAGCTCCGGCACCGGGTCGCTGATGACCAGTTCTTCGACGGCGGGCAGTCCGGTCAGGGTCTCGGCGTGAAACGATCCGATACGGCCGAGGCCGAGCAGTCCGATTCGCATCAGTCCATTCCTCCCAGCACGTTCTGGTCCCAATCGATGACGGATCCGGTGACCACACCGGATCGGCCAGACAGCAGGAACACGACGAAGTCAGCGATCTCGTCGACCTGCCCGAGCTTGCCCATCGGCAGCGAGGCCCCGGCCCTGGCCCGCCAGTCGTCGCCGGCGCCGTGGAAGCGGCGCTGGGTGGCATCCTCACCCTCGGTGTCGGTCCACCCGATGTTCAGGCCGTTGGTCCGGATCCGGTCCCAGCGATGGGCGTACGCGGCGTTGCGGGTCAGCCCGATCAGCCCGGCCTTGGCCGCGACGTAGGGGGCGAGGTAGGGCTGGCCGGCGTGCGCCGACGTGGAGATGATGTTGACGATGGTGCCAGGGGCCTGGCGGGCGACCAGGTCGGCGACCACGGCCTGCATGAGGAAGAACGGGGCCTTGAGGTTCACCGCGATATGGGCGTCGAACAGCTCAGGCGTGGTGTCCAGCAAGGTGCCCCGGTCGGTCAGCCCGGCCGCATGGACCAGGCTGTCCACCCGGCCGAAGGCCGCGATCACCGCCGCTACGCTGGCTCGCGCCTGGGCCACGTCGGCTACGTCGGTCTGAACGAACAGCGCCTTGGTCCCGTCGGCCGTGAGCTCGGCGGCCAGCGCTTCACCGGGCTCACGGCGCCGGCCGGTGACGGCGACGATCGCGCCCTCCCGGGCCGCGGCCCGGGCGATGCTCGCGCCCAGGCCCGCGGTTCCGCCGCTGATCAGGACGACCCGGTCCGCCAGCAAGCCGTTGGGCGCGTTCGGTTCCGGGACGCCGGCCGTCTCCCCGACCGCGGTCACGGGTGCTGGCTGGCCGGGCTGGCGCCCAGCAGCTCGCGCAGGTGAGCGGCACTTTCCCGGACGTCCGCGACCGGGCCTTCGCCGCGGGGCGCCTCGGTGAGGATGGTGTCCTGCTCCAGGACGTACCAGCCGTCGTAGTGGCGGTCCCGCAGGTAGCCGACGATGGCGGCGAAGTCGACGTCGCCCCGGCCCAGCGGCCGGTACATGCCGCGGGCGACGGCTTCGGTGTAGGTCAGGCGGCCCGACCGGACCTGAGCCGCGATCGTGTCGTCGACGTCCTTGAAGTGGGTGTGGGCGATGCGTTCCGGGGCCTGGCGGGTGAGCTCGGCCGGATCGGTACCGCCAATCAGCAGGTGACCGGTGTCCAGGCACAGTGAGATGTCCGAGCCCGCGAGCACCCGCTGGACTTCCTCGCCGCGCTCGACCATCGTGCCGACGTGGGGGTGCAGAACGGCTTGCACGCCCTGCTTGGCGGCCAGGGCGGTCAGCCGGTCCAGGTTGCCGAGCAGTACCTTCCAGCCGGCTTCGTCCAGTTCCGGGCGGGTGTCGTAGCCGTCCTGGCCGGTAGCGGCGGACAGCACGAGCACCCCGGCGCCGGACGCGTCGTAGCCGTCCAGCAGCCGGTCGATCTCGGCGGCCGGGTCGTGGCTGGGCTCGTGCAGCACGACGGGGGTGAAGCCGCCGACGGCGGTGAGGTGCCGGGCCGCCAGTACCTTCGCCATGGCCGCCGGGTCGGCCGGGAGGAACCCGTCCGGGCCGAACTCGGTGGCGGCCAGCCCGACCTGCTGCATCTCGGCCAGGACACGTTCGGGCGGGAGCTGGTAGCCCCAGCCGGGTACCTCGCAGACGCCCCAGGAGATCGGTGCGCCGGCGATCTTTTCGGCTGAACTGGTCATAGCCGGATCTCCTTGATGAGTGGTTCGCGGGCTGGCCGCGGGCTGAGGCCAGCGGCTCGGTAGCAGTCGTCGATGAGCTGCATGTTGGCGACCGCGTCACCGACGCCGGTGCCGGTCACGACGACTGTCCTTCCGGGACCGGCGGCGGGCCGCCCGGCTGGCGGTGGGTGAGCCAGGCGGGATCGGCGACGGCCTGCGGTTCGCGGCCCGCCAGCACGTCCAATACGCCCTGGGCGGCGGCGGTGAAGGTCGCCGCGGTGGCCCGCCGGCTGAGCCCCATCAGGTGCGGGGTGAGGACGACGTCCGGGTGGTCGTACAGCGGATGGGGGCTGGGCGGTTCGGGGTCGAACACGTCGAGGCCGACCCCGGACAGCCGCCCGGAGGTGAGGGCCCGCAACACGGCGTCGGTGTCGATGAGGGCGCCGCGGCTGCAGTTGACCAGCACGGCACCCGGCTTGACCTGGGCGAGGAATGCGTCGTCGACCAGGTGGCGGGTCGGGGCGGTCAGCGGGAGATGCAGGCTGATGACATCGCTGCGCCGGGCTAGGTCATCGAGGTCGGTGCAGCGCACGCCGGCGGCCGGCTCGCTGACCGGGTCATAGGCCAGGATCCGCATCCCGAAGGCGGCCCCCAGCTCCGCGGTCCGCTGGCCGATCCGGCCGTAGCCGACCACGCCCAAGGTGGCGTCCCCGAGGTCGCCGACCGGGACCTGGGCGCGCTGGGCCCAGCGGCCCTCACGGACCAGTGCGGTCAGCGGGCCGAATCGCTTGACCAGGTGCAGGGCCATGCCGATCGCGCCCTCGGCCACCGCCGCGGTGCCGGCTCCAGGGGTCACGACCACCGCGATGCCCCGGGCCGTCGCGGCAGGGACGTTGACCAGCTCGACGCCAACTCCGGTCCGGGCGACGACTCTGAGCGCGGGGGCCTTGTCGAGGAGAGCCCGGTCGACCCTTGTGTCGGCGCGGGCGATGGCGCCCGCCGCGAGAGCGAGGTCGGCGTCGCCCGGGTCGGGGACGAACCGGCAGTGCCCGTCGAGCACCCCGGCCACCAGTGTGTGGTCGACCGTCCCGAGCGCCACCACGACCGGCAGCTGGCCGGTCACCAGTCGTGCCCGAACGTGGCGCCGGGAACCGGGGCCACCTTGTGCCAGGCTCCGTCCCGGGCCGACACCGTCGTGGCCGAGATGACCTCGGCGTCGGCCAGAGCCTCTTCGATGGTGGAGTTGCGCTGCTCGCCGCCGGCCGCCGCGACCAGGAACTTCTTGGCCTCGATGACCTTGAGGTCGTCGTAGCTCATGCTGTGGCCGGGGCCCGGCTGGAACCGGCCGTAGTCGCCGAGCTCGGCATTGGCCAGGACGGTGATGTAACCGGGGTTGGCCCCGCCCCGGCCCAGGCAGAGCCGGAACTCGTTCATCCGCTCGAAGCTCCAGGTCGCGGAGCCTTCAGTCCCGTAGATCTCGAAGCCGAGGCCGCACTGCGGCCCGACGCTGACCCGGGACGCCTCCAGCGTGCCGACGGCTCCGGCCGTGTGGGAGCCGGTCACGAACCGGACCAGGGCCGCCACGTAGTCGTCGTTCTCCACCTGGCCCATCTCGCCGTTCTCGATCACGGCGAAGTGGTCCGCTGATCCCATCGGCAGGATGGGCCGCTCGGTGTACACGGTGGACAGCAGCGAACTGACCTCGGTGATCGGTGCCACCACGTACTGCATCAGGTCGACGACGTGGCTCAGGAGGTCTCCGAGCGCGCCGCTGCCGGCCTGGTCGCGGCGGAACCGCCACGACAGGGCGCCGTTGGGTTCGGAGGCGTAGCTGTTGAAGAACTGGGCCCGCACGTTGGTGATCCGGCCCAGCTCGCCCGCGGCGATCAGCTCGCGGATCCGCTCCACGGCCGGGGCGTGCCGGTAGTTGTAGCCGATGGAGGTGGCCACGCCGGCCGCCTGGGCGGCCGAAGCGACCTCAGCGGTCTCGGTCGCGTCCCGGCCGACCGGCTTCTCGATCCAGAACGGCTTGCCGGCCCCGGCCGCGGCGACGCCGATCTCACGGTGCAGCATGTTGGGGGCGCAGATCGACACCACGTCGACGTCGGGGTCGGCCAGCACGTCGTGGTAATCGGTCCCGGCGGTGGCGTAGCCGAGCACCTTGCGGGCGTAGTCGGCGCGGTCGGGGGCGGTGTCAGCCGCGTGCACGAGCCGCGGCCGGATCTTCAGCTCGGGATAGACAAGCGGGATGGCCTGGTAGGCGCGGCTGTGCAGCTTGCCCATCCAGCCCACGCTGATCAGGCCGATGCCGGGCTGGGCGTATCCATCGTCGGCGATGTCCATGGCGGCGTCCTGTCCTGTCACTGCGGCTTGAGTGCGGTGCGGGCCTGGCCGAGCTCAGCGCTGACCACGGTCGCGAGGAGGGTGGCGTCCGAGCCGATGCCCACGAAGGACCAGCCCTGCTCGAGCCGCCGGGCCGCGGCGGCGCCGTCGGGAACGAGCAGGCCGCTGGCCTTGCCATGCCGGCGGCAGGCCGCCAGCACGTGGTCAGTGGCCTCGATGAAGGCCGGGGCGGTGAGGTCGCCGGGGACGCCGAGGTCGTGGCTGAGGTCGCGCGGGCCGACGAACAGCACGTCCACCCCGTCCAGGGCGGCTATCTGGTCGACGTCACCGACCGCGGCGGCCGACTCGACCTGGACCACGCCGAGCACTTCGGCATTGGCCCGGTCGAGGGCGCCCGGGTCCAGCCCGAACCGGCAGGCCCGGTTGTAGGTGGCCACGCCCCGGTCTCCGGCCGGGGGGTAGTACAGGTGCCGGATGGCGTCAGCCACCTCATCGACCGTGTTGAGGCGGGGCAGCATGATGCCCGCGGCTCCGCTGTCCAGGACCCGGCCCATCCGGATCCGCGACGCGGATTCCACCCGGACCACGGTGGGGACCCCGTAGCTCCCGGCGGCGGGCACGACATCACGGATCTGTTCTTCTCCCCCGGCGCCGTGCTCGAGATCGAGCAGCACCCAGTCGACCCCAGCCGCGGCGCAGACCTCGGCCGCCAGCGGTGACGCGGTGCCGATGAAGGTCCCCAGGGTGGGGACTCCGGACCGGACGGCAGCGGCCAGGGCACCGTGGTTGAGCGGTCCCGGGGCGGGAAGGCCCGCATTCATCAGTTCCGTGCTCATCCGAACCACCTCTGGGTCTTGACGTCAGTCTCGTAGTCCGCTCGCAGTCCGGCCGTGGTCTCCAGGGCCGAAACCTCAGCCGGGGCAACGTCCCACCACACCCCGGCACCGGGCAGGTCGGCGTGCGGGATGACCGGCACCACGATCACCACCGGGCCCAGGTGGTCGCGCGTCCCGGCCAGCGCGTCCCGCAGCTCGCCTGCGGTCGTCGCGCGGCACGCGAGGGCGCCGAGGCCGGCCGCGACCTGGACCAGATCGAGCTGGAGGTAATCGCCCTCCAGCCGTCGTGTCTTGGCCTCGGCGCCGGCCGCCAGCTGCAGCGGTTCGGGCCGGTAACGGAACTCGTTGCCGAACTCGCGGCCGCTGCGCAGCATCTGCAGACGGTGAATGACCTGGTAGCCGTGGTTGTCCGGCACGACGAGGGTGACCGCCAGGCCTTCCTGGGCCGCGGTGACCAGCTCGGTCGGCGCCAGCAGGAACGTCCCGTCGCCGAGGAAGGAGACGACCCGCGTCTCCGGCTGGGCGTCGGCCAGGCGCACACCGATCGCGGCTGGGATCTCGTAGCCCATGCAGGAGAAGCCGAACTCCAGATGGCAGTGCCGGCCGTTGGTGGCGTCCCACACTTTGAGCAGGTCGCCGGGCGGCCCGCCGGCGGCGGCGATCACGACGTCGCCGGACCGCGCGTGCTCCTGCAGGACCCCGATGACCTGGCCCTGGGTGAGGATCGCGTCGGTGGTGGTGACCACGTCCGGGCCCGCCTGGACCGGGTTGAACGGGCGCCCCGGGTCAAGCGCGGCGGCGCGGGCCACGATCCATTCGGCCGCCACCTGCTTAACGTGGGTCTGCCACTGCTCGGGCGCGTGGATACCCGCACGTTCCACGCCGTCGGCCAGCGCGGCCAGGGCCAGCCGGGCGTCGGCGATGATGCCAGCGGCCCCGAGCCGGTCGGCGTCGCGTGGGTTGACGTTGATGCTGGCGAACCGGACGGCGGGGTTCGCGAACAATGACTGGGATGCGGTGGCGAAGTCGGTCAGCCGCGCTCCGACCGTCAGGACCAGGTCAGCTTCGCGGGCCAGGGTGTTGGCGGCGGGGGTGCCCTCCAGCCCGATGCCGCCGATCTGCCACCAGGCCCGCTGCTGGACGGCGCCCTTGCCGGCGAAGGTCTCCAGCACTGGGAGGCCCGCGTCGGTGGCCAGCCGTTCGAGCTCGGCGGTGGCCCCGGAGTAGATGACGCCGCCGCCCGCGATGACAATCGGCCTGGTCGCGGTGGCCAGCAGGGCGAGCACGGCGTCGACCTCGGCGGGGTCGGGTTGCGGCCGCCGGATGGTCCAGTCCCGCTCGGCGAAGAACTCAGCCGGCCAGTCGTAGGCGTGGGACTGGATGTCCTGCGGCAGTGAGATCACGACGGCACCGGTGTCGGCCGGGTCGGTGAGCACCCGCATGGCCGCGGGCAGCGCTGTGAGCAGCTGCTCGGGCCGGGTGATGCGGTCGAAGAAGCGGCAGACCGGACGGAACGCGTCGTTGACGGTCACGTCGGCCCCGAGGGGGTGCTGCAGCTGCTGCAGAACCGGGCCCTGGTGCCTGGTCGCGTAGGTGTCTCCCGGCAGTAGCAGCACCGGCAGCCGGTTGACGGTGGCCAGCGCGGCCCCGGTCACCATGTTCAGCGCGCCCGGGCCGATGGAGGAGGTCACGGCCAAGGTGGCGTGGCGCAGGCTGTGCTTGGCGAACGCGGTCGCCGCGTGGACCAGGGCCTGTTCGTTGCGGCCCTGGATGAACGGCATCTCGTCGCTGAGCTGGTCCAGCGCCTGGCCGAGCCCGGCCACGTTGCCGTGGCCGAAGATGCCCAGGGTGGCGGGAATCAGCCGCCGGCGCTGGCCGTCGGCGAGCGAGTGCTGCCGGGACAGGTACGTCACGACCGCTTGAGCGACGGTCAGCCGCACGGTCTGAGGGGTCATCGTTGATCCTTCCGTTGCCACGCCAGCTGTTACCAGGGCCGGCCGTGCAGGACGACGGTCTTGGTGTCGGTCATCTCGGCCACCGCGGAGCGGGGGCCTTCCTTGCCGATGCCGCTCGCCTTCAGGCCGCCGTAGGGCATGAGGTCGGCCCGCCACAGCGGGGTCCAGTTGATGTGCACCGTCCCGGCATCGATCTCCCGGATGGCCCGTACCGCGCCGGCCACGTCGGAAGTGAAGACGCCGGCCCCGAGGCCATAGGGTGTGCCGTTGGCCTGAGCGATGGCGCTTTCCCAGTCCTCGGCCGAGCTGACCGCCACCGCCGGGCCGAACAGCTCGTCCTGGCTGAACGCTGACCGCGGGTCGACCCCGGCCACCACGGCCGGGGTCAGCACGGCCCCGTCACGCTCGCCGCCAGTCAGCACCTTGGCCCCATCGGCCGCGGCCTGCTGGATGGACCGCTCGACCCGCTCGGCTTCGGCCTCGGTGATCAGCGTGCCCATGGTGGTCTGGTCGGACCCCGGGTCACCGGTGCGGATGGCCTCCACCTTGGGCAGCAGCGCGTCCAGGAAGTCCCCGCCGACGGCCGGGTGGGTGATGACCCGCTGCACGGAGATGCAGACCTGGCCCGCGTTGATGAAACCGCCGGCCGCGACCGCGGCCGCCGCCAGCTCGATGTCCGCGTCCGGCAGCACCACCACCGGGCAGGAAGAGCCCAGTTCCAGGGACAGCTTCTTGATCCCGGCGACCTGGGTGATGTGATCCCCGGTGGCGGTCGACCCGGTGAAGGAGACCTTGCGGACCCGCGGGTCGCTCACCAGCGCATCGCCCAGGGTTCCGCCGGATCCGGTGAGGACGGACAGTACCCCGTCCGGCAGCCCGGCGTCGGTGAAGCAGCGGGCCAGGGCCAGCGCCGTCAGCGGGGTCGTCCTGGCCGGCTTGAGCACCACCGCGTTGCCCGCCGCCAGCGCCGGCGCCAGCTTGTGCATGACCAGCAGGGCCGGATAGTTGAACGGTGTGATCGCCGCGACGATACCCACCGGCTGGTGAATGGTGAACCCCAGCTTGTCCAGCCCGGTGCCGCGGTTGGCGTCCAGCGGCAGCGCGTCGCCGTAGAGCTGGGTGCCTTCGAACGCGGCCAGCCGGATCAGGTCGCCCGACCGTGACGCCTCGCCCCGGGCCTCGGTGATCGTCTTGCCCGCTTCGGCGCTGATGATCTGCGCGGTCTGCTCGGCCCGCTCGTCGGCCAGTTCGGCGGCCCGCAGCAGGATCCGCATCCGTTCGTGCGCGGGCGTACGCCGCCAGGTGGCCGCGCCGGCCTCGGCCCGGTCCAGCGCGGTACCGACGTCGGCCAGGCCGGCGACCGGGACCGTCCCGATGACCGTCCCATCGAACGGTGAGGTCACGTCCTCGGTGCGGTCACTGGCGGCGGGCTGCCACCGGCCGCCGATCAGCATCTCCATATGTGTGCACCAGCCCGTCAGCGTGGGGGACGGTCAGCCGCCCCTTCCGGTTTGATGCCTTGACACTGCGCGCACCGATCCGCCAAGTCAACGTTTCGTAACCCATCAAAAAACCTTCATTTTGACGGAGGCGATTGAAGAGCCAGCAACCGGAGAAAGCGATCTAATTTCGCCCCTGCTGAGAAAATTTGGGACTATTCCTGCTCTCGGTCATGAGATAAATTGGCCCTGCCGAACCCGACCGTAAGACTTCAGAGACCCATCAGACAGGGACCATGCCGCACTCCTACCCCATCCGGGAAATAGCGCGCCAGGCCGGAGTCAGCGAGGCCACGGTGGACCGGGTCCTCAACCACCGCGGCGGCGTGCGCTCCAACACCGTCAACGACATCCGGCAGGCGATCGCCGACCTGGACCGCCAGGCCAGCCAGTTGCGCCTCAACGGCCAGGTGTTCATGGTCGACATCGTGATGCAGACGCCGGCCCGCTTCTCGGCCGCGGTCAAGACCGCGCTCGAGCTCGAGTTGCCGTCACTGCGGCCCGCGGTGGTCCGGTCCCGGTTCGAGTTCCGGGAAACGGGTCATCCGGGCGAGATCGCCAGCGTGCTGGACACCATCGCCCGCCGGGGCTCACGCGGGGTCATCCTCAAGGCGCCGGAGGCGCCCGAGGTCAACAGCGCGGTGCTGCGGCTGGCTGACGCCGGCATCCCGGTCGTCACGCTGGTCACAGACCTGCCGTTCAGCAAGCGGGTCGCCTACGTCGGGATGGACAACCGGTCGGCCGGGGCCGCGGCGGCCTACCTCATCAACCAGTGGCTGGGTGAGCGGGACAGCCGCGTCCTGGTCGCGCTGAGCCGCACCGTCTTCCGTGGCGAGGAGGAACGCGAGATCGGTTTCCGGTCCGCGATCCGCGATCGGTGGCCGCACCGGACCCTCACCGAGATCACCGACAGCGACGGCCTGGACAGCTCGGTCTACCGAATGACGCTCGAGGCCCTGGAGCGCCATCCCGACATCGGGGCCGTCTACTCGATCGGCGGCGGCAACCGGGCCATCCTGGCGGCCTTCGACGATCGGCACCGCCCCTGCCGGACGTTCATTGCCCACGACCTCGACGCCGAGAACCGCGAACTGCTCGAAGCCGGCCGCCTGTCCGCCGTGCTCTACCACGACCTGCGCCGGGACATGCACCGCGCCTGCCAAATCATCATGCAAGCCCACGGTGCCCTGGACGGCCCCATCACCACCGCGCCCGCCCCCACCCAGATCATCACACCGTTCAACATCCCGCCGGACACCGCGGCGTAAGCGCGATCCGCTCCGCTTACACCCCGGCTTCCTCCTTGGCCGCGATCAGGTTCTCGGCCGCCTGGCGCAGGCCCTCGATCTGGTCCAGCTCCAGGTCTTCGTGCTCGATGTTGACCGCCATGTCCGGGTCGACCGCGGCCAGCGCGCGCAAAAAGTCCGCCCAGAAGGCCCGGTCATGCCCGCGCCCCACGGCCACGAAATTCCAGGCCGCGTCGTCCGGCCACCGGTTCAGCGTGTTCCGCCCGCCCAGGTTGACCGGGTTCTCATCGGCCGGCACCCGCCGGAACCGGTCGTCCAGCACGCCGAAGATCCGGCAGTTGGCCTCGTTGATCCGGGTGTCCTTGGCCGCCGCGTGGTACACCAGCCCGCCCAGCCGCTTGATCGCCGCCACCGGGTCGATGCCCTGCCAGAACAGGTGGCTCGGGTCCATCTCCGCGCCCACGTGGGTGGCGTTGATGTCGGTGGCCAGCCGCTCCAGCGTGCCCGGGTTGAACACCACGTTGTGCGGGTGCATCTCGATGCACACCTTCACGTCCTTATCGGCCGCCCGGGCCTGGATGTCCCGCCAGAACGGGATGACGACCTCTTTCCACTGGTAGTCGAGGACGTCCAGGTACTGGCTGTCCCACGGGTTGACCACCCAGGACGGGTAGCGCGCGCCCGGCTCGGCCCCAGGCAGCCCGGACATGGCCACCACCCGCTTGACCCCCAGCAGCGCGGCCAGGTCGATGGCCTGCCGCAGGTCGGCCGCGTGCCTGGGCCCGACCTCAGGGTCGGGGTTGAGCGGGTTCCCGTTCACGTTCAGCCCGGTCAGCGTGATCCCGGCCTGGTCGAACAGCTTCAGGTAGGCCTCGACCGCGCCGGCGCCGTGCTGCAACTGCTCGATCGGCAGGTGTGGCGCGGGGACGAACCCGCCCGCGTTGATCTCGGCCCCGGTCAGCCCCAGGTCACCCAGGATCTTCAGGGTTTCCCGCAGCGAGCGGTCGTGCAGGACGGCGGTATAGGCGCCCAGCTTCATCAGTTCTCCTCCTTGCCGACCTCGGCCTCGCGGCCACCGTCGGCCGCGGACGTGACGATCGCGTCCAGGACGCGCAGGTTGTGCAGGCCTTCGGCCAGCCGCGGGCAGCGCGGCCGTCCCGGGGCCTCATCCAGCCCGGCGATCTCGTCCAGGAAGGCCCGGGCCTGGTAGGTGAAGAAGTCGCTCTGCCCGTGCCCCACGCTCGGGAAGTCCATCGGCAGCCCGCGGGTGATGTAGGGATGCTCCGGCCCCAGCTGGACCTGCCGGTACCCGTTGACCACGCTGGCGGGGGAGGAGTCGGCGATGGTGAACTCGGCCGCCCGGCCCAGGTCGAAGGCGGCCGCGCCGTCCGCGCAGAACACCTCGAACCCCAGGGCGTTGGGCAGCCCGTAGGCGATCCTCGATACCGAAAACGTGCCCACCGCGCCGTCGGTGAAGGACGCGGTGAAGGTGGCGATGTCCTCGTTCTCGACCGGGGCCCGCTCGTCGCTGACCGGCACCCCGGCCGCGTGTCCCACCGCCGGGCCCAGCGGCACCGGCCGGCCGGCGATGATCGTCTCCAGCAGCGCCCCGCGCACCGCGCCGACCGGCCCGCACAGGAACTCGCCCACGTCGACCAGGTGGGTGCCGATGTCGGCCAGCGCCCCGGACCCCGGGCCGCCCTGGTACCGCCAGCTCATCGGGGCGCCGGGCGCGAACCCGTAGTCGCACCAGTAGTGCCCGTTGAAGTGCCGCACCGGCCCCAGCACCCCGCCGGTGACCTGCTCCCGCACCGCGCTGATGGCGGGTGACCGCCGGAACGTGAACCCGACCGCCGCCACCCGGTCGGTCTGCCCGGCTCGCTCCACCATGGCCTCGCCGTCGGCCACGGTCGGGGCCAGCGGCTTCTCGCACAGCACGTGCTTGCCCGCGTCCAGCAGTCCTTCGACGATCTCGCGGTGCAGCCGGTTGGCCACCACCACGCTGACCGCGTCGATGTCCGGCGCCTCGGCGATGGCCTGCCACGACGTCTCGGCCCGCTCGTAGCCGTACCGCCGGGCGGTGTCGCTGGCGAACGGCTCATAGGCGTCGGCGATGGCCACCAGCCGGACCGGCGGCAGCTCCGTCCCGAACACCCCCGGCGCCGCCCGGTACCCGTGCGCGTGCGCCCGCCCGGCCATCCCGGCCCCGATCACCGCCACCCCGATCCCCGGTCCCGCCATCACCCTCTCCTTCCCGCCATCAATCCCTTAAAGCGCTTTAACCAGCCGGCCTCGACGTGACCTATTTAAAGCGCTTTAATAGGTTCGTACCCGCGCCCCCCGCCCCCTGTCAAGAGCGAGCCCACTCGCACCCCAGCAACGGCAAAACACCAAGAATGCCAACAACATCAGCAGCACCAGCCCCAGCAGGCCGGGGACGCCGCCCGCGCCTCTCCGACGTCGCCGCCCGGGCCGGCGTCTCAGCCGGCCTGGTCTCCCTGGTCCTCCGCAACCAGCCCGGCCCCAGCGACCAGACCCGCGCCCGCGTGGTCCGGGCCGCCCGTGACCTCGGCTACCGCCCCGACCGGACCGCCAGCCTGCTGGCCCGCCGCCGCAGTCAGCACCTCGGCGTGGTCATGGACGTGCGCAACACCTTCCACGCCGAACTGGTGGCCAGCATCGACGCCGCCGCCACCCGGCGCGGCTACGACCTGGTCCTCAGCACCCTGACCCCGACCCGGGACGAGCGCGCGGCCACCGAGAACCTGCTCGACTTCCGCTGCGAGGGCCTGATCCTGATCGGCCCCGAGGACCGGGCCGGCTGGCTGAGCGCCCTGGGCCAGGAGCTACCCGTGGTGAGTGTGGGACGACGCCTCAAGTCCGACAGCGTGGATGTGGTCCGGGCCGCCGATGACCTGGGCGTGGCCCAGGCCGTGGCCCACCTGGCCAGCCTGGGCCACCGGGACATTGCGTTCGTCGACGGCGGGCGGGGGACGATCGCATCGGACCGGCGGCGCGGCTACCGCCAGGCCATGCGCGGGCACGGCCTGGCCGGCCAGGTCCGGATCATCCCCGGCGACCACACCGAGGAAGCCGGTGTCCGGGCCGCCCCCGAACTGCTGCGGAGCCCGGCCACCGCGGTCGTCGCGTCCAACGACCGGTGCGCGGTCGGCCTGCTCGACCGGCTGGCCCGGCTGGGGGCCGATGTCCCGGCGGCCATGTCGGTGGCGGGTTACGACGACAGCATGCTGGCCCGCCTCGGTCACGTCGACCTGACCACGGTCAGCCAGGACGCACCCCGCCAGGCCGAAGAAGCGATCACCCTGCTGGCCGAACGCCTGGACGACGGCCGGGCCGAGCCTCGCGAGGTCGTGCTCCCGCCTCGCCTGGTCATCCGCGGCACCACCGCCCCACCCGCGCCCTGAAGCTGGGGACGCGAGGCATCCCTCCCCGCCACCGCCGGCCCTGGCTGTGCGTCAACTGAGGCAGAACGGCTTCGTGCCGTGGGCTTATGCTGAGCGGGCCTGGAGGAGGTGGGTACCCATGCCCGTTCTGCTCTATGTCTTGGTCCCGTTCCTGGTCATCTTGGCTGGCGGAGTCGCCTACGACCTGAACCGGCGTCGTCGCAGGGTCCCGGCCCATGATGTCGATCCGGGAGTCAGGGCGGCCCGGGCCGACGCGGAGGCCCGCCGCATCCCTGGCGGTCACTAGTCAGGCTCCCCGGTGCCGCGAGCGAGAACGTCGCGGTCTCCGGCCCGGCTCCAGGCCGGCCCCGGCCCCGCCCTCAGATCAGCCGGGCCGCCTCGGCCTCGGCCGCGGCTTCGGCTTCCGCCTCCTCGGCGGTGGTCGCGTCCACCTCGACGCGCCGGAAGCCAGGCAGCCTCCAGGCCAGCAGCAGCGCCCCGGCAATACAGGCCAGCCCTCCGGAGATGACCGAGAACTCGTCCCCGAAGGCGTTACCCACCGCCCCCGCTTCCAGGTCACCCAGCCGCGGCCCCCCTTGGACCACGCCGATCTGGATGGCGGCCAGCCGCCCGCGCAGCCGGTCGGGCACGGACAGCTGGATGATCGTGTTGCGCAGCACGGCCGAGATCACGTCGGCCCAGCCCGCCACGGCCAGGAGCAGCAGGGCCAGCACCAGGTTCCGCATCAGGCCGAACGCCACGATCGCCGCCCCCCACACCACCACGGCCACGATCACCGTGAGCCCCTGCCGCCGGACATGGGTCACCCAGCCGGTGATGAGCGCGCCGGCCAGGGCGCCCACACCGGGGGCGGCGTACAGGAAACCGAGCGTGGTCGCGCCGCCGCCGAACACGGTGATGGCCATGGCCGGGAACAGCGCCCGCGGCATGCCGAACACCATCGCGTTGATGTCGATCAGGTAGGCGCCCTGGATACCCGGGCGCTGCCGGATGTACCGGAATCCTTCCGCCACCGCGCGCAGCCCCGGCCGGGTTGCGTGCTCGGACGGCGGCTGCGGCGAGATGGCCCAGGCGGCGGCGATGGCGACCAGGAACGAGGCGGCGTCGAACCAGTACACGAAGTCGGCCCCGGCCCCGGCCAGCAGCAGGCCGCCCAGGGCCGGCCCGACCACGATGCCGACCTGGTTCAGCACCTGGACCATGGCCGCGGCGGTGGAGATGTGCTCGGCGCCGACCAGCCGGGGCACGATCGCGTTCCGGGTCGGGTTGTCGAAGCCGGTCAGGCCGGCCGCGATCGCGGGCAGCACGAACAGCGGCCACAGCCGGGGGCCCAGGTCGGTGTTGACGGCCAGCCCGGCGCTGCACAGAGCCAGCAGGATCTCGACCCGGATCAGCAGCCGCCGCCGGTCGGTCGAGTCGATGACCGTGCCGCCGTACAGCGAGCAGATCAGCAGCGGGATGAGCTGGGCCAGCGAGACCAGGCCTACGTCCAGCGACGAGCGCGTCAGCTCGTAGACCTGGTACGGGATGGCGACCAGGGTGAGCTGGTTGCCGAGCAGCGAGACGAGCTGCCCGCCCAGCAGCACCCGCAGATCGCGGGACCGCCGCAGCGGCGTGACGTCGATGAAGATCCGTCGTCGCCCGCGTGCCACCAAGCAGAACTCCCAGGTCGTGAAGGAACGGACACCAGGTCAGATACTAGCAATCCCGTTAGCTGCCCTAACGAATTATTAT
>DASXMW010000107.1:0-12968 GCA_036495425.1 Streptosporangiaceae bacterium | reverse complement strand
GCCCATCGGCTTGCCCATCGTGACGATGTCCGGGTCCAGGCCGTGGCGCTGGTAGCCCCACATCCGCTCACCGGACCCGGCGAAGCCGCTCTGCACCTCGTCCGCCACGAACAGGCCGCCGGCCTGCCGGACCACCTCGGCCACCGGGCCGAGCACGTCGGTGGGCTGGGTGTAGATCCCGTCGGAGGAGAACAGCGAGTCGGCAATGAACGCGGCCACCCCGTCGCCGCGGCGCTCCAGGTCGTGGATCTGGGCCGCGACCTGCCCGGCCAGCCACCGGCCCAGGCCGGCCGCCGGGCGCCGGTAGGAGTCGGGGGCGGGCACCCGGCGCACCCAGGGGTCGAGCGGCGAGCCCTCCCCCAGCGACGGGGAGATGCCCGCGGTCAGGTCGGAGTTGCCGTGGTAAGCCTCGGCGGTGACGACGATGCCGCGGCGGCCGGTGTGGTGCCGGGCCACGCGCAGGGCCAGGTCGTTGGCCTCGGAGCCGGTGCAGGTGAACATGGCCTGCCCGGACCGCCCGATCCGGCCGCTGTGGGTGCCCAGCAGGTCCTCGGCGTAGTCCAGGATGCCCGGCTGCAGGTAGCGGGTGTGGGTGCAGAGCGTGCCGAGCTGGCCGGCGATGGCCCCGGTGACCCGGGGATGCGCGTGCCCGACCGACACCACGTTGTTGTAGGCGTCCAGGTAGTCGCGGCCGTCCCGGTCGTACAGCAGCACGCCGCGGGCGCGGGTGACCTCGACCGGCTGGCGGTAGAACAGCCGGTAGGCCGGGCCGAGCAGCCGCTGCCGCCGTTCGACCAGCGTCCGGGTCTCGTCGTCCAGGCCGGCCGCGGTGGCCGGGTCGAACGCGTTGTTCATCTTGCCGCGGCCGCCTTGGGCCGGCCGGGTCACATCAGGCACGCGGTCACCTCCGCCTCTGAATGATCCAGGAACCAGTCGAGCTGGGCCCACCCGGGTTCGGTGTTGCGCAGCAGGTAGGTGGCGTTGGCCGGGAACTGCGCCGCCCGGTGGGTGCTGATCAGCGCCCGGGCCACGACCCGGGCCATGACCAGGTGCGGGATCAGCCGCAGCTCGTCCGGGGTCAGGTCGGCCCGGGACCGGTAGCCGTCCAGCACGTCCCGGGCCTCGGCGAAGATGTCGCCGGTCAGTACCGGCCTGCCGTCCCGGGGTAGCTGCCGCGGCAGCTGGTTGAGCAGCGCGGTGGCCACGTCGATGGCGACCGCGGTGCGGGTGGCGTCGCCGAAGTCGATGACGCCGGTGATCACGTCGGGCCGGTCCGGGTCGGCCAGCAGGTTGGACTTGTTGAAGTCGTTGTGCAGGACCTGCCGGCGCAGCCCGGCCACCTGGTCCGCGAGCCGGGCGAACCGGTCCAGGCCGCGGGCCAGCCGGGCCCGGCGGTCCGGGTCGGGGATGCGGCCCAGCAGCGGCCGGAGCGCGGGCAGGTGCTGGACGTCCCAGGCCACCACCGGGGAGTCGGCGGGGTGCGCGAACCCGGCCGTGGCCAGCCGCAGCCGGGCCAGCAGCTCGCCGACGGCCCGGCGCTGCGGCCGGCTGGCCGGGATCCGGTCCAGCGGGAACCCCGGGCACCAGGTCAGCAGCCGCACGGCCCGGTGCTGGCCCGCGTCGTCGGTGATCATGGGCCAGGTCTGGCCCTGCCGGTCGGGGAGGACCCGGGGCGCGGGCACGGCCGGGTCGGCCCGGGCCACGTACGCGAGCAGCTCGGTCTGGAAGCTGATCCCGGCCGGGGGCTCGGCCGGGTGGGCGACCTTGAGGGTCCAGTTCCGGCCGTCGGCGGCGGTCAGCCGGAACGTGTCGTCCTTCTCGGTGGCCAGCCGGGTGGCCGTCGCGTCCAGGCCGTACCGGTCGCGCACCAATTCCTGCGCCTCGGACGCGGGCATGACCTGATGAGCCAGCGCGAGGGCGGGGTCGAAGTCCGCCGGGTCGCCGGCTGTGCTGGTGCGCCCCACCACCGACCTTCAATCAAAATTGGGGACGGCCACCGGCTGGCCGCATGGGGAAAAGCTATTCCTGCTGGCTGGGGCGGTGTCAATGGCCCGGGGGGCGCCGGGGTCAATCAGGAGCGGGGAGGATCTGGCGGGGCAGGCCGGGCGGCCGGTCGCGGCGGCGCCACTCGCGCGGGTAGCCGGTCGACACCTCCTCGAACCGCACGCCGTCGTACCAGGTGGTGCGGGGAATGTGCAGGTGGCCGTAGACCACCGCGGCCGCGTGGTACTTCAGGTGCCAGTCGTGCGTGCGGTCGGTACCGCACCACTGGGCGAACTGGGGGTAGCGCAGCACCCGGGTCGGCTCGCGGACCAGCGGAAAGTGGTTGACGAATATCAATGGAAGGTCTGGATCGAGGCTGGCCAGCCGCTGCTCGGTCTCGTCGATCCGGGTCCAGCACCACGCCTCCCGGGTCGGCCAGGGATCGGGATGCAGCAGCCGCTCGTCGCTGCACACCACCCCGGTGTCGTAGGCCACGCGCAGGGCCTCCTCCTTGGTCCGGGCCCCGTCCGGTCGCCAGGAGTAGTCATAGAGAAGGAAGGTCGGGACGATGACGGCCGGGCCACCCGGGCCGTCCCACACCAGGTACGGATCTTCCGGGGTGGTGACACAAAGGTCGCGGCACAGCCCGACCAGGGCCTGGTAGCGCTCCTGGCCGCGCAGCTTCACCTCGTCCCGGCCGTGGGTCCACAGTTCGTGGTTGCCGGGGGCCCAGATCACCCGGGCGAACCGCCCGGTCAGCGTGCGCAGCGCCCACTCGACGTCGGCGAACCGCTCGGCCACGTCACCCGGGACCAGCAGCCAGTCCCGCTCCGACCGGGGCCGCAGCTCCTCCAGCAGCGCGCGGTTCTCCCGGTAGCCGACGTGCAGGTCGCTGAGGGCCAGCAGCGTGGGGGCCGAATCGGGACGGGCGGGTTGAGCAGGCACTCGCCCGAGCATGACACACGTGTCGCCTCCGGTGGCCTCCGGGACAGCCTGGAACTGGTGCCGCCCGGGCTGGTGCCGATGATCGAGTGGCGAGCCGGGGATGAGCCCGGTCCGCGGCCCCCGGTGACCGAGGCCGGCGCGTACGCCGCGCTGGGCCGCAAAGCCTGACCTGGTGATCCCTTCCTGATCAGGCAATCCCGGCGCGAGCGGGGATCGTATCTCTGGTGTGGATTGCGACCGGTGCGCTGACGTCGCGGCGGAACTGGCGCTCGGCGTGCTCACCGGCCGGGAGCGGGCCGACGCCGTCCCGCAGCTCGACCGGTGCGACGGCTGCCGCGAGGACGTCAGGGAACTGACCCTCACCGGCGAGGAACTGCTCATGCTGCTGCCGGAGGCGACGCCCCCGGCCGGGTTCGCGTACCGGGTGCAGCACGAACTGTGTTTCACCGGGCACCAACGCCCGCGCCGCCTCACCCGGCCCCACCTGCTGGTGGCGGCGGCCGCGGCCGCCGCCGTGCTGGCCGTCGGCGGCGGGCTGGCCGGCTGGGCCGCCCGCGGCGGCGCCGCCCCGCCCCCGGCCCCGGTGGCGGCGCCAGTGGCGGGGGCGGGTCTGCATCCCGCCGTCCTGACCACCGTTCGGCACCACGTCATTGGCCGGGTGTTCCTGGACCACGCGGGTTACCTGGGCCACGACGGCTGGGTCTACGTGTCGGTCGACGGCGCCACCGGCGACGGCACGGTGGTCTGCCAGTTGCTGGGCCGGGACGGCCGGGTGACCACGATCGGCTCCTTCGGCCTCGACGGGGGTTACAGCTACTGGGGCAGCCCCGAGTCGATGCCGGGCACCAGGGTTTCGGGCGCCCGCCTGCTCACCGAAGACGGCCAGGTGCTGGCCTCGGCCACGTTCGGCTCCTGACCCAGGGGCGGGTGCCCGGCGCCGCCGCGCTTCTTGCTGTTATCAGAGGGCAGGCGCCGGGCGCTACAGGTCCAGGATGATCGTGGTCGGGCCGTCGTTGATCAAGTTGACCTTCATCATGGCGCCGAACACGCCGGTCTCGACGTGGGCGCCCAGCTCGCGCAGGGCGGTCACCACCGCGTCCACCAGCGGCCCGGCCACCGGCCCGGGCGCGGCGGCCAGCCAGGACGGCCGGCGTCCCTTGCGGGTGTCGGCGTAGAGGGTGAACTGGCTGATGATCAGCAGCGGGGCACCAACGTCGGAGCAGGACTTCTCCCCCTCCAGGATGCGCAGGCCCCACAGCTTGGCGGCCAGCTTGGCCGCCTGATCGGCGGTGTCGCTGTGGGTCACGCCGACCAGGACCAGCAGGCCCGGCTCGTCGATGGCCCCGGTCACCCGCCCGTCCACGCTCACGCTGGCCTGGGTCACCCGCTGCACGACCGCTCGCACTCGGCACCTCCCCGGGGTTCGGTGGCAGCAGCGTACCGGTGTAAGGATGGAGTCCGTGGAACAGGAAACGGTGCAAACCGACGTGAACCGGCGCTGGGACGATGAGGTGCTGCCCAGCCTGGCCGGGCTGGTGGAGATCCCGGCGCTGTCGCCGGCGTTCGACCGGGAATGGGCCGAGCACGGCCAGCTGCGGCGGGTCGTCGACCACGTGCGGGCGTGGATCGCCGCCCAGCGACTGCCCGGCGCGACCCTCGAGGTGGTCGAGCTGGCCGGGCGGTCGCCGTTGCTGCTGGTGGACGTGCCCGCCACGGCCGGGGCGGCCGACCGCGGGACCGTACTGCTGTACGGGCACCTGGACAAGCAGCCGCCGGTGGGCGGCTGGGCCGAGGGGCTCGGGCCGTGGACGCCGGTCTTCCGGGACGGCAAGCTGTTCGGCCGCGGGGTGGCTGACGACGGGTATTCGGCCTACGCGGCCACCACCGCGTTGCAGGCGGTGGGCGCGGCCGGCGGCGAGCACGCGCGGGCGGTGCTGCTGCTGGAGACCGGGGAGGAGTCCGGCAGCCCGGATCTGCCCGCCTACATGGAGCACCTGGCCGGGCGGCTGGGCAACGTGACCTTCGTGGTCTGCCTGGACGGCGGCGGCGGTGACTACCAGCGGATGTGGCTGATGAGCAGCCTGCGCGGGCTGGTCAAGCTGACCGTGACCGTGCGGGTGCTGGACGCGGCCCAGCACTCCGGGCTGGCCAGCGGCATCGTGCCCAGCTCGTTCCGGATCCTGCGCGAGCTGCTGGACCGGGTGGAAGACGCCACGACCGGCGAGATCTTGATCCCCGAGTTCAACGCGCCCATCCCGGCCGACCGCCGCGCGGCCGCCGAGGCCTTGGCGGCCATGGACCCGGGTGGCCCGAAACGGCTGTATCCGCTGGTGGAAGGCATGTGCTTGGTGTCCGAGGACGACGTCGAGCTGATCTTGAACAACACCTGGCGGCCCACCCTGGCGGTGACCGGCACGGCCGGCCTGCCGGAGCCGGCCGACGCCGGCAACGTGCTGCGCACGCACACGGCGCTGACGCTGAGCATGCGCACCCCGCCGCTGGCCGACGCCAAGGCGGCCGGCGCCGCGCTGATCCAGGCCCTGACCACCGACGTCCCCTACGGAGCCGCGGCCGAGATCACCGGCTTCGTGGCCGAGAACGGCTGGAACGCCCCGGCCTTCGCCCCCTGGCTGTCCGAGGCCATGGACTCGGTCGGTGCCCGGGTGTTCGGCAAGGACTACGGCAGCCTCGGCATCGGCGGCTCGATCCCGTTCATGGAGATGCTCAGCCGCCGCTACCCGGAAGCCCAGATCGTGGTCACCGGCGCCCTCGGGGCCGACTCCAACGCCCACGTCCCCAACGAGTGGCTCAACATCGGCTTCGCCCGCCAGATCACCCAGGCCGTCGCCCACCTCCTGGACGCCCACGCCCGGAGTTAGCGGGCGCGCGGGGCTCGGGGGGTCAGGCGCCCTTGGGGCGGTAGGCCAGGCGCTTGCGGGCGGTTTCGCTGGCGCCGGAGCGTTCGTTGCGGGCGGCCAGCTGGCGGGCCTCGTCGAGGTCGACGGGGGTGATGAGGCCGTTGGACAGGAGGAAGCCGGCCAGGTTGCGGGAGTGGCCGCGTTCGTTCCAGATCAGGCCCTGGAGGAGTTTCTTGTAGTCGGAGATGGCGCCCTCCCCGGACAGGTCCAGGGCCACGACGACGTCCATCATGGGGACGGTCTGGGGCGCGGGCAGGCCCAGGACGTACTCCTGGTAGTAGAAGGCCATGGCCAGGCGGGCGGTGCCGTTGCGGTCGAACCACGCCCGCACCCGGGCCACCGCGTCGTCGCCGGGCGGACCGCCCGGCCCGGCTGAGCGGCCGGCCAGGACGCGGCCGTCCTGGGTGACGGGCTGGGTGTCGGTGGGGGCGCCGGGTGGCACCTCGACCGGCTCGGCGGCAACGGCCAGGCGGAGCCGGACCACCCACTTGGCCACGCTGACCAGCCAGGGTCCTTCCTCCAGCACGAACGGGAGGGCTTCGTAGTGCGCGGGGGCCATGGGCAGGATGTGAGTGGCCGCCTTACGGACGGCTTCGGCGTCCGGGGCGGGGGCGGCACCAGCCGGGTCCGGGGCCAGGTAGGTCCGGTAACTGGTGTCCCGGCTAAACAGCTCCCAGCGGTGGTGCACGTAGCGCAGGCCCGGGCAGCGCGGCGCCCGGTGCAGGGTCAGGTCCTCGTTGCCGCTGAGCAGGCCGCGGTCCAGCCAGGTGATCTCGTCCGGCGGGCAGCGCGTCCAATCCGCGCGCACCACCGGGCACACGAAGAGCTGACCAGTCGTCACGAAGACGACAATATCGGCCCGGCCCGGTCAGCCGGGGCTCAGCCGATCTCGACCTCGGACTGGAGGGCGTCCGGCCGGGTGCCCCAGCGGATCGAGTCGCCGCTGTGCACCGGCTGCTCTCCGGTCACCGGCTGGCCGTTCACCGTGATCCCGTTCATGCCCAGGTTGGTGACGTGCCACTGGCCGCCCTGGTAGGTGAACTTGGCGTGCTCGCGGGACACCGTGGGCACCTCGGGCAGGCCCAGCTCCACCGAGCGGCCGCGGCCGGCCCGGGCCCCGGACACCGTGGTCTCGGCGACCTTGCCCCCGGTGACCAGGCGCAGCGGCGGGGCCGCATGGTGGTTGCTCTCCATCATGGTCGGCACGCCGCCGAAGGTGGCGGTGCGGTCCTGGGCCCGGGTGGGCCCGTCGTCGGCCGGATGGCGGCCGTGGTCCGGCACCAGCTGTGGCCGCGGGTACGGAGCCGGTGATGCCTGCGGGGCCTCTGGAGCCTGCGGGGCGTATGAGGCGCGCGGGGCACGCGGGTTTTCTGGGACTCGCGGGTTTTGCGGGACTTGAGGGTCGTATGAGTTCTGCGGGACTCGGGGGTTCTCTGAAGCTCCCGGGAGGCCGGGGACATCGGCGTCCGGGGCGATGTAGCTGTTGACCGGCTGGCCCTGCCGCAGCCGGAACCGGCCCGGCGGCATGCCGGGATCGGCGATGATCCGCACCTCGACCGGGGCCCGCCGGGCCAGCCGGGCATTGTGGGCGGCCACCGTCTCCTGGTACACCTCGACGGCCGACTCCATGACCAGCGTGGGGTCCATCCGCTCGCCCAGCACGGCCAGGTCGTCCGGGTTCATCCGCAGGTCCACGATGTCCGGGGCCAGCAGGGTCCCGTTCGGGGTGACCACGAACACCTCGGGCAGGTGCTTCAGCGCCTGCTGCAGCACGTCCTGGCCGTCCCGCCAGGGGCGGGAGGAGATCCGCTGCACCCACGGGTGGTCCCGGTTCACGCCCAGCGCCCGCAGGCCGAAGAACGCGGCCGCCCCCAGGGCGGCCAGGGCGATCAGGAAGATGAAGGCCCCGGCCACCGAGCCGGTGGCGATCCACAGGATGATCCAGAGCACCACGACCCCGGCCGCGATCTGCCACCGCCGCCGGTTGCGTGGCGGCATGGAAGCCCGCGCCGGGCGGCGCATGGCGTCCCCCCGCTGGTTCATCGACCACCGTCCTCGTTATCGGTTTGCTATCTACCGTGCCGCAAGCGGGCCGCCGCGTCCGCCGATTGCCGCATCCGGATGTCGAGGATGCCCGGCGCACGCGCGCGCGTCAATGAATCCGGGTCAGCTTCCAGACATCTGGAATCTGGAACAAGGCCCAGGTCAGAGGAATTTTCGGGCCAGGGTCGGGGGTACGAGGCGGCCCCGTCGGCCGGGGGATCAGATCGGGTAGTGGCCGGTGCCTTCCCGGGTGGTGATCCACTGGACTTCGGTGAAGTCCTGCATGGAGCCCGGGCCGGAGCGGCCCCAGCCGCTGTCCTTGACCCCGCCCAGCGGCAGCTGGGGCTCGTCGGCGATGGTCTGGTCGTTGACGTGCACGACGCCGGAGTCGATCTGCCGGGCCAGGTTGAAGCCGCGCTGGTTGTCGCCGGTGATCAGGCCGGCCGACAGGCCGTAGCGGGTGGCGTTGGCCACGGCCACCGCCTCCTCGGCGTTGTCCACCGGCTGGGCGACCAGGACCGGGCCGAACGTCTCCTCCTCGTGGATGCGGGCCCCGGCGGGCACGTCGGCCAGCACGGTGGGCTGGTAGCACGGCCCGTCGGCGTGGCCGCCGGTCAGCACGGTGGCGCCCGCGGCCACGGCCTCGCCGACCTCCTGAGCCACCCGGTCCACCGCGGTCGCGTTGATCAACGGCCCGATGATCGTGCCCGGCGTGGCCGGGTCGCCGATCGGCAGCGACTGGGCCCGGGCCACCAGCCGCTCCACGAACGTGTCGTAGACCGGACGCTCGACCAGCACCTTGCGGGCGTTCATGCAGATCTGGCCGGAGTGGAAGAAGGCGGCGAACGCGGTGGCCTCGACCGCGTAGTCGAGGTCGGCGTCGGCCAGGACGATCAGCGGGTTGTAGCCACCAAGCTCGAGCACGCAGCGCTTGAGGTGCCGCCCGGCCCGCTCGGCCAGGATCCGGCCGGTGGCCGAGGAACCGGTGAAGTTGATGCAGCGGACCTCGGGACGCTCGAAGAACTCGTCGGCGATCGGCACGGCCTCGCCCGGGGCGTGGGTGACCACGTTGATCACGCCGTCCGGGAAGCCGGCCTCGGCCATGATCTCCGGGATCAGCAGGCCGGCCGAGATCGGGGCCTCCTCGGACGGCTTGAGCACCACGGTGTTGCCGAAGGCCACCGGGTTGACCACGGTGCGCCAGGCCAGCACGTGGGCGCCGTTCCAGGGCGAGATGCCCGCGACCACCCCGAGCGGGCGCCGCAGGGCCAGCGCGAACGTGCCCGGCAGGTCGGACCGGATGACCTCGCCGACCGGCAGGTAGCCCCAGTTGGAGGCCTGCCGGAGCAGCCGGGTGGCGGTCAGCACCTGGAAGCCGGCGAACCCGCCCGCGCAGCCGGTCTCGGTGGCCAGCAGTTTCTTGATCTCGTCGGCGCGGCGTTCGACGATGTCGGCGGCGCGCAGGAACAGGGCCTGCTTCTCCGCGGGCGGCAGGTCGGCCCAGGCCGGGAAGGCGGCCGCGGCCGCGTCGACCGCACGGGCGGCGTCGGCCCGGGTGCCGGCCGGGACCCGGGCCACCACCGTGCCCCGGTAGGGGTCGAAGTCGTCGAACAGCTTCTCGGCCGAGACCCACTCGCCACCGATGTACTGCCGGTATTCCTGCACTGCTCGCCTCCGGGCATGTCTGGCCTTACCGCACCGTGCCTTCTTCTCACGGGTGACTCTATCGGGGCGTTTTCCGCCTCAGCAGGCCGTATGCGCTCGCTGAGGGCCGGCTGCGGACCGGACCGGGACGAAGATCGTTTCGCGGTTACCCCGGACTCGGGCGAGAGCGAACGCAGAAAAAACGCCCATAACGTCTTTTTCGCCAGAACGGGAAACGGCTTTTGAATTCGAGGAAGGAAGTGCCATGAGCTCCCACCCCGTTCCGAAGGGCCGTCCACCACCGCCAAGAAGGGCGCTCCGCGCAAGCCCGCGTTGAAGCGGCCGGCAAGACCACGTCGGCCAAGAAGCCCTGCTGATCCGGGCTCATTTCTCATCCAGACGGGCCGACCGGCACCGGGTGGGCCCGGCGGACGCTGGCGGACCGGTGAACCCGCGCCGGTTTCGGGCACCCTCGGCCGCGACCTTCGATATCAATAGATTTTTTAATGAAGGCCAATAATTGGCTCTCAGAATGTTATGAGTGAGCCCTTACAGAGGTGACCTTGGTCCTCATATGCAGCGCATATAAAACACTCAGAGACGCCGAAAAATACGACCGCAATATTACCGCCATGAAGCCACTCGATATCGTCGCCGAGCCCGGACGTGACGTGGCTGATCGCGCACTCTGGCCGCCGCAGGTGGACATTGTGGTCCCGGTCAAGGACGAAGAACGCGATCTGGCCCCCAGCGTCCGGCGGCTCTGTGCCTTCCTGCGGGACGATTTCCCGTTCTCCGCCCGCATCACGATCGCCGACAACGGCAGCACCGACCGCACCTGGGCCGTGGCCACCGCCCTGAGCCGGGAACTGCCGGCCGTGACGGCCGTGCACATGGACCAGCCGGGCCGGGGCCGGGCCCTGCGGGCCATCTGGTCCGGCAGCGACGCCGACGTGCTGGCCTACATGGACGTGGACCTGTCGACCGACCTGAACGCGCTGCTGCCGCTGGTGGCGCCGCTGCTGTCCGGCCACAGCGACGTGGCCATCGGCACCCGGCTGGCCCGGGGGTCCCGGGTCGTGCGCGGGCCGCGCCGGGAGGTCATCTCGCGCGGCTACAACCTGCTGCTGCGGGCCTCGCTGGGCGCCGAGTTCAGCGACGCCCAGTGCGGCTTCAAGGCCATCCGGCGCGACCAGGCCCGGGCCCTGCTGCCGCTGACCGAGGACACCGGGTGGTTCTTCGACACCGAGCTGCTGGTGCTGGCCGAGCGGGCCGGGCTGCGCATCCACGAGGTCCCGGTCGACTGGATCGACGACACCGACTCGCGGGTCGACATCGTGGCCACGGCCCTGGCCGACCTGCGCGGCATCGCCCGCCTGGGCTTCGGGTTGCTGCGCGGGACGATCAGGGTCCCGGCGTTGCGGGGGTCGGCGGCGGGGGCTCATCGCGCCGCCGGGCCCCCGGGCGGGCGGTCGGGACGCGGCGAACTGGGCGGCCAGATCGCCGGGTTCACCGCCATCGGCGTGGCCAGCACCGCGGCCTACCTGCTGCTGTTCCTGCTGCTGCGCAGCGTCATGCCCGCGCAGGCCGCCAACGCGCTCAGCCTGCTGATCACCGCGGTGGCCAACACCGCGGCCAACCGGCGGCTCACGTTCGGTATCCGCGGCCGGGCCCAGGCGGCCCGGCACCAGGTCAAGGGGCTGATCGCGTTCCTGGTCGGCCTGGCCCTGACCTCCGGCGCCCTGGCCGGGCTGCACGCGCTGAGCCCGGCCCCGGGGCGGGGTGCCGAGCTGGCCGTGCTGGTCGTGGCCAACCTGATCGCCACCGGGCTGCGGTTCGTGCTGTTCCGGAGCTGGGTGTTCGGCCGCTCCGGGGCCGCGGGGGCCACGGGCCCTGAAGTTGTTCCTTCGTCTGACGGGAGCTTGTCTTGACCGCCACCACCACCCAACCTTCGGTCCGCGGGCGGCACGAGCCGCCGCGGGGCCGGGCCAGACGGCTGCTGCGCGGCCCGGACAGCGACCCGCGCTGGGCCCGGCCGGCCCTGCTCGGGCTGCTGGCCCTGACCGCGCTCCTCTACCTGATCGACCTGAGCCGCAACGGCTGGGCCAACGACTTCTACTCGGCCGCGGTCATGGCCGGGACCAAGAGCTGGAAGGCCTTCTTCTTCGGCTCGTTCGACGCCTCCAGCTTCATCACCGTGGACAAGACCCCGGCCTCGCTGTGGGTCATGGAGCTGTCCGGGCGGATCTTCGGGGTCAACTCCTGGAGCGTGCTGGTGCCGCAGGCCCTGGAGGGCGTGGCCACCGTGGGCGTCCTGTACGCGGCGGTCCGGCGCTGGTTCGGCCCAGCGGCCGGGCTGCTGGCCGGGCTGGCCCTGGCCCTGACCCCGGTGGCCGCGCTGATGTTCCGGTTCAACAACCCGGACGCCCTGCTGGTCCTGCTGCTCACGGCGGCCGCGTACGCGGTCGTGCGGGCGCTGGAGAACGGCCGGACCCGGTGGCTGGTCCTGTGCGGGGTGCTGGTCGGGTTCGCGTTCCTGACCAAGATGGCCCAGGCGTTCCTGGTCGTCCCCGGGTTCGCGCTGGTCTACCTGTGGGCGGGGCCGGTGCGGCTGCGGAAGCGGGCCGGGCAGTTGCTGCTGGCCGGCCTGGGCATCGTGGCCGGCGGCGGCTGGTGGGTGGCCATCGCCGAGCTGGTGCCGGCCGCGGACCGGCCGTACTTCGGCGGATCGACCAACAACAACATCCTGCAGCTGGCCATCGGCTACAACGGCCTCGGGCGCCTGGACGGCAGTGAGACCGGTTCCGTCGGCGGCGGTGGTGGTGGTGGCGCCGGGGGCGGCGGGTCAGCCTTCGGCGGCTCGACCGGCATCACGCGGCTGTTCGGCTCGGAATTCGGCGGCCAGATCAGCTGGCTGCTGCCGGCCGCGCTGATCGCGCTGGTGGCCATGCTCTGGGTGTCCCGGCGGGCGGCCCGCACGGACCGGACCCGCGCCGCCGCCCTGCTGTGGGGCGGCTGGCTGGTCGTCACCGGCCTGGTGTTCAGCTACATGAGCGGCATCATCCACCCGTACTACATGGTGGCGCTGGCCCCGCCCATCGCCGCGCTGGCCGGCATCGGCGCGATGTCGCTCTGGGAGCGGACCCTGGGCTGGGCCGGCCGGGTCGTCGCTTCGGGGGCGGTCGCGGTGACGGCCGGGTGGGCGTTCGTGCTGCTCGACCGGTCGCCATCCTGGTACCCGTGGCTGCGGTGGGTCATCGTGGTCTGCGCGGTGCTGGCGGTGCTGGGCATCCTGGCCGGGAGGCGGCTGGCCGCGGTGGGAAGGTCCCGGTCCGGACGGCTGGGCCTGGCGGGGGTGCCGGTGGTGCTGGCCCTGGTGGCCGGGCTGGCCGGGCCCGCGGCTTATGCGGCCGAGACCGTGGCTTCCACCCACAC
>DASXMW010000106.1:0-13370 GCA_036495425.1 Streptosporangiaceae bacterium | reverse complement strand
GCACTGGGTCGACGCGCGCAGGTGCGGGGGCGACAGGTGTGGGGCGTCGGGGATGTCGCGTGGGTGCCCGGGGCATACCGATGCAATGGCGCCATCGGGTCGCCTATAGCCGATGCAATGGCGCCATCGCATCGGTAGTAGTGGCACAGGTCTCCGCGCGCAGCCCGCAGGCGAGAGATTGCTGGGGAGAGCCGCATCTCACGTGCCATGTGTGATTGGTGGGATTGGGGGGCGGGTCAGCTGTGCGGGAGTCGGGCTGGCAGGGAACCGGGCTCAGCGGGGAGCCGGGCTCAGCGGGGAGCCGGGCCCGGCAGGGACTTTGGGCGGGAGTGGTCAAACGCTGACGCCGGCTGGGGCCGCAGGGCTAGGTCGGGATCGGAGAACGCGTCGGCCGCGGGCCGCGGCCCAGCCCCGGCCGGCCAGGAAGAACGCCGCGCCGAGGACGCCGACGAAGAAGCCCAGCGGCCAGTCCGTCTCGTAGGACACCGCGATCCCGATCCAGACCGTGACCAGGCCAAACACCACGGACAGCACCACCGCCAGCCACGGGCGGGCCGTGAACGAGCGCGCCGCGGCGGCCGGGCCAATCATCAGCGAGAACATCAGCAGGGCTCCCACCACCGGCACCGTCATGCTGGTGGCCAGGGCCATGATCAGCAGGAAGACCAGCTCGACGCGCCGGGGGCTGACGCCGCGGGCGGCGGCGACCTCGGGCATGGCCGAGGTGAGCATCAGTGGCCGGAAGATCACCAGCAGGGCGGCCACGCTCAGGGCGCCGAGGACGGCGATGGGCACCAGCACGTCCGGGCTGATGCCGAAGACCTCGCCGAACAGCAGCGAGTAGGTCTCCTGGGCGTACTGGTCGCCGAGGCTGATGAACAGGGCCCCGATCCCGAGCATGAGGACCAGGATCAGGGCCGTGGCCACGTCGTGCCGGGCCTTGCGGCCGAAGGCGCCGATGCCGAGCGCACCCGCGACCGAGAACACGGCCAGGCCGACCAGGGTGTTGACGCCGATCAGGCTGGCCCCGGCCGCGCCGGCGAAGGCACCGTTGGGGATGGCGTGGGCGGCGAAGGTCGAGCCGCGCAGCACCGCGAAGAAGCCCACCACCCCGGCGATGACCGCGACGATGGTGGCCGCGATCCAGGTGTTCATCATGAGGCCGCTGAACATGCCTACGCGCCGACCTCCACTCCAGGGCGAGCAGCCCAAGCCGCCCCAGCCACCCCAGCCGCCCCGGCGGCACCGGCGGTCGGGCGCCGGCGCCGGGCCGGGCGGCGCAGGTAGGTGAGCAGGTAGGCCACGACCACCAGGGCCACGATGAAGAAGCTCACCGGCCAGGCGTGCCCGTGCGGCGGCCAGTAGTAGCTGTCGTAGGCGAGCAGGATGCCGAGCCAGGTGACGGCCACGCCGATCGCGGCCGCGGCGACCATGGCCCGGACCGGTCCCTTGGCGATCCGCAGCGCGGTGGCGGCCGGACCGATCAGCAGCGCGGTGCTGAGCACGGCCCCGATGGCCACCGAGGACAGCGACACCGAGATGGCCAGGGCCACCAGGTAGGCCACGCCGACCGCGCGCACCGGCACGCCGCGGGCCGCGGCCACGTCCGGGCTGAGCGAGCTGAGCAGGAGGACCCGGGACAGGGCCACGATCACGATCAGCGCGATCACGCCCGAGGCGATCAGAGCCGGGACGGTCGAGGGCTGGATGACGAAGATCGAGCCGAACAGCACGGTGAACGAGGCGCCGGTGGTGCTGCTGTGCTGCGACCCCAGGTACAGGAACAGGGCGGCCAGGCCGAGGGCGGCGCCCAGCACCACCCCGGTGGCCACGTCCCGGCCACGGCGGCGCTGGACGCCGATGACCTCGAGCATGACCGCGGCCGCGACCCCGAAGGCCAGGAAGCCCCAGAACTGGTTGAGCCCGACCAGGAAGGCCCCGGAGCCGCCGGTGGTGGCCACGTCGGCCAGCGAGTGCCCGGCGAACGACTGGCCCCGGATCACGGTGAACACGCCGACCATGGCCGAGGTGATGGCCACCACGGTGCCGACCAGGACCGCGACCCGCACCGGGCTGCTGGACCACAGCCCGGGCTCGAACAGGTAGTGCATGTCAGGCGACCCCGCTGCCGTACACCGGGTCGGGCTGGGCGGCCAGGTCGTCCGGGCTGCCGGCGTCCTCGCCGTCCTCGCCGGCCACGATCACCACCCGGCCGTGGACACGCAGCACGTCCACGTGCTGGCCGTACAGCCGGCTGAGCACCTCGGTGCGCAGCACCTCGTCGGCGCTGCCGACCGCGGCCCGGCCCGCGGCCACGTAGACGATGCGGTCCATGACCGGGGCCAGCGGGTTCATGTCGTGGGCGGAGATCAGCACCGCGATCTGCTGCTCCCGGGCCAGCTTGGCCAGCACGGCCACGATGCCCTGGGCGCTGCGGATGTCCAGGTTGGCCAGGGGCTCGTCGAGCAGCAGCAGCCGGGGCCGGCTGATCAGCGCGTGCGCGATCATGACCCGCTGCTGCTCACCGCCGGACAGCTCGCCGACCCGGGCCTCGGCGTAGGAGTCGGCGCCGACCGCGCGCAGCGTCTCGTCGACCAGCTCGCGGCGGGCCCGGGACGGGAACGGGACGCCGAGCCGGTTCCCGTCGATGCCGAGGGCCACCACGTCCCGGACCCGGAGCGGCATGTCCGGCTCGATCAGCAGCTTCTGCGGGACATAGCCGATCACCGAGCCGCGGCGGCCGCCTCCGGCCCGGCCCAGCCCGAGCAGGCCGCCGTGCCGGTGGCCCCCGCTGGGCGGCCCGGCCACCGTGACCGTGCCGGCCGACGGGGGCAGCAGGCCCAGGACGACCCGCAGGATCGTGGTCTTGCCCGCGCCGTTGGGGCCGATCAGGCCGGTGAACTCGCCGGGCCGGACGGCGAAGCTGACGTCGTGCAGGACCTCGCGGCCGGACAGCCGGACGGTGATCCCGTCCAGCCGGAGCAGGTCGCCGGAGGAGGTGGGCGGCTCGGACATCACAGCTTCTCGGTCGACTTCTTACTGGCCACGGCCTGCTGGAGCGCCTTGGTCTCGGCCAGCATCCAGGACTGATAGGTGTAACCGGGCGTCGGCATCGTCTCGTAGACGCCCACCACCGGGATGTCGTTCGCCCGCGCGAGCGAGATGTACGACTGGGTCAGGGTATCCGTCACCTGCTGGTTGTAGAGGAACACCTTCACCTTGTGCTGGGTGAACAGGCTGCGCTGCTGGGCCACGTCCTGGGCCGAGGGGTCGGTGCCGTTCATGACGTCGGCCTGGAACGCCCACGGGGTCTGGATGTCGGCCCCGGCCGCCTGCAGCAGGTAGTCCGCGACCGGCTCGGTGACCGCCACCGCGGTACCCGGGTACTGCTGCCTGAACGCGGCCACGGCCTGGTTCCAGGCGCCGAGGGACTTGACGAAGGTCTTGGCGTTGGCCCGGAAGTACGCGGCGTGCGACGGCTGCAGGGCGGCCAGGTCGGACGCGACCGCGCCGGCCACGGCCGGCATGGTGGACGGCTTGTACCACAGGTGCGGGTTGGGGGTGCTGTCCGGCAGCCCCAGCAGCTTCTGCACGTCGATCAGCTTGCGGCTGGAGTCCGGCACCGCCTTCTCGATCGAGTCCATGAACGTGTCGTAGCCGACGCCGTTCTGCACGACCAGCTGGGCCCCGCTGACCTCGCGGGCCACGCTGGCGCTGGCCTCGAAGGTGTGCGGGTCGGTGTTGGGGTTGCTCATGATGGCCGAGGCCTGCACGTACTTCCCGCCGACCTGCTGGATGACGCTGGTGTACTCGTTCTCGGCCCCGACGGCCACGATCTTGTGGGCCGACGTGGTCGACGAGCCGGCCGATCCGGAGGAGCAGGCACTGACGGCCAGGACCGCGCCGGCCGATACCGCCACGGCCAGCGTGGTGAGGGGTCCGCGCCCGGTTCTGATGGACCCGATATTGGGGAGCATGCCGTAATGATAATCATTTCTATTTGGCTCGGTCAAAGCGACCCGGTAACGTGCGGTTGTGACCACCTCGCAATCGGACCGCCCCGTGACCGCGCCGGATGACGCTGACCGGCCGCGGGGGACCAAGGTCCGCGGGACGCGGCAGGCGGCCGCGCTGACGGCGGCGCTGGACAGCCTGCCCGGATTCTGCAGTGCCCAGCAGATCCACGCCGAGCTGCGGCGCCGCGGCGAGCACGTCGGGCTCACCACCGTCTACCGCCACCTGCAGGTGCTCAGCGACGAAGGCAGCGTCGACTCGATCCGGGATGACCACGGCGAGACGCTGTACCGGCAGTGCGGCACCAGCAGCCATCACCACCACCTGACCTGCCGGAACTGCGGGCGTAGCGTGGAGGTCGAAGGCCGCGCGGTTGAGCAGTGGGCCGAGAGGGTGGCCCAGGAGAATGGGTTCACCGCCGTCGGGCACACGGTGGAACTGTTCGGGCTCTGCCCCGATTGCGCGGGCCACCAAGACCAGGCCCGAGACCGCGGCTGACCGCCCCGGAAACGACGCACGGGCCTGACCAGGTGCTGGTGAGCGCCTGGCCAGGCCCGCCCCGGCCCCCGGTCCTGGTCGGGCCGGGGGCCAGCTTGCTTGCGGGCGCGCCGCGTTAGGCGGCGATCGCCTGCTCGGCGGTGGCGGACTCCAGCGCCAGCTGGAGCACGTCCCGCACATCAGAGACCGGGTGAACGGTCAGCTGAGACAGAACCTCGTCTGGCACGTCGTCCAGATCAGGCTCGTTCCGCTTCGGGATCAGCACGGTCGTCATGCCGGCCCGGTGGGCGGCGAGCAGCTTCTGCTTCACGCCCCCGATGGGCAGCACCTTGCCGGTGAGGGAGACCTCGCCGGTCATGGCCACGTCGTCGCGGACCGGACGGCCGGACAGCAGCGACGCCAGCGCGGTGGTCATGGTGACCCCGGCGCTCGGGCCGTCCTTGGGGACCGCACCGGCGGGCACGTGGATGTGCACGCCCCGGTCCTTCAGGTCACCGACCGGGAGCTCCAGCTCCGCACCGTGCGAGCGGAGGAAGGACAGCGCGATCCGCGCCGACTCCTTCATCACGTCGCCCAGCTGGCCGGTGAGGGTGACCCCGGTCTCGCCGGTCTCGGCGTCAGCCAGCGACGCCTCGATGAAGAGCACGTCGCCACCGGCGCCGGTGACGGCCAGGCCGGTCGCCACACCGGGCACCGACGTCCGCCGCTCGGACTCGCCGAGGCTGGTCTCCGGGGTGAACCGGGGCCGGCCCAGGTAGTCCCGCAGGCCGTCGGCGGTGACGGTCACCGGCAGGGTCGCCTCGTCCAGCGCGACCTTGGCCGCGATCTTCCGCAGCACCCGCGCGACCGCCCGCTCCAGCGAACGCACGCCCGCCTCGCGGGTGTACTCGCCGGCCAGCATGTGCAGCGCGGCCTCGTCCAGCGTCACCTCGTCGGCCTCCAGGCCCGACTTGCCCAGCTGCCGCGGCAGCAGGTGGTCACGGGCGATGACGACCTTCTCGTTCTCGGTGTAGCCGTCCAGCTGCACCAGGTCCATCCGGTCCAGCAGCGGGCCGGGGATGGTCTCCAGCTGGTTGGCCGTCGCGATGAACACGACGTCGCTGAGGTCGAGCTCCACTTCCAGGTAGTGGTCCCGGAAGGTGTGGTTCTGGGCCGGGTCGAGGACCTCCAGCAGCGCGGCCGCCGGGTCACCCCGGTAGTCGGCCCCGACCTTGTCGACCTCGTCCAGCAGCACGACCGGGTTCATCGAGCCCGCCTCGCGAACGGCGCGGACGATGCGGCCGGGCAGGGCACCCACGTAGGTGCGCCGGTGACCACGGATCTCGGCCTCGTCCCGCACGCCGCCCAGCGACACCCGGACGAACTTGCGGCCCATGGCGCGGGCCACGGACTCACCCAGCGAGGTCTTGCCCACGCCGGGCGGGCCGACCAGCGCGAGCACCGCGCCGCTGCGGCGGCCGCCGATCACGCCCAGGCCACGCTCGGACCGGCGCTGGCGCACGGCCAGGTACTCGACGATCCGCTCCTTGACGTCATCCAGGCCGGTGTGGTCCTCGTCCAGGATCTGCCGGGCCCCGGCGATGTCGTAGGCGTCCTCGGTCCGCTCGTTCCACGGCATGTCCAGCACGGTGTCGAGCCAGGTCCGGATCCAGCCCACCTCGGGCGACTGCTCAGAGGTGCGCTCCAGCTTGGCGACTTCCTTCATCGCCGCGTTGTGTACATCTTCGGGCAGGTTGGCCGCCTCGACGCGAGCCGCGTAGTCGTCCTCCTCGGTGGAGGGGTCGCCGCTCAGGTCGGCAAGCTCCTTGCGCACCGCGGCCAGCTGCTGGCGGAGCAGGAATTCCTTCTGCTGCTTCTCCATGCCGTCGGCCACGTCCTTGCGGATCGACTCGGCGACGTTCAGCTCGGCCAGGTGCTCCTTGGTCCAGCCGACGATCAGCTCCAGCCGCTCGACCAGGTCGGCCGTCTCCAGGATCTGGAGCTTCTGCGCCGTGCTCAGGTAGGCGGAGTAGCCGGACCGGTCGGCGATGGCCGACGGGTCGTCGAGCTGCTGGATCGAGTCGATGATCTGCCAGGCGCCACGGTTCTGCAGCATGGCGATGATCAGCGACTTGTACTCCTTGGCCAGCTCATCGGCCTGCGGGCCGTGACCGGTCTCGTCGATGACCGTGCCCTCGACCCACAGGGCCGAGCCCGAACCGGTCGTGCCCGAGCCGATCTTCACGCGGGAGATACCGCGCACCACGGCGCCGGGCTCGCCACCGGGCAGGCGGCCCTCCTGGTCGATGACGGCCAGCGTGCCCACACCGGCCAGACCGCGGTCCGACAGCCGGGGCACCAGCAGCACACGGGGCTTCGCCTCGGAGCGGATGCCCGGGACCCGGGTGGCCGCCGGAATCCGCGCCGCGTCGATCGCGGCCCGTGCCTCCTGCTGAGAAAGTTCAAGCGGCACCACCATCCCGGGGAGGACAACCTCGTCATCCAGGGGCAGCACCGGAAGTGTGAGCTGATCGCTCATCGGGCCTCCAAAAATTGAGTCACATACACTCAAGAAAGAAGAGGCCGAAATAATTTCCTGTGCATGTTCTCTATCGGCGAACTGCGGGATCTGGCCCCTGAGCTGCTAAAACGTGCCCCGAGATCCAGCCCGTGGCCCCGGGCGTACTACGATCGCTGCGGCTCGCCGGGGGTGCACTCCAGCCTCGTGCACCCCCGGCCACCGCCCCGGAGCTTGCCCCGAAGGAGACGCCGTGCTGCGTACGCCGCTCATCCACCCTCCGCTGCTGGCCGCGCTCGCGGGCGCCGGGCACGGCGGCAAGGTGCTCATCGCCGACGCCAACTACTCGGCCAGTACCAACGTCAACCCGGCCGCGGCCCGGATCCATCTCAACGTTCGCCCTGGGCTGGTCACCGTGGCCGATGTGCTCGAGCCGGTACTGGCCACCGTGCCGGTGGAAGCGGTGGAGGTGATGACCCCGGACGGCGGCGGCACCCCCGAGGTGTGGGGCGTCTACCAGCAGCTGCTGCGCGAGGGCCTGGCCCTGCGCCAGCTCGGCCGGTTCGACTTCTACGCCTCCTGCCGGGAGCCGGACGTGGCCGTGTGCGTGGCCACCGGGGACGCCGCGCTGTACTCCAACGTGCTGCTGACCATCGGCTACCTGACCCCGGAAGGTGAGGACGGCCCGCCCGCCTAGCCCATCGCCCGCAGCACCTTCGCGTTGACCGGCTCGACCGGGATCAGCCGGTTGGTCAGGGCCACGTGCACCCGGCCGCCATCGGTGACGATCAGGGACGAGGCGCCGCCCTGGCCGCCCCCGGCGTGCCCGGCCACGCCCCGGCCGGAGTTGATGTGCCAGCCGAACCCGACCTGGACCCCGGTGTCGGCCCGCGTCGCCTGCGGCCGCAGCGCCTCGCGGGCCAGGCCGACGGGCAGCAGCTTGTGCCAGGCCCGGCCGAACCGGACCAGGTCGGTGGCGGTGGACCAGAGCCCGCCCGCGGCCGGCAGCGTGCAGATCTCGTCCGCCTCGGCCCGGAACACCCCGTCCGGCTCCAGCCGGTGACCGGTGACCGCGTTCTGCCCCGGCTCCGGCCAGCGCGCCGGGAAGAACGACTGGTTCATGCCGAGCGGGTCCAGCACCAGCCGGGCGGTCACCTCCGGGTGGGGCGCGCCGCAGACGTCGGCGATCAGCTGCCCCAGCATGGCGTAGCCGGCGTTGCTGTAGGCGAACACCCCGCGCTCCCCGTGGCACCCGATCACCGGGCCGGTCAGGGCGCGCAGGTCCGGCACGGCGGGGCCGAACAGTTCGGCCGGGCTGTCCACCCCGCCGGTGTGACGGAGCAGGTCCCGGACCGTCACCGCGCCGTCGGCCAGCCGGACCGTGCGCAGGTGCTCGTTGGCCGGGTCGTCCAGACCCAGCCAGCCGTCCCCGGCCAGCCGCAGCACGGTGGTGGCCGTGACCAGCTTGGTGATGGAGTAGGCCGGGACCTGGTGATCGGGCCGCATCGGCTGGCCCCGGTCCAGATCGGCCCAGCCCCGGGCCAGCACCCACCCGGCACCGTCCCGGTCGCCGGATCCGTGGCCGGCCAGCACCAGGCCGGGCAGCCCCAGCTCGGCCAGAGCACGGTCGGCGGCCGCGTGAGCCACGGCGGGCACGCCGCCCAGCTCGCGGCTGGACGGCGCGGCCACCCGGGGATCGGTCACCCGGCCGCCGATCGGGAACACCCGCAGCATGGCCAGCCGGTGCGGCGCCTCGGGCTCCGTGGCCGCCTCGATCTGCAGGCCGCCGATCTGAGCCTGGGCGTGCTGCGGGGTCTCGACGGTGACGGTCAGTTCCTGACCCAGCACCCCGGCCTGCCCGGTGATCGTGCTGACCAGCTGCTCGGCCGGAATCGCGGTCAGGAAGTGATCATCGAAGTGTTCCCGCAGCTCGCCGGGGTCAGGGGCCACCCAGCCGGGGCCGTCGGCGCCCGCGAACCGGGTGACCAGCCAGCGGACCTGATCGAGCGCGTGGCTGGCGGAGTGAGGCTGGCTCTCGATGAGCCGCTTGAGCGCGGCCCAGCTGGAATGCCCGTGCTCTCGGGCGATGGCCAGCTGGCTGTCGTGCAGGGTGGTGAACTCCCCGGCGGCCAGGCGGCGCTTGGCCTCGAGCTTGAGGTGGCGCAGGTTCGGCCGGCTGGGCAGGACCCGTGGCTGGGGGCGTGGCTGATCGGACACGAGCAGTCCTTCCTCTGGTGCCCGTGGTCCGCGTGATCGGGCCGGAAAGACCGGGTGTGCCGCACTGGGCCGTGCTGACCGGTGGGCTTGAAGCCCTGTCCGCGGACCCAGGGGCAGCCGGGACTGCCACGGCCCACTCTAGGTGAGGTCCCGGTCAGCCGGCCAGCAGGATATGCAGGGTGCGCGGGCCGTGCACGCCTTCGACCCGGATGAGCTCGATGTCGCTGGTGGCCGAGGGACCGGAGATCAGCGTCTGCGGCCGCGCCGGGTCGAGCCGCCCGAAACTGTCCGGCAGGTCGGCCGTGACCTGATCGGCCCGCACGATGACCAGGTGAAAATCCGGCACCAGGGTCAGTGCCCGGCGGCCCTGGGCCGGGCCGTGGTCGAGCACGATCGTGCCGGTCTCGGCGATGGCCACCGCGCATCCGGTCACCACCCCGGCCAGCCGGTCCAGCTGAGCCGCGGACAACGGCGGGGCGTCCCGCACCACGGTGATCCCGTCTGGGATCCACTCGGCCGGGAGGCCGTCCGGCACCACGAACCCGCTCTCGGCTGCTTCGCGGTCGCTCAGGATCCGGGCCACCGCGGCCGGGACGTCGGCGGCGGGCAGGCGTTCCACCACGGCCCGGTAGTCGGCGGCCCGCTCGGCGAACAGGGCCACGATGTCCTGGTCGTGGTGGGCCCGCAGGTAGTGGCGGGGCAGATCCCGGTAGGCCGCGTCGACGTCGGGCCGCGCGGTGTCCCCGACCGCGGCCCGGATCCGGGCCAGAATCTGATCGCGGCTGCTCACCGCGGACCGCCCTGGGGGCCCGGGCCACCCCGGGTCCGGCTCCACCAGGCCCGGAACGACTCGGCGGGCGGGGCGGGCGCGTCCCGGGTGTCGGTCCAGGCGCTGAGCGGCGGCGGCAGCCGCCGGATCGTCCCGGACCGGCCCACCACCCGCCGGCTGGCCGCGGCCACGCGCTGGGCCGCCTTCAGCCGCCGGGACGAGCGCAGGCCCCATCCGGCCAGCCCGAACACCGCGGCCTCGGGCCGGAGCTTCCTCTTTTCCCGCTTGGCTTCGACCGACTTGGAACGCAGGTAGACAAGAGCCTCGGGGATGTTGATGGCCACCGGGCAGACGTCGTAACAGGCGCCGCACAGGCTGGAGGCGTAGGGCAGCGACTGGTCCAGCGCCGAGCCCATGCCGCGCAGCTGCGGGGACAGGATGGCGCCGATCGGGCCCGGGTACGGCGACCCGTAGGCGTGGCCGCCGACCCGCTCGTAGACCGGGCACACGTTCAGGCAGGCCGAACACCGGATGCAGCGCAGGGCCTGGCGGCCGATGTGGTCGTCCAGGGTGGCGGTGCGGCCGTTGTCCACCAGCACCAGGTGGAACTCCCGGGGCCCGTCGCCGGGCCGCACCCCGGACCAGATCGAGGTGTACGGGTTCATCCGTTCCGCCGTCGACGACCGGGGCAGCAGGGCCAGGAACACCTCCAGGTCCCGCCAGGCCGGCAGCACCTTCTCGATCCCGACCACCGAGATCAGCGTCTCCGGCATGGTCAGGCACATCCGGCCGTTGCCCTCGGACTCCACCACGACCAGCGAGCCGGTCTCGGCGATGGCGAAGTTGGCCCCGGAGACGCCGACCTTGGCCGACAGGAACGCCCGGCGCAGGTGCTCCCGGGCCGCCCCGGCCAGCTCGGCCGGCCGGTCGGTCAGGCCGGAGGGCGCGCCGGGCATCTCGCGCCGGAAGATCTCCCGGATCTCGGACCGGTTGCGGTGGATCGCGGGCACCAGGATGTGGCTGGACCGGTCGTGGCCGAGCTGGATGATCAGCTCGGCCAGGTCGGTCTCGGTCGCGGTGATGCCGGCCGCGGCCAGGGACTCGTTCAGGCCGATCTCGTCGGTGGCGATCGACTTGACCTTGACCACCTGGTCGGTGCCGGCCGCGCGGGTCAGCGAGGCCACGATCTCCCCGGCTTCGGCGGCGTCGGCGGCCCAGTGCACGTGGCCGCCGGCCGCCTGCACGCTGGCTTCCAGCCGCAGCAGGTAGGTGTCCAGGTTGGCCAGGGTGTGGTCCTTGATCGCCTTGGCCGCGGCCCGCAGTTCGGCCCAGTCGCTCAGCTCGGCCACCGCGCCGGCCCGCTTGGCCCGGATCACCCCGGTGGCGTGGGCCAGGTTGTGCCGGAGCTGGGAGTCGGCCAGCGCCTCCTTGGCCGCTTCCGGGAAGGCCGGCATGCCGAGGTAGGTGGGCATGGCCGGGCTGCGGCCGGCCGGCCGCGCGGCGGGGCCGGCCATCAGCGGGCCGCCGGCTGGTGGCCGCGGGGCACCGCGGGCTCGTCCTCGGTGCTGGCCAGGATCTCGGCCAGGTGCATGACCGACACCCCGGCCCGCTGCCGGGACAGCGAGCCGCCGATTTGCATCAGGCAGGAGTTGTCGGCCGCGCACAGCACCTCGGCCCCGGACTGGTGCACGGCGGCCACCTTGTCGGCGCACATGGCCGCGGACACGTCGGGGTTCTTGACCGAGAACGTGCCGCCGAAGCCGCAGCAGGACTCGGCGTCCGGCAGGTCGGCCAGGTCCAGGCCGCGGACCTGGCTGAGCAGTTGCCGGGGCGCGTCGCCGACCCGCAGCATGCGCAGCGAGTGGCAGGTCGGGTGGTAGGTCACCCGGTGCGGGAAGTACGCGCCCACGTCGGTCACCCCGAGCACGTCGGCCAGCAGGGTGGACAGGTCGTGCACCCGGGGTGCCAGCTCGGCCACGGCCCGGGCCAGGCCGGTGTCCCCGGCCTCGGCGGCCAGCTGGCCGTGGTAGTCGCGGACCATGGCGGTGCAGGACGCCGACGGGCTGACCACCGCGTCGTAGCCGGTGAAGCTGTCCGCGAAGTTGCGGGCCAGGGGCAGGCTCTCCCGCCGGTAGCCGGTGTTGAAGTGCATCTGCCCGCAGCAGGTCTGGCCGGCTGGGAACTCGACCTGGTGACCGAGCCGCTCCAGCAGCCGGACCACGGCCTGCCCGGTCGCGGGGTACAAGGTGTCGGTGAGGCAGGTGATGAACAGGGCTATCCGCATCGGCACCGTTCCCTCGGACCCTCGGACCTCGTGACGTCGGGCTCGATCAGCACGTTACCGGACGAGCCGGGCACCACCCCCGCCTGGACGGGCTCATCGCCGCTGCGCTATAGATCAAATGTATTTTCCGATGTCAGCGAGGCAGAAAGAGCGGAGGACCCATGACCGAGCCGGGTACAGGAGCAGGAGCGGGCGAGTTCGCCGGGCTGACCGCGCTGGTCACCGGGGGCGCCTCCGGCATCGGGCTGGCCACCGCGCAACTGCTGACCCGCCGGGGTGCCCGGGTCGCGGTGCTGGACCGGGACCAGGTCGATGAGAAGCACGGCCTGGCCGGGGTGGTCGCCGACGTGACCGACGACGACGCGGTCCGGCGCGCGGTCGGCGAGGCCGTGACCGCGCTCGGGGATCAGCTCGACATCCTGGTCAACAACGCCGGTGTCGGCGCGGCGGGCACGGTCGCGGACAACTCCGACGACGAGTGGCACCGGGTGCTGGACATCAACGTGGTCGGCATGGTCCGGGTCAGCCGGGCCGCCCTCGGGCACCTGCACCGGGCCGTCACCGACCGGGGCCGGGCCGCGATCGTCAACACCTGCTCGGTAGCGGCCGTCGCGGGTCTGCCCCAGCGTGCCCTGTACTCGGCCAGCAAGGGCGCGGTCTACGCGCTGACCCTGGCCATGGCGGCCGATCACGTCCGCGAGGGCATCCGGGTCAACTGCGTCCTGCCCGGTACCGCCGACACCCCGTGGATCGGGCGCCTGCTCGACGCCGCTCCCGATCCCGCCGCCGAGCGGCGGGCGCTCAATGCCCGCCAGCCCATCGGCCGCCTGGTCTCGGCCGACGAGGTCGCCGCCGGCGTCGCCTACCTGGCCAGCCCGCTGGCCGGCGCCACCACCGGCACGGCCCTGGCCGTGGACGGCGGCATGATCGGCCTCCGCCTGCGCCCGCCGTCCAATTCGTGACCTGTTCGTCCGGCCAGGATGCGGATCCCCCGTAGGTAGCGTGCGCCCCCGCACCCCACCTTCGATTCATATATATCGAAGGCTGGTGGGTGTCACTCGCCGGCCATGGCCGCGTCGATCAGCGTGATG
>DASXMW010000105.1:0-9223 GCA_036495425.1 Streptosporangiaceae bacterium | reverse complement strand
CCGCCGTCGGTACGCTCCGCCGGGGGCAGCACGCCGGCATCGGACCAGAACCGGATCGTGCGCACCGGCAGCCCCGAGCGCCGGGCCAGCTCACCGATGGAAAGCAGAAGGCCGTCATCGTCCACGGCCGCCAGTCTGCATCCTCCACCAGCTGGAGAAGCAAATACTTCGCACCACCCCCACGATCGCCGCAGCCGGACCCGCCAGCAGACAGCAGCATGCGCAGAATCCATCCAGGAAGAATTGGGCAACTCTGTCCTGGCCGGCTTTCACAGGGGTCCCGCCTTCGTCGCTGCGGCTGCTTCCGTGCCCGCTGGGTGCGGCCGGGGACGAGTGCGGCGGCGCTCATCCCCAGCGGCGCTCGGGTGGTCCATCGTCGCGGCGTGGTCTACTGTGATGAGAAGCCGATCAGAGCTGGATCGTCTGTTCGATTACCAGCTTTCTAGCAGTGCATTCTTTTTCCCATTCAGCCTCCCACCCTCTTATGTAGGCAGAGGGATCATTACGGCCATTGAGGACCGGGACCTGGGGCCGGGGTCAGGGCCGCGAGGCGGCTTGGCGGTAGGCGGCGGGGGTGACGCCGTAGCAGCGGCGGAACCAGCGGGTCAGGTGGGCCTGGTCGGCGAAGCCGACGGCGGCGGCCACGTCGGCCGCCGAGACGCCCGACGTGAGCAGGGCGCGGGCGGACCGCAGGCGGAGCTGGCGCTGGTAGTCGCTGGGGGCCAGGCCGTAGACGGCGGTGAAGGCCCGGGTGGCCGCGAAACGGCTGCAGCCGGCCGCCTCGGCCAGGTCGGTGGCGGTGAGCGGGGCGGCGAAGGAGTCGTGCAGCAGCGTCCGGACCCGGTCGGCGATCAGGGTCGACGCGGGCGAGGAGGCGACGACCGGGCGAGCCGATGCGTGCCGGGCCAGCAGGCGGACGGTCGAGGCCAGGTGCTCGTGCTGCTCCAAGGAGGTGGAGGGGCCGATGAGCACGGTGTGGAGGGTACGCAGGCGGTGAGCGAGAGTGACATCTGCGACGACTGGGGTGGGAAAGAGCGGGTTTGAAGCCGGGTGGCCGAGAGTGTCACCGAGCAGGTCGAGAACCAGGGCCGGGTCGATGTGGATCATCCGGTAGGTGAAACCGGGCGTGGTGGCCGCGTGACCGTCGTGGGGATCGTCGGGATTGAACGTCATGACCATGTTGGCCGCGCTGACGTGGGCGCCGCCCCGGCAGGTGAAGGCCTGGGCACCGCGGTCGGTGACCCCGAACGAGTAGGTGTCGTGGCTGTGCCGGTGGTAGACGTGCGACTGGAAGTGGGCGTGCATGGCCTCGATCGAGCCGGCCCGCCAGTAGCGGACCCAGTCACCGCTCCCCCGGTCACCGCTGCTCACCTCTCTAGTATGGGGCGAATGGCGGGCGAACCGACGTTCGAAGAGATCTACGCGCGGGCCGGGGACGACCTGGGCGCGGTCCCGTGGGCCGGCCTGGCCCCCATGCCAGCCCTGGTGCAGTGGCTGGACCAGCAGGCGCCCCCAGGCGAGCGCACCACGGCGCTGATCGTGGCCTGCGGGCTGGGCGACGACGCGGAAGAAGTCAGCCGGCGTGGCTACCAGGTCACCGCGTTCGACCTGGTGCCGGCGGCCATCGCGCACTGTCACGCGCGATTCCCGGATTCGGCCGTGGACTACCAGGTGGCGGACGTGTTCCAGCTGCCGGGGGCCTGGCGGCAGCGATTTGGGCTGGTGGTGGAGATCCGGACCCTGCAGTCGCTGCCCCTGGACGAGCGGGCCGAGGCCGCGGCCGGTATCGCGGCCACGGTGGCACCGGGCGGCCGGGTGTTCGTGCACGGGCTGTTCCGGGACGACGGCCAGGCCGCGGGCAGCCGGCCGTGGCCGCTCAGCCCGGGCGACCTGGCCGCGTTCACCCAGGCTGGCCTGGCCGGGGCCGAGTGGACCGTCGAGGCCCTGAACGCGAACGGCAAGCGCTCCGTCACCGCGGTGTACTCACGGCCGCAGCCTTAAACCCAAAAAAGAAAACGCACCAGCGTTCAAGCGCTGAGCGGGACCGGTACCACAGCCTGGGGGCATGCGTTTCGACACCAAGATCGCCATCGCCGTGCGGGCGGACCTGGCCCAGTGGCAGAAGCTGAACGTGACCGCGTTCCTGTCCAGCGGGATCGTGGCCGGGGTCCCGGAGACCATTGGCAAGCCGTACGAGGACGGCTCGGGGAACCAGTACCTGGAGATGTTCCGGCAGCCGGTGCTGTGCTACGCGGCCGACGGCGCGCGGCTGGCCACGGTGCGGGAGCGGGCCTTCGGCCGGGGGCTGGCCACCGCGGTGTACACCGAGGACCTGTTCGCCACCGACAACGACGACGACAACCGGGCCGCGGTGCGGGCGGTGGCGGCGGGCGACCTGAACCTGGTCGGGGTGGCCGTGTACGGGCCGCGCAACGCGGTGGACAAGGTGCTCAAGGGGGCATCGTTGCACCCGTGACCGGCCCGGGCCGCGATGGCGGGAAAATCACGCTGTGGCATCAACCAAACACGATCTCGTGCGTCTTAGGTAGTGTGGGGTCAAGCCGATGACCCGCAGGCGAACGGGGACCACTGTGACCAGACGACGCGCGCTGATCGCGATCATTCCCGGGGCCGCCGTCGCGGCCGCCGCCCTCGGTTTCGCGGTCAGTTCGGCGACGGCGTCGACCAGCCACCCGGCCAGCGCGGCCAGCCACCCGGCCAGCGCCAGCAGCCACCGGGCGACGGCGGCCGCGCCGGCCGGCGTCGCCAAGGCCTACAACTGCCGCCACGCCCAGGTGCGGCCGGGCAGCTTCACCCTGGCCTGCGCGGACGGCAACAGCTACCTGTCCCATCTGTCCTGGTCGTCGTGGACGGCCACGTCGGCCAGGGGGACCGGCACCCAGATGATCAACGAGTGCGTGCCGTACTGCGCGGCGGGGAAGTTCCGCGGCTACCCGGTCGACGTGACCTTCTGGCGCAGCGAGCCAGTGCCCAGCCACCCGGATCAGCGGTACTTCAGCCGGGTGACCCTGCGGTACCCGGGGGCCCGCCCACCCGTCAGCTCGGGGGGCAAGCAGGTCAACGGCCCCGGGACCTGGACCGGCGCGCTGTCCACCCAGCTGACCATTCCGCCTGCACAACCCAACTGAGACAGCGCCGCTACGCGCGCACAGCTCAGGGGCGGATCCGCGCAAAGGACGCAAACACCGGTACGGTTGAGCCGTGGCCTCTGAACAGAACCGGTTCCGCAGCCTCGTGCCCGAGGACGACATGCCGCCGCCGCGCGACATCGACACGAACGTGCCGCACATCGCCCGCATCTACAACTACTGGCTGGGCGGCAAGGACAACTTCGCCGTCGACCGCGAGGCCGCCGAGCGGGTCATGCGCGCGACCCCGACCGTCCGGCCGGGCGTGCGGGCCAACCGGGCGTTCCTCGGCCGCGCCGTGCGGCTCCTGGCCACCGGCGCCGGGGTCCGGCAGTTCCTGGACATCGGTACCGGCATCCCCAGCGCGGACAACACCCACGAGGTGGCCCAGGCCGCCGCGCCGGACAGCCGCGTGGTGTACGTGGACAACGACCCGATCGTGCTGGCCCACGCCCGGGCCCTGCTGACCAGCGTCACCGGGACCACCGCCTACCTGGACGCGGACGTGCGCGACCCGGCCAAGATCCTGGCCGGGGCGGCCGCCACGCTGGACTTCGGCCAGCCGGTCGCGGTCATGCTGATCGCGATCATGCACTGCGTGGCGGACGAGGACGACCCCTACGGCATCGTCCGCACGCTGATGGATGCCGTGCCGGCCGGCAGCTACCTGGTGCTCTCCCAGCCGGCCCGGGACCAGGCGCCCGAGCACGCGGCCGAGGCCGAGGCGGCCCTGACCCAGTCCATGCGGCAGAAGGTCACGTTCCGCACCCACGACCAGGTGGAGCGGTTCTTCGACGGCCTGGAGCTACTCGAGCCGGGGGTGGTGGCCCTGCCGCAGTGGCGGCCCGACGAGCCCGTCGACCCGGACGGCCCGGTGACCGGGATGTGGGGCGGCGCCGCCCGCAAGCCCTGAGCCCTGCTTGGATGGCTCCATGAACCTCGACCTCTCCCCCGCCCGGTCCCGTCCGGAACTGCTGGCCAAGCCGGTCGCGGCCGCGCTGGCCGACTGGCCCGGCGGCGCCGAGACCGAGGTCGCACCCATCGATCCCGGCCTGGCCGACACCGCGGCGTTCTGCGCGCACTACGAGGTCGCGCTGGAGGAGTCAGCCAACTGCGTGGTGGTCGCGGGCAAGCGCGGCGGGGTCACCAGTTATGCGGCGTGCCTGGTCACGGCCGTGACGCGCGCGGACGTCAACGGGGTGGTGCGGCGCCGGATGGACGCCCGCAAGGCCACCTTCGCGGCGCTGGACGACGTGGTGGCCGCGACCGGGATGGAGTACGGCGGCATCACCCCGGTCGGGCTGCCCGACGGCTGGCCGGTCTTCATCGACAGCCGCGTCGTCGAGCAGGGGCACGTGGTGATCGGCTCGGGAATCCGGGGCTCGAAGCTGTGGCTGCCGGGGGCGTCCTTGGCCACGTTGCCAGGCGCCGACATTATCGAAGGTCTGGCCACCCCGGTCGGCTAGTGGCTGGGTCCCGGGGCGCCGGGCCAGTCAGCTGCCGGGCCGGCGGGTGCGGTTTTCCTTGCGCCAGACCAGACGCAGCCCGGACCAGTCGTCGTCGATGGCGGCGACTTTGACGTCGACGAGGCCCAGGGGCAGGGCGTGCTCCCGCACCACGTTGTCGGTGATGTCGCTGCTGTGACCGCCCGCCCGCCGTGGCCAGGCGGCCCAGACCGCCCCGTCGGGGAAGATCCGCTCGGCCAGATCCGGAAGCCGTACGGCGATGTCGGCCGCACGGGAGAAAAAGGCCACGATCACATCGGCGTTCTCCGGCGCGGGCACGGTCTCCAGGCCGCCGGGCGGGTCCGCGAACGTCCAGTCCGGGGGCGGACCGTCCAAGCCGACTCGCTGGCCTGGCTTCAGCCCCAGCTTGCGCGCCTGCATGCCGGTGATCGTAGTGCTTACGCCGACGCCGGGGCCGGGGCCGGGGCTCGCAGCCGCCACACGCTCGGCACGACCAGCACGAGGGCGGTCGTGAGCACCGTCCAGCCGGCCGCCGCCCACAGCGCGCCGGTGACGGTCAGCAGCGCGGCCAGCGGCCCGGTGAGGGCGTAACCCACCGGCAGGAAGGCCACCGACCCGAACCAGTCGTAGGCGCTGACCCGCGACAGCACGGCGGGCGGGATCTCCCGCTGCATGGTGGTGTCCCACAGCACCGAAAAGGTGGACAGGCCCCAGCCGGCCACGAACGACCCGGCCGCCACGGCGGCCACCGGCGCCCGGACCGCCAGCAGGGCCATCGGGGCGGCGTAGGGGAACAGGGCGATCGTCGCGGTCACCAGCGGCCGGGCCGGGCGCATCCGCAGCATGACCAGGCCGCCCGCGATGGCCCCGATCCCCTGGGCGGCCAGGATGGCACCCCAGGCCCGGGCCCCGCCCAGGTCGGCCTTGGCCACCACCGCGCCCAGCACGATGAACGGGGCGTAGGCGAGCAGGTGCCACAGGGCCGCGCTGACCACGACCGCCCACAGCCAGGCCCGGGACCGGAACTCCTGCCACCCGAGCCGCAGTTCGGCCAGGAACGAGGACCGGGCCGCCGCCGCGACCAGCGGCACACTCACCCGGGCCAGGCAGTAGGCGCTGACCAGGTAGGTGGCGGCGTCGGCGGCGACCGCCCACCCGGGGCCGACCGCGGCCACCAGCACCCCGCTGATGGCCGGCCCGGCCACCGCGCCCAGCGACTGGGACAGCCCGGTGAGCGCGTTGGCCTGCTGCAGCCGGGCCGCGCTGACCACCTGCGGGATCAGCCCGGTCATGGCCGGGCTGAAGAACGCCATCCCGGCGCCGGTCACCGCCAGCAGGGCCATGAACTCCCACAGCGCCGGACGGCCGGTCAGCAGCAGGGCGGCCAGCAGGCCCTGGCTCACCGTCCGCAGCAGGTCGGCGCCGATCATCACCGCCCGGCGCGGCAGCCGGTCCGCGATCACCCCGCCCACCAGCAGGAACACCACCAGCGGCACGGTCTCGGCGGCCAGCACATAGCCGACGTCGGCCGCGGTCCCGCCGGTGTTGAGGACCGCGAACGTGACCGCGACCGGGACCATCTGGCTGCCGAAGTACGAGGTCAGGTAGCCGGTGAAGAAGAGCCGGAAGTCACGCTCGGACAGCGCACCCGCCCAGGACCCGGCCACCAGGCCAGGCTACGCAGCAGCGCTACCTGGACTGCCGGAACGACAGACGCCACCATCGCCGCGGTCCAGGGGCAGTTCCCCGGGTTCGTGTTCACGCTGGCCGGGCCGGTGGACGCGCACCACCGTCCGAGCCGTCGGAGCCGGTCACGGAGTCGGTGTCGGTGTCGGCGCCGCGGACCCGGGCCTGGTACTCGGCCGGGAACCGGGCCACCAGCGGCTGGAAGGCCGCCTGGACCTGGTTCATCTGGTCGGTCAGGTGGCCGGTCTGGCCCGGGCCGCCGGGACGGCTGGACCGGCCGTTGGCCGCCGCGAACAGCCAGGCCATCAGCCGGTCCAGCTCGAGCAGGAAATTCCGGGCGTCGGGATCGTCGAACAAGCTGGGCGAGGCCACCAGCAGGTTGCTGGCCAGGTCGCGCAGCTCGTCCGGGATGCCATCGTCCGACGACGGGTCGCTGACGCTGGCCATCACCGCCTGGTAGGCCTCGCGGGCCTGGCTGTAGACGATCAGCCCCTGGGCCGCCACCGTCACCGACCGCTCCTTGCGCTGCCGGTAGGCCTGCACCTCGTTGAAGATCAGCGCGGTCGCGCCCACGATGAGCAGGTCCGAGACCAGCGAGGTGGTGATGGCGTGCTCGTCCCACCAGTCCGAGAAGCCACGCCCGTTCATCACGTCGTAGACGATGAGGACGACGATCGCCACCGCGATGAGCAGCGCGCTCCCGCGCCGGATCAGCCGATACACCTGGATTATTCTGGCCTAGTCTCCGCGGGCTCGTGTCAATCCCGGGTGCGGTGTACGTGCAGGTCACCGTTCTGGTACCGGGCCCGCAGCACCTTCTTGTCGAACTTGCCGACGGTCGTCTTGGGCACCTCCTCGATGAAGGTCCAGTTCTCCGGCACCTGCCAGCGGGCCACCTTGCCGTCCAGGAACGCGGCCAGCGTACCCGGGTCGGTCCCGGTGCCGGGATCGCGGAGGACCACGCAGGCCAGCGGGCGTTCGGTCCACTTGTCGTCCGGGATGCCGATGACCGCGGCCTCGGCCACCTCCGGGCTGCCCGCCAGCAGGTTCTCCAGCTCCACCGAGGAGATCCACTCGCCGCCGGACTTGATCACGTCCTTGAGCCGGTCGGAGATCTGGAAGTACCCGCGGTCGTCCATGGTGCCGATGTCGCCGGTGCGCAGCCAGCCGTCGTGAAACTTCTCCGGGGCGTCGAGGCCGAAGTAGCGGCCGGTGATCCACGGGCCCCGGACCTCGATCTCGCCGGTCGACTTCCCATCCCAGGGCACCTCGTGGCCCTCGTCGTCGACGAGACGCATCTCCACCCCGGCCAGCAGCCGGCCCGACTTCATCCGGTAGTCCAGCGCCTCGGCGGTGCCCTCCTCCACGTCGGCGGGCGGCCGGGCCAGCCCGCCCACCGGGGAGGTCTCGGTCATGCCCCAGCCCTGGATGAGGGTCAGGCCGTACTGCTTCTCGAACGTCTCCATCAGCGAGCGCGGCATGGCCGCCCCGCCCGAGGTGCCCATCCGGATCGAGGACAGGTCGATCTCCCGCTGGGCGCCGACCTGCAGGATGCCACCCCAGATGGTGGGCACGGCCGAGGCCAGGGTGGACCGCTCGGCCTCGATGAAGTCGACCAGCGCGGCCGGGGTCATGTACCGGTCCGGCATGTGCATGGTGGTGCCGGACAGGAACGCCGCGAACGGGATGCCCCAGGCGTTGACGTGGAACATCGGCACGATGGTCAGCTGCCGGTCGGCCTCGGTGGACCCGACGCACTGGCTGGTCAGGGTGGCCAGGGCGTGCAGGAACGTGGACCGGTGCGAGTACACCACGCCGCGCGGGTCGCCGGTGGTGCCGCTGGTGTAGCACATGGCCGCGGCCGACTTCTCGTCCAGCTCGGGCCAGGTGTAGCGGCCGTCCTCGGCGTCCAGCAGCGCGTCGTAGCGGTGGACCGGCCGGTCGCCGAGCAGTGAGACGTCGCCGTCGCCGATGACGACGAAGGCCTCCACCGAGGGCAGCTGGGACACGACCGGGGCCAGCAGCGGGATCAGGCTGCCGTCGACGATCATGATCTTGTCTTCGGCGTCGTTGACGATGTGGGTGAGCTGCTGGGCGGGCAGCCGGATGTTCAGCGTGTGCACGATCGCGCCCATGCACGGGACCGCGTAGTAGGCCTCGAGATGCTCCTGGTTGTTCCAGCAGAACGTGGCCACCGGGTCGCCCGGTCCGACGCCGAGCCGGGTCAGGGCCTGGGCCAGCTGGCGGGCGTTGACCTCGATCTGCCGGTAGCTGGTGTGCCGGGCGTGGTCGCCCTGCCAGGTGACGCACTCGCTGGCGCCGAACACCCGGGATCCGTGCCGCAGGATCGAGGTGATGGTGAGCGGGAAGTCGTCCTGCATCGTGCTCTCGATCCGCCTGCCGTTCCTCGCCATCACTGCCTCCGCGTTCGCGTCCCGGCCCCAGTGCCGTCCAGTCCCGATCATTCCATCTTGAAGTATTGGGTCTTTAAAGTACGTCAACGTTCTTTTAGAGTCGGCGGCAAGGTGGCCCGCTGTGCCCCGCAGGCCTGACCCTCGAACAAGGCGGTTCGATGCGTGCAATCAGATTTGGCTGGGATAAGAAGCTACGGCTGAGCGTGGCGGCGGGCACGGCGGCCGTCGCGCTGGCCGCGACCGGAGTGGCCGCGGCCAGCACGGGCAACACCGGCAATGCCGACGGAACCGGCGCGGGCGGCGGGCGCAGCCCGGTGGTGGCCACGGCCGGCGGCCTGCTGCGCGGCACCACGGCCGGGAGTGACCATGAGTTCCTGGGCATCCCCTACGCGGCCCCGCCGGTCGGGAACCTGCGCTGGCGGGCACCGCAGCCGGCCGCGCGCTGGCATGGGGTCCGGGCCGCGACCAGCTTCGCGCCGCACTGCCCGCAGCCCGGGTCACCGTTCGG
>DASXMW010000104.1:0-9428 GCA_036495425.1 Streptosporangiaceae bacterium | reverse complement strand
GTGGCCGCCTACCTGTACGCGGCCCGGGGCGAGGTGGAGACGGCCGCCGACCACGCGGCCGCGGCCCGGGAGGCGGCCGAGTTGTCACCGTCCAAGGAGGCGCTGGCCTGCGCGGCGCTGGCCCGGGCCCACGTGGCCTGGTCGCAGGCGGACTGGGCGGCCGTGATCACCGCCCTCAGCCCGCTGGAAAGAGGGCACCTCGGCACCGCCTCCCGCTATCCCAACCTGGCCCTGTGGCGGTACCGGCTGGCCGAGGCCTGCCTGAACGAAGGCCAGCTGGACCGGGCCCGGCGGCTGCTGGCCGACAGCCCGCAGACACCGTGGGGCGGCGTGGTCCGCGCCGACCGGGCCCGGCTCGAGGCGCTGGCCTGGCAGCGGGCCGGCCAGCCGGACCGGGCCGCGGCCACGTTCGAGGCGGCGGCCCTGAAGGAGGGCGGAACGGGCTCGCGCCGCCTGGCCGACGGCCTGCTGGCCCTGGACTACGGCCGGTTCCTGCTGAGCGAGAAGAAGCGCAAGCCGGCCGGGACCGCCCTGCTCGCGGCCCGGCGGATCCTGGCCGGGCTGGGCGCGGCCGCCCTGACCAGCGAGTGCGATCAGGGCCTGCGCGCCTGCGGGGTGCTGGTGCCCGCCCCGGCCGGGGACCAGGAGACCGAGCCGCACCTGGACGCGCTGACCGCCCGTGAGCAGGTCGTGGCCCGGCTGGTGGCCGCGGGCATGACCAACCGTGAGGCCGCCGCCGAACTGTTCGTGAGCGTCAAGACCATCGAGTACCACCTGAGCGTCATCTTCACCAAGCTGCATATCCGGTCCCGGCGGGAGCTGATCGCAGGTCACCGGGTGACTCAGGCCCCGGTCGCCCTCCCGGACTAGGGTCTTTCCCTAGGGACATCCGGGCCCTTCCGACGCATCCTGTCAATCAGGCTTAGGGCTGGGGGGCTCATGAACATGCTGCTGGAACGCCTGGGCGCGTTCTCCGCGCGCCGGTGGTGGATCGTCATCATCGGCTGGGTGATCATCCTGGGCGGCCTGCTCGGCGCCCACCGTGCCTTCGGCGGTGAGTACGTCAACGACTACACGGTGGCGGGTACCGGCTCGGCCACCGGACTGGACGTACTGAACAGCACCTTCCCGCAGCAAGGCGGGTTCGCGGGCCAGATCGTGTATCACGCCAAGAGCGGCACGGTGGCCGCGGACCAGGACGCGGTCAACCAGTCCGTGACCAACGTGAGCAAGCTGCCGCATGTCATCAAGGCCGTCAGCCCGTTCGCCTCGTCCAGCTCCGGCGCCGTGTCCAAGGACGGCACGATCGCCTACAGCAGCGTCTCCTGGAGCGTGAACCCCAACTCGCTCGACACCGCCTACCTCGACCAGCTGAACAAGGCCGTCGCCCCGGCCCGGGACGCGGGCCTGCAGGTCGCCTACGGCGCGGGGGCCGGGCAGATCGGGCAGGCCAACCACGACCTCACGTCCGAGGTGATCGGGCTGTCGTGTGCGCTGGTGCTGCTGCTGTTCATGTTCGGCTCCCTGATAGCCGCCGCGATCCCGCTGCTGTCGGCCATCTTCAGCGTGCTGGCCGGCCTGTCGCTGCTCGGCATATTGGCCTCCGCGATGACGTTCCCGACCACGGCCCCGACCATCGCCACCCTGCTCGGGCTGGGCGTGGCGGTGGACTATGGCCTGTTCCTGATGGCGCGGCATCGCGAGCAGCTGGACACCGGTATGGACGTCGTCACGTCCGCGGCCCACTCCGAGGGGACGTCGGGTGCGGCGATCGTGGTCGCGGGCGGCACGGTGGTGGTCTCGATCCTCGGCCTGTACGTGTCCGGGGTCGCCTTCGTCGGGTCCCTGGGCCTGGCCGCGGCGATCGTAGTCGCGCTGACCATGCTGGCCGCGCTGACCCTGGTGCCCGCGTTCATGGGTCTCGCCCGCGAGAACATCCGTTCGCTGACCAGCCGGGTGCGGGCCCGGCGGGCCGTGGTGAGCGTGCGGAAACAGGCAGCGCAGACCGCGGCGGCCACGCACGACCGGCACGAGCACAGCGCGTTCGCCCGCTGGGGGACGAAGGTCAGCAGCCGGCCGTGGCCCTGGGCCATAGGCAGCGTCGCCGTGCTGGTCGTGCTGGCCATCCCCCTGTTCTCCATCACCCTGGGCCAGCCGGACAACGGCACCAATCCCACGTCAGAAAGCAACCGGCAGGCCTACGACCTGCTGTCCCAGGGCTTCGGCGTCGGTGTCAACGGGCCGCTGGCCGTGGTGGTCAAGCTGCCGAAGCAGTCGAGCTCAGACAACCAGCAGTTGCTGAGCACCATGCAGAAGAACGTGACGGCCACCTCAGACGTCGCGTCGGTCACGCCCGCGCAGGTGAACTCGTCCGGGACCACGGCCTTGTTCAGCGTGATCCCGAAGACCCGCCCGCAGGCGACGCAGACCGAGAACCTGGTCAGCCAGCTGCGCGACACCGTCCTGCCCAAGTCGCACGTGACCACCTACGTCACCGGCACCACGGCGGGGACGGTCGACTTCAGCGAGCGGATCACCAGCCGGATCCCGTGGCTGATCCTGGCCGTGGTGGCCATCGCCTTCCTGATGCTGACCACCGCCTTCCGGTCCGTGGTCATCGCGGCCAAGGCGGCGGTCCTCAACCTGCTGTCCATCGGCGCGTCCTACGGAGTGATCGTCGCGATCTTCCAGTGGGGCTGGGGCGCCAGCCTGATCGGCCTGCATACCACCCTGCCCATTCCCGCCTACGTACCGATGCTGGTGTTCGCCATCGTGTTCGGCCTGTCCATGGACTATGAGGTGTTCCTGCTGTCGCGGGTGCACGAGGCCTGGGTGGCGACCCACGATTCGCATCGCAGCGTCGCCATCGGCATCGGCAGCACGGCCCGGGTGATCACCACCGCGGCGGCCATCATGGTGGTGGTCTTCGCCAGCTTCGTGCTGAACATCGACCCCACGGTCAAGATGCTGGCCATCGGCATGGCCTTCGCCGTGCTGATCGACGCCTCGCTGGTCCGGATGATGCTCGTCCCCGCGGTGATGGCCCTGTTCGGGGAGCACGCCTGGTGGATGCCGCGCTGGATGGAGCCGATCGTCCCACACCTGCAGCTGGAGGGCAGCACCGAGCCGGCCCCGGGCGGCAAGCCGCTGGCTGAGCCCGAGCCGGAGCCGGTCGCGGTGGAAGAGGTGGCGATCGAAGAGGTCGCCGTGGAAAAGTTGCCGGCGGAGCCGGCTGGTGCGCCGGAGGCAGCGGCTGGTGCGCCGGAGCCAGTTGGTACGCCGGAGGCTGCTGATGCGCCAGAGGCCGCTGGTGGATCAGGGGTGGCTGGGGCTCCTGGGGCGGAAGTGGGACCGGAGGAAATCGGGCCGGAGGCCGAGCCCGGGGTCAGCTCACCGCCTGCTTCACCAGGGCGGTGATGCGGTCCTCGACCTCGGGGGTCAGCTCGGCCAGGGCGTAGACGACCGGCCACATATCGCCGTCGTCGAGGTCGGCCGTGTCCTGGAAGCCCAGGGTCGCGTAGCGGGACTTGAACTTCTGGGCGGGCTGGAAGAAGCAGACGACCTTGCCGCCCTTGGCGTAGGCGGGCATCCCGTAGTACGTCCTGGGTGCGAGGTCGGGGGCGGCGGCCTTGACGATGGCGTGGATGCGCTCGGCCAGGGCCCGGTCCAGGTCCTTCATGTCAGCGATCTTGGCCAGCACGTCGTTCTCGCCGTCGGCCGGGCTGGCCTTGGCCTCGCGGGCCCGGTCCTTCATCGCGGCGCGCTCGTCGGCGTTGAAGGCCTTGGGCTTGGCGCTCCTGGCTGGCTTCTTGGTGTCGGCCATGGTGGGCTTCTCCCTGGTCTTGTTCCTGGTGATGACTTCAAGGCTAGGGAGCCGCGGTCTGGATGGCTTCTCCGAAACTGACGGGTTGCGGAGGTAGCCCCCGGGGTCAGCGAGCAGGTCGGGGCCGAACACCGGAATGTGGTCATTTCCTGCTGCTATCACGACAGAAATCGACCACAAAGGCCGGTGGCCTAAGGAGGAGTCCAGCGGGTGTGCGCTTGTCTGGCGGGGCCCTGTCTGGCGGGGGCATCTGGCCGCTGCGCCGCTTCTTGCTGTTATCAGGCCCCGTCGGCCGGGGACGGTTCGGCGCCGGAACTCAGGGCCGGAGCTCAGCGCCGGAACAGGGCCAGGTTGATCGCGTTGGCCATGGCCTGGTAGCCGGCGTCGTTGGGGTGCAGGTGGTCGCCACTGTCGTAGGCGGCCAGGATCTGCTCCGGGCTGGCCGGGTCACGCACGGCCCGGTCGAAGTCGATCACCCCGTCGAACCCGTGGCTGGTGCGGATCCACTGGTTGACCGCTTCCCGCTTGGCCTCGCCCGCGGTCGAGTAGTAGGCGGCGCCCTGGAAGGGAGTCAGGGTGGCGCCGAAGATCTTCAGGCCCGCGGCGTGCGCGGCCGCGATGATGTGCCGGTAGCCGGCGATGATCTGGGCGGCCGACACGTCGGTGTTGGGCACGCTGCAGCCGGAGTCCGGGGTCTGGCTGAACCCGATGTCGTTGATGCCCTCGAGCATGATGACGTAGCGGGCCCCGCTGCGCGCGGCCACGTCACGGAAGAACCGGGACTGGGCGTTCACGCCGAAGCAGGCCGAGTCGTTGAGCACCCGGTTGCCGCTGATGCCTTCGTCGGCCACGGCCCGGTTCTGCCCGGCGGCCAGGAACCGGCGGGCCAGATCGTTGGGCCAGCGGGTGTTAGCCCCGACGGTGGACTGGTAGCCGTCGGTGATCGAGTCGCCGAAGGCCACCACCCCGGCCGGGGAGGCCGGCGTGGCCTGGACGTCGACGTCGTCCAGGAAGTACCAGCTCTGGCTGGTGGTGGTGAACGCGGTGGCCGCGTCGCTGCCCGCCTGGTCGCCGGCGGAGACGTAGTTCACCTGCTGGGCGTCGCTGTGGTAGGTGGCCGGGCCGGTGGCGGTCGCGGTGTACAAGCTGACCGCGAGGCTGGTCTCGGCCGGGACGCTGAGCGCGACCGGGTCGCTGACCACTTCCGCGCCGGGCCGGATGGTGACCGAGGCACGGCCGCCGAAGGTGACTCGGTGGCCGGTGCCGGCCGCGACGGCCGCGCCGCCCGCGGACCGGCCGAGGTCGACCTGGCGGAAGGTGACCGGCTGGGTGCCGAACACGTTGGACAGCCGGATCCGGGCCGAGCGGCCGGCCGCGCTGGTCCAGACGACGTTGCGGATGGTCTGGTCGCTGAACCCGGCCGAGGAGAAGTCGCTGGCCGAGGTCAGGCTGGGCGGGGTGGCCGGCTGGGGGCTGGCGGCCCAGGTCGACACCCAGCGACCCGCACCGGGGTGCCCGGCGGTAGCGGCGCCCGCCGCGCTGGCCGTCGCGGGAACGGCCAGCGCGGCCGCCAGGGCCGTCATCGTGAGCAGCGGAAGACTCAACCGGGGCCTGGGCACCATCTGCACTCCCAATCTCGACATTGAGGCACACAGATCCTAAAACGGACAACAAGATCAATCAAGCTCGCGCAAAGTCCGGTGCGGGGCCGGGTCGCGCGAAGCCTCGCCTGCGGTGGGATGGGGGCGCGGGGGCGGGGCTACTTCTGCTCGTAGAGGGCGGTGAGGGCGCCGCGGCCCAGGGTGTGGCCAAGCAGGTTGAACATCAGGAACGCGGGTGTCGCCCCGGGATCGACGTCCAGGCGCGGCGTGTCCAGGGCGTGCACCACGAACTGGTAGTGGTGGATCCCGTGGCCGGCCGGGGGCGCGGCCCCGATGTACTGCGGCATGCTGGCGTCATTGCGCAGCGTGACCGCACCGGCGGGCAGGCTGAGGCTGCCCGGGTCGCCGGCGCCGGCGGGCAGTTCGGTGACCGAGCCGGGGATGTTGAACACGGCCCAGTGCCAGAAGCCGCTGCGGGTCGGGGCGTCCGGGTCGTAGCAGGTGACGGCGAAGCCCTGGGTGCCCTCGGGGAACCCGCTCCAGGACAGCTGCGGGGACCGGTCCTCACCCCCGGCCCCCATCACCCCGCTGACGTGGGGCTGCGGCAGCGTACCGCCGTCGCTGACGTCGGTGCTGGTCACGGTGAAGGTCGGAGCTTCGGGGAGACCTTCGTACGGGCTCGGTGCGTCCGTCATTGGACATCCTTTGTTCGCGATGGATAGTGCGGCCAGGCAGTATTCTCTACGGCCGGCCAGGCCGGGGAGATGGCCGGGGCCGCCGCACCGCCGGGGGCCAGCCATTCGACCAGCGCCGTGACCTGCGTCAGCCGGTGTAGCGGGTGCCGCCGTCGTAGTCGGAGGTGAAGGCGGACTCGATGCCGCTGAGCATGCCCGGGCCGGTGGTGATCAAGCCCAGTTCGCGGTTGTCGTTGAGGGAGTTGCTGGAGAAGTTCTCCGAGCCCGCGAAGACCTTGGCGGTGGACTTGCCGTAGTCGGCCACGATGGCCTTGGCGTGGATGTAGAAGCCGGTGGAGGAGGAGTAACCCTCGACCGTGCCGCCCGCGCTGATGACCTGCTTGAGCTCGGAGGAGTAGCTGGACGGGTCCTCGACCACGACCCGGACCTTCACGTCCTTCTTCTCGGCGGCCACGATCGCGCTGACCACGGCGCTGTCGCTGAACTCCTCCTGCTCGATGTCGAGCGAGGACTTGGCCCCGTTGATCACGCTCAGGATCCGGGTCTGCGAGTCGGTGGGCGACCAGACCAGGTCATCACCGTCCGAAGGGGTGATCGACTTGTGCGCGAAGTCGGCGTTGAACGTGGCCACCACCGCGGCCACGTCGGCCGCGTCGGTGTCGAAGACGCCATAGTCGCGGCTGGTCGAGTAGTACGTGATGTCCAAGTTGCCGGTGGTGATGTAGGACTCGCGGTTGTCCACGGTCAGCGTCTTCTGGTGGGTGTAGGTGAACGCCGAGGACGACCAGACCACGCTGACCCCGCCCTTGGTCAGGGTGCTGTAGGCGCTGGAGTCATACGACTCGTGCTGGCGGTCCAGGATGACCCGGACGTTGACCCCGGCCTTCTCCCGGGCCACCAGGTCGTTGACCAGCGTGGTGTCCTTCAGCTCGTACATGGTCAGGTCGATCGAGCTGGTGGCCGAGCTGGCGAAGCTGTAGATCGCGCTCTCGCCCTGATTCGGCAGGACTAGCAGGGACAAGTCACCGGCGGCGCCGGCCGGCACGGCGATCGCGACGGCGGTGGCCGCGGCGGTGAGCAGGGTGACGATGGCGGAGCTGATGGCGAGCCACGGACGGCGCAGGCCGATCGAGCGCATGCAGGAGACCCACTCCGTGAAGGCTGCGTGAACGAGAGCCCCGGCCGCGCCGGGCTGATCCGGGCGGGGCGGCCTGGGCTCAGGGGTTGACCGGGCCCGGCTTCGGCGTAGCCGTGAGGCAGGACGGTCAGCTGGGCTCGATGCCGTGGCTGGCCAGGAGCTTGCGCAGGTTCATGACGGCGTCGGCGTCGAGCGACTTGGCGCTGCCGTGACGGTGCAGGATCTCGGTTTCCCCGCCCAGGGTGACAGCCAGGTTGCCGTGCCGCTCCTCGACGTCGCCCACCGCCAGCAGCAGCCCGAGGACGTCCTGCCACTCAACGTTGTGGCTGACCGGGTGGGCGAAGATCTTGTTCAGCGTGTCGCGGTGGTTGTTGTTCAGGTCGGGCGCGGCCATGGAGCCCCCTCCGGGCTTGGATCTCATGAGTGCCCTCAGCGTAGTGGCCGCACCGGCCGCCGGGTCAGGGCCGGGTGGCGAGGGCGGCCAGCTCTTCAAGGGCGGGCCGGTAGCCGTCGGTGGTGTCGGCTTCGATCAGCGGGACCGGGAGATCGATCCGGCGGAAGGCGCGTAGCCGGTCCAGGTAGGCGCCGGCTTCGGCGGGCGTGGGGTCGGCGTGAGCCCGGCGGAGCCGGCCGTCGGCCCGGCGCTGCAGGCTGCGGGCCAGGGCGAGTTCCGGGTCGACGACGCAGTGCACGACCCGGAGCCGGGCCAGCTCCTGAAGCGGCTCCAGCCCGGGACGCCAGAGGCGGTCCTGGAACGCGGCCTCGGCCACGGTGGTGACTCCGGCGCGGACCAGGATTCCGATCATGTCGAAAAACACGGTGTTGGCGGCCCGGGAAAACTCGTCGTCCCGGCCGGCGGTGAAATCCGGAACCGCCTGCACCAGGCCTTCCTTGATTTCGTCGCGGCAGACGGCGGGGCAGCCCACGGCCGCGGCCAGCCGGTGCGCCAGCGTCGTCTTGCCCGCCCCGGGCATCCCGCTGACCACGATGAGGGCGGGCCGGGCGGCCGCCGTCACCGGCCCGGGGCCGGGGCGGGACCGGACAGGATGGCCTGCTCCTGGTCCGGGGTGAAGCCGGTCTCCAGGGGTGGTTCGCCGCGGGCGCGGTCCCAGGCCAGGACGTCGGCGGCGGTGGTGAGCAGCGGCGTGGCGGGCAGGCCGGCCGCGCGGGCGCGGGCCGGGCTGCGCTGCTGGGACGGCCAGTTGGCGCGGACCAGCGGGAACATCGGGGGCGCCAGCGCGGGCGGGACCGGGACCACCTCGACGTTGGACCCGGCCGCGGTGGCGCAGGCGCCGATCAGGCCGGCCAGGGTGGTGGGGTGGGCCGGGCCGACGGCCTGGAAGGCGCCGGGGCGGTCGTCGGCCAGCAGCTGGACCACCAGGCGGGCCAGGTCGCGCACGTCGAGGACCTGGACCGGCTGGTCCGGGTCGGCGGGCAGGGCGATCCTCCCGCCGCGGGCGGCCCGGCGGACCCAGTAGGTGAGGCCGTTCTGGTTGTCGTGCGGGCCGGCCACCTTGCCGGGGCGGACGATCGTGGCCCGGTCGCCGTAGCGGGCGGTCACGTCGTCCTCGCAGGCGACCTTGGCCCGGCCGTAGGTCTCGCCGTTGAGCTCTTCGGTGTCCCGGACCGGCGGCCGCCGCGGGGTGTCCTCGGTGGAGCCCGGGCCGACGCCTTCGGTCTGGTAGACGGCGTGGCTGGAGATGAACAGGTAGCGCCCGGCCCGGTCGCCGAGGGCGTCCATGGCCTGCCCGACGTGCCGGGGCACGTAGCCGCTGACGTCCACCACCGCGTCCCAGCGCCCGCCGCGCAGGGCCGCGTAGTCGCCGGTGTCCCGGTCGCCGCGCAGCCGGGGCAGGCCCGGGAACAGCTCGGTCCCGGTCCGGCCCCGGCTGAACAGGGTGACGCCGGAGCCGGTGCGCAGCGCGTCGTCGACGATGGCCCGGCCCACGAACGAGGTGCCGCCCAGCACAAGAATCCGCACGAGCCAGGACAGTACCGAGCGCGGCCGGGCCGGTCACCTGGTTATGGCCGGGCCGGGCCGGACGGCGGCTCCGGGACCGCGCTGGCCAGGACGGTGGTGACCATGCGGCGGACGGTCCCGGGTCCGGGCGGGGACGGGTCGCCGCCCGCGAACAGCAGGTGGCCGGCGCCGAGCAGGGCCGGGGCCAGGG
>DASXMW010000103.1:0-12492 GCA_036495425.1 Streptosporangiaceae bacterium | reverse complement strand
ACGGCCGGGACCCCCGGGCCGGGGGCCCTGAGGCTCGGGGCGGGGAGGCCGGGGCTTGGGGCGGGAGGCTGGGAAGGGTTTTCCGCACCCGCTGCGGAAAACCCTTCCCACCCCGCCATAAGCGCCCACGCGCGGGGCTCGTGTGACTACCTGGCCCCAGCGAGGCGGCCTCGGGCAGCTGGGGCCCCGGGCGCGTGGGGCTGGTGGGCCTGGGCGGGGCGGTTCGCCCCCGAATGTCAACCGATGCGATGGTTACTTTGCCCCGGTCATAGCCGGAGCAAAGTGCCCATTGTCCCGGCGGTACGGCCCGCCCGGCGGCGCCTGGGACCCCTCAGGACGCCGGGGACAACGTGTCCGACGGGTCGCCGAGGCGGCGGACGAAGCCCGGCGGCACCACCACGTCGTCGGGGGTCAGTTCGTGGATCGACGACTTCCCGAGCCCCAGCAACGCCGAGTCGATCCCGCTGCGCATGATGTCCAGCACGTTCTCCACCCCGGCCTGGCCGTTGGCGGCCAGGCCCCACAGGTAGGCGCGGCCGATCATGACCGCGCGGGCCCCGAGCGCGACGGCCTTGATGACGTCGCTGCCGCGGCGGACGCCGCCGTCGAGGAGGATCTCGACGTGGTCGCCGACCGCTTCGGCCACCGCGGGCAGGCAGCGGATGGTGGCCGGGGTGCCGTCCAGGTTGTTGCCGCCGTGGTTGGACACCGAGATCGCGGTGACGCCGGCGTCGACGGCGCGGCGGGCGTCGTCGACCCGGGTGACGCCCTTGAGCAGGAACGGCCCGCCCCACTGTTCGCGTAGCCAGGCCACGTCGTCCCAGCTCGGTGGCGGGGTCTGCATCCACTCGCCGTAGGCGCCGAAGAACGTGGGCGCGGGCTGGCCCGGGTTGGCCATGTTGGGGACGGTCAGGTCGGGGATGTGGCCGGTCTGGACGAACGACTTCAGCCACCGGGGCCGGGCCAGCGCCTCGGGGCCGAACCGCAGCGCCGCCTTAAGGTCGATCCGCTCCGGGATGACCGGACTCCCCCAGTCCCGGCCCATCGAGAACGACCAGTCCAGGGTGGCGATCAGGCCGACCGCGCCGGCCGCGCGGGCCCGGTCCAGCCGCTGCACCAGTTGGTCCTTGCGGCCCGACCAGTAGACCTGGAAGAACGTCTGCGGGTTGGCCGCCACCACCGCTTCCACCGGCTTGCTCGCGAACGAGCTCAGGCCCATGGCCGTGCCCCGGGCCGCGGCCGCCCGGGCCACCGCCACCTCGCCGTCCGGGTGGACGGCCTGCACCCCGGTCGGTGAGATGATCACCGGCAGCGAGACCGGCTGGCCGAGCACGGTGGTGGCCAGGTCGCGCTGGGCGTGGTGACCGGCCACGTGCGGGGCGAAGCCCAGCTCGGCGAAGGCCCGGATGTTGTCGTCCACGGTCCAGCCCCGCTCGGAGCCGGCGATCAGCGCGCCGTACACCGAGGCGGGCAGCCGCTTGCGGGCCCGGCGCCGCGCCTCGGCGACCGACTCGAACCACTCGTTCATCCGGCACACACTCCCAGTTCGGCGCGATCGGCTACATATTCGACACTGAGTGACGAATATACCCACGGTAGCCGGGCGGCCGGCCCCGGACAAGGCCGGCCTGGACTTGGCCGCCCGCACGATGCGACGGTGGACAGATCCGGCGTCACCGGACACCGGCAGAGAGGACGACGTGGACGCGACCGAACTCCGATCCGTGCAGCAGCCGCTCAAGGACGCCTACCGTGAGCACCCCGAGCAGGCGATGGTCACCCTGGAGGCGCACGGCCGGCTGGGCGAGGAAGAGCTCAGCTGCTCGGTGGCCACCGGCCAGGCCCTGGCCAAGGCCGGCCTGCACCCCGCCACCGGCGGGGACGGGACGCTGGCCTGCTCCGGCGACATGCTGCTGCAGGCCCTGGTGGCCTGCGCCGGGGTCACGCTACGCGCGGTGGCCACCTCGCTCAAGATCGACATCCGTGGCGGCACCGTCGAGGCCCGGGGCGACCTTGACTTCCGCGGCACGCTGGCCGTGGCCCAGGACGCCCCGGTCGGGTTCACCGCCATCCGGCTGAACTTCGCCCTGGACTCCGAGGCCACGCCGGAGCAGATCGACACCCTGCTCAAGCTGACCCTGCGCTACTGCGTCGTCTACCAGACTCTGGCCGGGCCGCTCGAGCTGTCGGCCACGGTGACGCCGGCGGCGTAAATCGCCCGCCCGGCGCAGCCGGGTATTGGCTGGTCTTCGACGGCTTTTCGCCGATCTGGGCCGAGGACACCATCAACCCAAGGTGCCGATCAGGTTGATGGGGTCGGCGGCCACGAGCAACTGCGGGGCCGGGGCCACGCACTGCTACTACTGCACGGCACGGTTCGAAGGAAGTGCTCCCGCGGGCCCGGGGCACGATGATCGGCGGCGCGCCGGAGGCGTTCTACGCCAGCTCCAACCACCCGAACGCGTGGGTCGAGCAGTTCTTCCCGCACGACGGCAACATCACCGGCTGATCTCCAGGCCGTAGCGGCCCGGCACTCCAGGGGTGCCGGGCCGTTCGCTATCCGGCCGCCTGCCAGGGGAACGGGGCCAGGTCGGGCTCGACCCAGCCGGACCTGGCCTGCTCGCTGGCCAGGGTGGACGATCGGTAGAACCGGGTCAGCAGGCGCTTGTCGAGCAGGGCCGGGTTGTGGCCGAGGAAGCCCTCGAAGTCGCCCTCACCAGGACCGGGATGGGCGACGTGGTGGCCGACCAGCTCGACCCAGGCCCGGCTGACGGTGGCGTGGTACTTCTGGGGCGCCCCGGCGTAGCGGGCGGTCCGCTGGATGCCCTCGCTGACCAGGGTGATGGCGGCGCCGGTGCCGTACTGGCGCACGGCCAGCCAGGTCAGGTGGACGTGCTGGCGATGGCCGAACCGCCCGGACCCGGCCATCACCTCCCGCATCAGCGCGTCAAAGGGCGCGGTGGTCATGAGACACCTCCATGAGGGCGTGCAGCACGGCGTGAAAGCCCGGCATCGCATCGGCGGGCAGGTCCGCGAAGGCCCGCTGTTCCAGGGCGGCCAGGGTCTGCCGGATCGCGGCCGCGGCCCGGCGCCCGGGTTCGGTCAGCTCGATGAGCACGGCCCGGCGGTCACCCGGGCGGCGGCCGCGGGTGATGTGCCCGCGCCGCTCGAGGCGGTCGAGCACGCTGGTCAGGGTGGTGGGCCGGGTCCCGGTGGCCGCGCCCAGCTCGGAGACGGTGCGGGACCGGCCGTCGGCCAGGTTGGCCAGGGCGTTGATCTCGGCGGCGGTCAACCCCAGGCCCGCCAGTTCATGACTCAGCGCGTGCAGGGTCACGTGGGTGGCACGCTGCAGCGCCAGCAGGACGGACTCGTCAGGACTCACGAGAACCACGATATCGAATATTACGACATCGGGCTATTAACCGACCGCCGAGGACCGGACCTGGGGCACCACGGGCATTCCCGGACTGAGAGTAACGAGTCGGTAACTGTGTGAACCTAAACCGCCGCTCGCGCGACTCATAGTTAGTCGCGTCATTCATTAATACCGGCCCTTCGAGGTGATATCGCCATGCCGCTCTCCTTCCCCCCGGTTCGGCCGCCCGCCCGGGCGGGCGCGTGGCACTGGCGGGCCCGGGGCCACAGCCAGTGCGCGCTGGAGGCCCGCCCCGCCCGGGCCTGCGATGTCCACGAGGCCATGGAGAAGCTGGCCAGCGCGGACGACATCGCGGCCGCCGTGCGCGCGGCCGGGCGCCCGGCCGCGTCCGCCTAGCCGAGGTCGCCAGCCGGGCCGTCCAGGATCGCCAGCTCGACCTGGCCCAGCCGGGCCGGATCGGCGATCAGCTCGTAGCCGGCCACCCGGTCCCCGGTCACGGTGATCGCGATGACCAGCAGCAGCCGGCCGTGCGGGGCCACGACCGCGCCCACGGCCCCGTTGACCAGGGCCGGGGCCGCGTAGCGGGACCGCCCGCCGAACGCCGCCATCTCCCGGGCCACCGGGCCGGCGCCGCGCAGTTCGGTGGCGCGGCCGGGGGCGAGCAGCGCGGCATCGGCCCGCCGCACCACGTCCGGGGCCAGCACGGCCAGCAGCGCGTTCAGGTCACCGCGGCGGGTGGCGGCCAGGAAGGCCTCCACCACCGGCCGCTGGCGGTCCAGTTCGGCGGGCGGCACCGCGGGCCCGCCGCGGACCCGGCGCCGGGCCCGGCTGGCCAGCTTCTTGGTGGCGGCCTCGTTGCGGTCCAGGATCGGCGCGATCTGGCCGAACGGCACGCCGAACAGGTCGTGGAGCACGAACGCCACCCGCTCGGCGGGGGCCAGCGTGTCCAGCACCACCAGCATGGCCCGGCCCACCGAGTCGATGAGCACCGCCTCCTGCTCGGGGCCGTCCCCGGCCCCGGCCACGGGCAGCCGGTCATCCAGAGGTTCCTCGCGCCGGGCGGCCCGGGTGCGCAGCATGTCCAGGCAGATGCGTGACACCGTGGTCCGCAGCCACGCCTCGAGGCTGCCGATGACGCCGGCGTCGCTGCGGCTCAGCCGCAACCAGGCTTCCTGCACGGCGTCGTCCGCCTCGGCCGGCGAGCCCAGCAGGCGGTAAGCCACCCCGCGCAGGATCCCGCGGTGGGCCTCGAACCGCGCGGCCAGCTCATCGGCCGGGGCCGCATCTCTGCCGGGCACTGGCCGGTCCTGCTCGTCCATCGGTCACCTTTCCCTGCCGCCGTCCGTCTGCTGGTTGGCTTCGCAGACATCGCGACGAGGAGAGAGATCACCAATGATCCACCACCAGCAGGGTAACCAACCGGGTGACCTCCGGCCGCTGCTGCGGCCGGTCACCCTGGGCGGCCTGGAGCTGCCCAACCGGGTGGTGATGGCGCCGCTCACCCGGTGCCGGGCCGACCCGGCCGCGCTGACCGTGACCGGCCTGCACGCGGCCTACTACGCCCAGCGGGCCAGCGCCGGCCTGATCGTGGCCGAGGGGACCTGGGTCAGCGAGCAGGCCGTGGGCGGCTACCCGGACGTGCCCGGCATCTACAGCGCGGACCAGGAAGCGGCCTGGCGCCGGGTCACCAGCGTGGTGCACGCGGTGGGCGGCCGGATCGTGCTCCAGCTCTGGCACACCGGCGCCGGATTCGGACCGGGACCGGTCCCCGGGGCCACGACCGCCGCTGACCTGCGCACGGTGGTGCGGGACTTCGGGACGGCGGCCGCCCGCGCGCGCCGGGCCGGGTTCGACGGCGTGGAGGTCGCCGCCAACGGCACCTACCTGCTGGCCCAGTTCCTGCACCCGCGGCTGAACCGCCGCCGCGACGGCTACGGCGCCGACCGCGGGCGGCTGCTGCGCGAGGTCACCGACGCGGTGGCGGCGGCCTGGGACGGGCCGGAGCGGGTGGGGGTGCGGATCTCGCCGTACTGGACGATCCGGGACGAGCCCCGGTCCGGAGCACGGCCGGACGGCTACCCGTTCACCGCCGACGAGGCGACCCTGGCCGGCTACGACGACGCGGTCACCGCCCTGAGCGAGAGCGGGCTGGGCTACCTGCACCTACGCGGACCGGCCCCGGCCCGGCCGGGCGGTCCGCCGGACACCGGCGCGGTGGCCCGGTACCGCAAGCTGTTCGGCGGCCCGCTGGTGGCCAATCACGGCTACGACACGAGGACCGGGAACGCGCTGGTCGGCGCGGGCCTGGCCGACGCGGTGTCGTTCGCGGCCCGGTTCATCGCCAACCCCGACCTGGTCACCCGGCTCGCCCTCGGTCACGAGCTGGCGGCCCCGGACCGCGGCACGTACTACCAGGGCGGTGACCGCGGCTACGTCGACTACCCGATCTGGTCCGGGCGCTGAGCCGCGGCCGCGGCGGCAGCGGCGGTCGCGGCCTGCCGGAGGCGCCAGCGGCCGATCGCGGCCAGGGCCGGTTTGAGCAGCGTCAATTCACCGAATCGGTAGTCCGCGGCCGGTACCAGCCGCTCGGCCAGGTCGGGCCGGAGCTGCCGGAGGTACACCCGGGCCTGCTCCGCGTGCAGCGAGTTGGACACGAACTTGATCCGGTCGGCGTCCTCGATGTACGGGATGGCGTTGCGGACGTTTTCCCAGGTCGAACGGCTGGTGAGCTCGGTGATCAGCACGCCGGGGTACCCGCGTTCCTCGCGCGCGTAGCAGGCCATGAGCTCGGCCTCGGGCACCGGGCCGCCGACCGGGCCCCCGGACAGCACGAGCCGGGATGGCCCCAGCCCGGGCTGGCGGGAGCGCAGCGCCGCCCGCACCCGCCACCGGTTGATGGTGTTGGCGCGGGTACCGCGGTTCCGGAACCCGAGCACCACGATGGCCTCGCCGGCCCCGTCCCGCCCGGGCCGGATCCCGAGCCGCCGGCGCGACGACCGCCAGTGCTCGAACTCGCCCCAGGCCAGGATCCCGAACCCCAGGCCGGCCAGGGAGAAGGCGAGCGGACGGCGGCCGGTCCGCATCAGCCAGCGCCGCCGCCCCGCTCGACCAGCCGGGCCAGTTTGGCCAGGGCCATCCGGGTCCCGGTCTCGTTGTCGGCGGGCGGCACGTGATCCGGCACGCCGTCGTGCACGATGAGCACCTCGGTGCCGCCGTCGGCGTCGGCCAGCGTGGTGGTCAGGGTCATCTCGCCGCCCAGCCCGGGATCGGCGGTCTCGAACTCGAACACCTCGACCACCTGTTCGCCCGGCACCAGGCGGGCGAAATGCCCATGGTAGGTGTCCGTGCGGGCCGCCGACTTCCCCGTTCCGGTCGGCGCGTCATAGGTAAGGGAGACGCGGAACCGTCCGCCCTCCCGTCCGTCGAACTCGTGCACCTCACTGGTCATGCCGTCCGGCACCCGCCAGCGGGCGATCGCGGCCGGATCGATCAGCGCCCGGTACACCGTCGGCCGCGGCGCCGCGATGCGCCGGGACATCCGCGTCGAGTACACCCGCCCAGCCTAAGCCGCCCAGCGATCCGGCCCCGGCCTATCGGACAGAGTTCCACCGCAGCCAGGGCAAGGCGGTCCGGCTCAGTTCCGCGGGCGCATGGCCGCGTCCAGCGACGTCTCGACCTGGCGCAGGGCGGCCATGGCCGCGGGGTCCTGCGGACGGCGGGCCAGTTCGGCCGGGTCGACGTCCTCCTCGTGGGCCTGGAGCCACCAGATGTTGCCCAGTGGATCCCGCACCCGGCCCACCCGGTCCCCGAAGAACAGGCTGGTCACCGGGGTGACCGAGGTGGCCCCGGCGGCCAGCGCCCGGTCGTGGACCAGGTCCGCGTCCTCGACGTAGAGCCGCAGGAAGCCGGGAGTCTCGGGCCACCCGTCGGCGCGGTCGAACATCATCACCACCGCGTCCCCGATCCGGACCTCGGCGTGCCCGACCCGCCCGTCCGGGCCCGGCACCCGGGCCAGTTCGTGCGCGCCGAACGCCTCCTGCACGAAGTCGATCAGGCGGGCGGTGTCGCTGGAGATGACCCACGGGGTCACGGTGCTGTAGCCGGCCGGTGCGGCGTGGCCGATGCCGTCCGCACACGTCCCCAGGCCGGTCCCCTCCGTGGCCCCCGTGGGCTTGTGGTCGGTCATGACTTCACGTTAGGAGCCACCTCCGACATTCCGGGCGCCCGGGGAGCAGCCGGCTCGAGGCCAGCCGGAGCGGCCGCTGACGCGCGGGCCGGAGCGCGGTCGGGCTGGTTGGGCCGGATCAGGGCCATGGCCACCAGGCCGCAGGCCACCGCGGCCAGGCCGGCCAGCAGGTAGATGTCGTTCTGGGCGGTGGCGTAGGCCGCCCGCACCAGGTGCTGGCCGGGACTGGCCATCACGGCACCGGTCACGTGGCTGGCGAACACCGAGCCGAACGCGGCGATGCCCAGGGCGTAGCCGACCTGGCGGAACGTGTTGATGGCGCCGCTGGCCATGCCCGACCGCGGTCGCGGCACCGCGGCCAGGGCCGCGGAGACCAGCACCGGGGAAGCCAGTCCGACCCCGATGCCGGTGACCACCAGGCCGGCCATCAGCGACACCCAGCCGGACGACGCGGTCAGGAAGGTCCGGAGCAGCGAGCCGGCCCCAATGAGGACCATGCCCGCGCCCAGCGGCCAGCGGGCCGCCATCCCGTGCAGGAACCGCCCGGCCACGGCGGCCACCACGAACGCGGTGCCGGCCAGCGGGAGCAGGACCAGGCCTGCTTCGATGGCGGGCAGGCCGAGCACGGACTGCAGCCACAGCTGGGTGTAGACGAACGGCGCGAACGCGCACGCGGTCAGCAGCACGCCGACGGCCATCAGCGTGCTGAACGAGGCCCGGCGGAACAGGGACAGGTCCAGCAGCGGGTGCGCGACCCGCAGTTCGGTGACCACGAAGGCACCCATGGCGGCCACGGCCACCGCGAACGAGGCGAGCGTGACCGGGGTGCCCCAGCCCTGGTCCCCGCCGTGGATCAGGGCGTAGGTCAGGGCGGCGGCCGACACGGTGAACGAGGCGGCGCCGGCCCAGTCGATCGGGCTGGTGTGCCCCCGCGACTCGGCGACCACGCGCTGGGTCATGATCCCGGCGACCACCGCGATGGGCAGGTTGACCAGGAAGATCGCCCGCCAGCCCGCGGCCGCGATGAGCAGGCCGCCCAGCACCGGGGCGACCGCGGCGGCCGCGCCGTTGACGGCGCCCCAGATGCCGAACGCCACCGAGCGGTCACGTCCGTCGTAGCAGTGGTTGAGCAGGGCGGTGTTGGTGGCGAACATGGCCGCCGCCCCGGCGCCCTGCACGGTGCGGGCGGCGATCAGGAAGCCGGCGTTCGGCGCCAGCGCGCAGGCCAGCGACGAGAGGGCGAACAGGGCCAGGCCCAGCTGGAACAGCCGCCGGCGGCCGAACCGGTCGGCCAGCGAGCCGCACACCAGCAGCAGGGCGGCCAGGGCCAGCGCGTAGGCGTCCACCACCCACTGCAGCGAGTCCAGCTGGGTGTGCAGATCGCGGGCCATGGGTGGCAGCGCCACGCTGACGATGGTCACGTCGACCAGCAGGATGAAGGTGCCCAGGCAGATGGCGATCAGCGGCCACCACCGGCTCCGGGCCGGTTCGCGGGTCAGGCCAGCGGAAGGGTTCATGTCGATCTCCCCGTGTCGGCTAAATTCGATATCAGCATCGGCTCTTCGGCTTGCCAGGGGCTCGTAGCCGGAAATTTTCGATCAATATCGACATGGAAGGCCACTATGTTGGCGAAATTCGATGGCTGACCTTCTGGACGTCCAGCTGGTCTACGCCCTGCAGATCGACGGGCGGGCCCCGTTCAGCCTGATCGGCGGGGTGCTCGGGGTGTCCGACCAGACCATCGCCCGCCGGTACAACCGGCTCCGGTCCTCCGGGCTGCTGCGGGTGCGCGGCCTGGTCGAGCCGGACCTGCTCGGCCTGCGGTCCTGGGTGATCCGGGTCCAGTGCACCCCGACCGCGGCGGCGGCGGTGGCCGAGGCGCTGGCCCGGCGGCCGGACACGGCCTGGATCAGCCTGACCTCGGGCGGCACCGAGGTCACCTGCGTGGTCCGGACCCGGGCCGGGGAGGACGACAGCCACCTGCTGCTGGACGCGCTGCCCCACAGCCGCGGGGTGACCGGGATCACCGCCCAGTGCGTCCTGCACACCTACTTCGGCGGGGTGCTGAGCCTGGTCAACAAGTCCGGCACGCTGACCCCGGACCAGGTCGCGGCGCTGCAGCCGCAGCCCGGGACCCGGCCCGCCGGGCAGGCCCACGTCACCCCGGACGACCAGGTGCTGCTGGACACGCTGGAGCTGGACGGGCGGACCACGTTCAGCGATCTGGCCGCGGCGACCGGCTGGTCACAGTCGACCGTGCGGCGGCGCATCGCCGACCTGCGGGCCAGCGGGATGCTGTACTTCGACGTCGACTTCCACCACTCGCTGCTGGACCTGACCGCGCGGGGGATGGTCTGGCTGACCGTGAACCCGGCCCAGCTCAGCGCGGCCGGGGAGGCCATGGCCGGTCATCCCGAGACCGCGTACGTGGCCGCCACCACCGGGACCGCCAACCTGTACGCCTCGGTCCTGTCACCCAGCACCGAGGCGCTGTACACCTACCTGACCACCAGCATCGCCCGGCTGCCGGGGCTGAGCGAGGTGGAGACGATCCTGGTCATGCGGACGGTGAAGCGGAGCGGCCTGCTCACCCGCCGGTAGGAGCGGGAGAGAAGGCGACATCGGGAACTCCGCCAATGTCAGCAGGGTGGGGCATACTGGTACACGAGCAGCCGCCCAGACTCCGCGGCCCCTAACCTCGCTGCTGGCCCCGCGCTGAAGCCGCCCTCTGACAGCAGCCACCCGAGATCCACCTCTCACCGCCTTTGCTGGCCGGGAGTTTCCATGGCCTGGAGTCGCATCGCCTACCGGCTCGTTCACTCCGAACTGCTGGACGGGACGGCCACCCTGGTGTTCGCGGGCGAACTCGACCTGACCGCCATCGCGGCGCTGGCCCGGGACCTGGACCAGGTCCTGGCCCGGCAGCCCAGCCGGGTGGTTCTCGACCTGAACCGGGTCACGTTCGTCGACGTGGCCGCGGCTCGCCTGCTGGCCGGGGCGACCCGCCGGCGGCCGGCGGCCGGTCCCCCGGTGCTCCGCCGGGCCGCCCCCGAAGCCCGCCGCGTCCTCGCTCTCACCGGCCTCGACGCCCTGTGCGAGTTTGATGACTGAGGAGGGGTAGGTTCGATCCGCCGAGGCCAGCGCACGGGAGAGACGCGGAAGAGGCGGGGAAACACGTGAGCGACGACACCGACCGCCAGTTCGTCACGCTGGCCCGCCAGTACCTGGACGATCAGGGGCGGCGGCACCCGGACTTCGCCACCGAACTGGGCGACCACCGGTTCGACAGCCACCTGCCCGCGCTGTCCGCGGACGCGCTGGCCGAGGAGCGGGACGTCCTGGGCCGCTGGGCCGGCGCGCTGGACCAGCTGGACCCGGGTCAGCTGACCGTGGAGCACCAGGTGGACGCGGCCCTCATGGCCGGTCACATCGAGCGGCAGATCTTCGAACTCGACGAGCTGCGCGAGCCGGCCTGGAACCCGCTGCTGGCCAATCCCGGCCGGGCCATCTACCAGTTGCTGGCCCGGGACTTCGCCCCGCTGCACGAGCGGCTGACCTCGGTCGCGGGCCGGCTGGCCGAGGTGCCCGGCACGCTGGCCGCCGCTCGCGAGCTGCTCGGCGCCATGCCGCAGGTCCACCTGGAGACCGCGATCGGGCAGTTCGGCGGCACTATCTCACTGATCACGGCCGTGCTGGACCAGGCCCTGGCGGGCGCGCCCGCGGACTCCCCGGACGGCGCCGCGGTCCGGCGCGAGCTGGACCGGGTGCGGCCCGCGGCCCTGACCGCGCTGGACGAGCACCGGAGCTGGCTGTCGGCCCGGCTGGCCGACACCGCCGACGGGCTCGCCGACCCCCGGCTCGGCGCCGAGCGGTTCGCCCGCAAGCTGTCGCTGACCCTGAACGCACGGGCCGACGCGGACGGCATCCTGGCCCGGGCCCAGGCCGACCTGGACCGGGTCAGCGAGGAGATCGCGGCCGTGGCCGCCGGCATCGCCGGTGCCGCCGCCGGCCGGGCGGGCACGGGACGTGGGGGCGCCGGGCGGGTCGGCGTCGCGGCGGCCGCGGCCGGGGGTGACCCGGTGGTCCGGCAGGTGCTCGACCAGCTGGCCGCCGACGCGCCCGACAACCGGACCATCCTGGCCTTCGGCCGCCAGGCGCTGGATCAGCAGACCGAGTTCGTGGCCCAGCACCAGTTGGTCACGCTGTTCGACGACCCGGTCGAGGTCATCGAGATGCCGGAGATCGACCGGGGCGTGGCCGTGGCCTACTGCGATCCGCCCGGCCCGCTTGAGCCCGCGCCGATGCCGACGTTCGTGGCGGTCTCCCCCACCCCGGCCGACTGGACGGCGGCGCGGGTCGCCTCGTTCTACCGCGAGTACAACCGGCACATGGTGCACAACCTGATGGTGCACGAGGCCATGCCCGGCCACTACCTGCAGCTGCAGCACTCGCGGCGGTTCGCCGGGTCGGGCACCGACATCCGGGCCGCGCTGTGGTCGGGGTCGTTCGTGGAGGGCTGGGCGGTGTACGCCGAAGAGCTGATGGCCGACGCCGGCTACCCGGGCGAAGGCGACCCGCGGGCGGTGCGCATGCAGCAGCTCAAGATGCAGCTCCGCATGATCATCAACGCCATCCTGGACGCTCGCGTGCACGGCCACGGCATGACCGAAGCCGAGGCCATGGCCCTGATGACCGGCCGCGGCTACCAAGAGGAGGGCGAGGCGGCCGGCAAGTGGCGGCGAGCGTTGCTGACCTCGGCCCAGCTGTCCACCTACTACGTGGGCTACACCGAGGTGTCCGACCTGGCCGCCGACCTCCGCGCCGCCGACCCGGCCCGCTCCCCCCGCGACGTCCACGACACCATGCTCGCCCACGGCTCCCCGCCAGTCCGCCTGCTCAGGCCCCTGCTGATGGGCTAACGGGCGGGCTA
>DASXMW010000102.1:0-18337 GCA_036495425.1 Streptosporangiaceae bacterium | reverse complement strand
TGGCCACCTTGCCGATCGAGCGCACCTGGTCGGTCAGGTTGGACGCCATCACGTTGACGTTGTCGGTCAGGTCCTTCCAGGTGCCGGAGACGCCGCGGACGTGGGCCTGGCCGCCCAGCCGGCCCTCGCTGCCGACCTCGCGGGCCACCCGGGTCACCTCGTCAGCGAACGCGGACAGCTGGTCGACCATCGTGTTGATGGTGTTCTTCAGCTCCAGGATCTCGCCCTTGGCGGTGACGGTGATCTTCTGCGACAGGTCACCCTTGGCGACCGCCGTCGTGACCTGGGCGATGTTGCGCACCTGGTCGGTCAGGTTGCCGGCCATGAAGTTCACCGACGTCGTCAGGTCCCGCCACGTCCCGGCGACCCCCTTGACGTCGGCCTGGCCGCTCAGCTTGCCCTCGGTGCCGACCTCGCGGGCGACCCGGGTGACCTCCGAGGCGAACGAGCCGAGCCGGTCGACCATCGTGTTCACGGTGTTCTTCAGCTCGAGGATCTCGCCCCGGGCGTCGACCGTGATCTTCTGGCTCAGGTCACCCTGGGCGACCGCGGTGGTGACCTGGGCGATGTTGCGCACCTGGTCGGTCAGGTTGCCCGCCATCGCGTTGACCGACTCGGTCAGGTCCTTCCAGGTGCCGGACACGTTGGGGATGGCGGCCTGCCCGCCCAGCTTGCCCTCGGTGCCGACCTCGCGGGCGACCCGGGTCACCTCGGAGGTGAACGCGCCGAGCTGGTCGGCCATGCCGTTGAACACGGTGGCGATCTGGTCCATCAGCGGGTCGCCGGTCTCGCGGAGCCGGATGCTGAAGTCACCGCCGCGCACGGCGGTCAGGCCGGCCAGCAGCTGGTCCAGCCCGGATTCATCAAGCTGGCGGCCTGCGGGCACCACGTCGGTCATCGGGGCTCCCCAGCGAGCGGGCGGTCGGGGCGGGTCGGGCTTGTGCAGATCGTGACTTACGGTACGGTCCAGCGAGCCGCCAGAACGTTTGCCGCCTGGCAACATCAGTAGGGTCAGAACCGGCGTGGACGCACGTCCACGGCCTTCATGGTCCCATAGTGAGCAGCGCCCGAGAAGGCAGCAACCGGTCCCGGCACGCGTGCACGGCGAGGTGCGCCGCTGGGTATGACTACCCACGGCAGTATGAAAGGTCGGTGAGCGGTGCCCCCTGACCACGCGCACGGCACCCCGGGCCCGCACGGCACTTCCGGCGCTCAGGGTGCGGAGCTCCGGCGGCTGGCCGCGGTCATCGACCGGCAGCGCCGGGAACTGGAGCAGGCGCGGGCCGAGGCCGCGGCCCGGTCCGTGGCCGACATGGCCAAGGGCGTGCTGATCGAGCGGCTGGGCTTCACCCCGGCCGAGGCCACCACCCAGCTGGCCGCGCTGGCCCGGGAGGCGGGCACGCCGGTGGCCGAGATCGCCGCCGCCATCATCGGCCGGGAGGCCGGCCCGGACGAGCCAGGGGTCGCGCCGCGGTCCGGCGCGGCCGGCGCGGCCGCGGCGGCCCGGGCGTCCGCGCAGGCGGCGCTGCGGAACCGGCTGGCCGAGGTGGCCACCGAGCTGGCCACGGACGGCGGCGAGTTCGCGGCCGCGGTGCTGGACCAGGCCCTGGCCCCGCTGGGAGCGGCGGCGGTGGCGCTGTGGCTGATCGGCCCGGACGGCAGCCTGCGGCTACTGGGGGAGGCGGGCCTGGGCCCGGCCGAAGCCAGCCGCTGGCAGCGGATCCCGCCCCAGATGGACTGCCTGGAGCAGCGGGTGGCGGGGGGCACGCCAGATCTCTGGCTCCCGGACGGCCCCGGCCCGGACATGCTGGCCCCCGACCGGCTCGCACTGCCGGGGCACTGGCCCGGCGGGGCGCGGGCGGTGATCGCGCTGCACGACCGGTCCTCGGTCCTGCTGGGCGTGATGGAGGTGTGCTGGCCCCGGCCGCGGGCCGGGTTCCCCGACGCCCTGCGCGAGCAGGCCGCCGACCTGGCCGGCGGCTGCGCCCAGCTGCTCAGCGACCGGGTGGCCCGCGGTGAGCTGGCCCCGGCCCGGTCCCGGCCGGCTCTGCGCGGGCTGCTCGACGGGCTGCTGGACACCATGCTGGTGGCTTCGGCGGTGCGGGACCCGGGCGGGACCGTGACCGACTTCCGCATCGACCACGTCAGCCGCGACTTCCTGGACCCGGCCGGCCGCCGCCCCGTCGACGTGACCGGGCGGACGCTGGTCGAGGCCTACCCGATGACCGCGTGGCCCGGAGGCGTGCTCGACCTGGCCGTGCGGGCGCTGGCCACCGGGGAGGCCCAGTTCCTGGCGGGGCCGCTGACCACCGCGCCGGCCGGGGAGGTGACCGGCGCCATCACCGACGTGCGGATCGCCCGGTTCTTCGACGGGGTCGTCATCGCCTGGCGGATGGCGATCGAGGCCGACCGGCTGGCCGCGGTGCTCGGGCAGATCCAGCGGCTGGGCCGGATCGGCGCCTGGACCGAGAACCTGCTGACCGGCCGGGCCGACTGGACCGAGGCGGCGTTCGGGCTGTTCGGGCTGCCGGCCCGGGCGCGCACGGCCATCCCCCTGGCCGAGCTGCACTCCTACGTGACCGGGGCCGACGTGCCCGCGGTGCGGGAGTTCCGCGACACCCTGGTCCGCGTCGGCCTGCCCGCCAGCACCACGTTCCGCATCGTCCGGGCCGACGACGGCAGCGTGCGCCAGGTCCGGGTCTTCGCCGAGCCGGTGCTGGGCCCGGCCGGGACCGCGGAATCGGTGCGCGGCGCGTTCCAGGACATCACCGCCGAGTACCAGACCCGGGTGGTGCTGGCCGCCACCCGGGACCAGCTGGCCGACTCCGAGCACCGGGCCGAGGAGGAGCACCTGCTGGCCGTGCGGCTGCAGCGGGCCATCCTGCCGCCGACGGTCCCGCCGGTCGAAGCGGCCGGCATCGAGGTCGCGGTGCGCTACCGGCCCGCCGGGCCGGGGCACCTGGTCGGCGGCGACTGGTACGACACCCTGCTGCTGCCCAGCAAGGACGTGCTGCTGGTGGTGGGCGACATCGCCGGCCACGGCATCGACGCGGTCACCGGCATGGTCGCGGCCCGCAACTGCCTGCGCGGGCTGGCCATCACCGGGGCCGGGCCGGGCGCGCTGCTGGCCTACCTGAACAGCGCGATCTGCCACCTGATCGACGGGGTGGTGGGCACGGTGGTGTGCGGTCTGTACCAGCCGGGCGACCGGATGCTGCGGTGGGCGCGGGCCGGGCACCTGCCACCGGTGGTCATCCACGACGGGCAGGCGACCTCGCTGCCGCTGCCGCAGGGCGTCCTGCTGGGCAGCGATCCGGACGCCCGCTACGAGGAGTTCACCACCCCGCTGGCCATCGGAGACATGATGCTGCTGTTCACCGACGGGATGATCGAGCGGCGGGACACCCCGATCACCGACGCGCTGGACCAGTTCGCGCACCGGGCCGCCCAGCCCTACCAGGCCGGACCGCAGCCGTCGGCGGCCCGGCTGGCCGACCACGTGCTGGCCCACGCCGCCTCCGACACCGGCGACGACGCCTGCCTGGTGACGGTGCGGATCCGCTAGGACGTGGCCGGCAGCTGCCGGCCGGCCGGGGGCTCCTCGCCGGCCGCGGACGGCTGGGGCGCGGCGGGCGGGCCGCCCGCGATGGCGTCATCCACGCTCTCGTACAGCGGCAGCCGGTAGGCCAGCCCGGTGATCCACAGCGCCTTGGCCGGGCGGTACCGGGCCCCGGCCAGCACCAGGCCGCCGGAGGCGGACAGCCGCTTGTAGTGGCCCATGATCACGGCCAGGCAGCCGGTGTCCATGAACGTCACGTCGGACATGTCGATGATCAGCTGACGGCTGCCCCGGCGGGCCCCGGTCAGGTACCGGTCGAACTGGTCCCGTGAGGTCAGGTCGAGGTTGCCCGACACCTTGACCACGGTGAACGAACCCCGCTGCTCCGACGCCAGGGACAGCCCCACGACCTGCACCCCCTGCCGATCGGTCCCGCAAACACTGCTTACGATACAGGGCCACCGCCGGGCCCGGAGGCTCAGCGCAGGCTCATCCGCAGCAGCACGGCCGTGCCTGACCCGGTCGCCTTGATCCGCAGGTCGTCGCAGACCATCCGGGCCACTTCCAGGCCCATGCCGCCGTGCTCGGCCGGGCGCCGCGCGGCCGTGCCGGTCTCGGCCGCCCCGCCCGGCCACCGGCCCTGGTCGCGGATCTCGGCCAGGCAGGTGCGGCTCTCGGGCCACAGCCGCAGGGTGGCCTCGGGCGAACCGTGCCGGACGGCGTTGGTGGCGATCTCGTTGACCGCGATCACGAAGTCGTCGGCGACGTCGGCGGCCATGCCGGCCCGCCGGGCCCAGGACGCGGTCCGGCGCCGCACCACTGGCAGATCAGCGGCCCGGAACGTCATGTCCACGGGCTCGGGCGGACCAGGACGCGATCCTGGTCGCACGCGCCGCGGCGAGCCGTCTTTCACTCCCCCACCTACCCTGGAACCGCTGCTGACGCCGTCGGTGCGGCCGGCGAGCCGGGCCGCCTGGTCCCAGCCTTCTGCCCAGCTTTGGCGCCGCCATCCCGGCTCGGGGCGCATTTGCCGGCGGAACGGCGCCATCCGGACGTGAACGTTACCACCGCACCCGGCACCCATAGTGATTCAAGCCGGCGCCTTTGCCCGGCTACGTCTCATATTATGAGACGCTGTTTCCATATTCTGGTCAGAACGTCTAGCATCCGGGCCATGGCCACTGATCAGCGAGCGCCGGGATGGCCGCGGGAGTGGGACGCCGCCGGGTACGACGCCCGGCTCCGGGAGGCCGGCTTCACCGACGTGCGGACCGCCCTGGTGCCGGACCCGGCCCGGTTCGGGCCGGGGGCTCAGCTCGAGGCGTACCTGGGTACGGTGGTGCTCGGCTCGGTGCTGGAGCCGGTACCGGCCGGCCAGCGGGCCGGGGCCATCCGCCAGGTGGCGGCCCGGCTGCCCGAGCCGGCCGTGGACTACGTGCGGCTGCAGGCTTCGGCCCGCATACCGGGCTAGCTCGGCGGAGCCGCCTTGACGCTCAGCCGGGCTGCCCCCTAGCCTCGCCCACGGAAAACGTATTCCCATTTTGGCCGACACTGGTTTTGGCCAACACTGGGCAGAACGGACGGGGAACCACGTGACGGAGCTGGACGCATCACCGCGCGCTCTGGAAGTCGGCCCGGCGGCCCCGACCGGCGCGGCGCGCACCGCGCACCGGCCGCTCACCGGGCCCGGCGCCACCCTGACCTCGGGCCTGCTGCACGACTGGCAGCGGCGCAACCGGGAGGCGAGCCTGCCGCTGGCCCTGCGCCAGCTGGAGGTGGCCGGCAACCTGGACAACATGCGGGCGGCGGCGGCCACGGCCGGCCGCGAGCCCGCGTCCCGGCCCGGCGGCCTGACCCGGGCCGCGGACTCGGTACGCCCGGCCAATGTGGGCGAAGGCCCGGCGACCGACGCCGCACCCCGGTACCACGGGCCGGTGTTCATGGACTCCGACATCTACAAGACGCTGGAGGCCATCGGCTGGGAGCTGGCCCGGGAGCCGGGCGGCGGCACCGGCCAGACCCTGGCCGCGTTCGCGGCCAGCACGGTCGGCCTGCTCGAGCAGGCCCAGCAGCCCGACGGTTACCTGGACTCCTACATCCAGGTCAGCGGCGAGCCCCGGTACACCCGGCTGTCCTCCAGCCACGAGATGTACTGCGCGGGCCACCTGATCCAGGCCGCGGTGGCCCTGCACCGGACCGCGGCCCACCCGGTGACCGGGACCGGGACCGCGGCCCGCCGGGCGGCCGGGCACGAGGAGGTCGCGACCCGGCTGCTGACCGTGGCCCAGCGGGTGGCCGATCACCTGGTCGACACGTTCGCGGGCCAGGAGCGGGGTCTGGATGGGCACCCGGAGATCGAGACCGCCCTGGCCGAGCTGTACCGCGAGACCGGCGAGCGCGCCTACCTGGACCTGGCCACCCAGTTCGTGGACCAGCGCGGGCACGGCCTGGCCGGGGACTCCGGCCGCGGCCACCGCTACCTGCAGGACTTCGTGCCGGTCCGCCAGGCCGTGACCGAGGAGGGCCACGCGGTGCGGGCCCTGTACCTGGAGGCCGGGGTGGCCGACGTGGCCACCGAGACCGGCGACGAGGACCTGCTGGCGGCCTCGATCCGCCGCTGGGAGGACATGGTCGCGACCAAGACCTGCCTGACCGGCGGCAACGGGTCCCGCCACTCCGACGAGGCGTTCGGCGACCGGTTCGAGCTGCCGCCAGACCGGGCCTACAACGAGACCTGCGCCGCCATCGCCAGCTTCCACTGGTCCTGGCGGCTGCTGCTGGCCACCGGCGACGCCCGCTACGCCGATCTGATGGAACGCCTGCTCTACAACGCCTTCGGCGCCTCGATCTCCACCGACGGGCAGAAGTTCTTCTACGTCAACCCGCTGCAGCGGCGGTCCGACCACGTGGAAGGCGACGACCCGGCCCGGCGGCACGAATGGTTCTCCTGCGCCTGCTGCCCGCCCAACATCATGCGGCTGCTGGCCTCGGTCCAGCACTACCTGGCCAGCACCGACGGCCGCACGCTGTTCCTGCACCAGTTCGCCGGGGCCGAGATCACGGCCCCGCTGGACCAGGGCACGCTGGCGGTGGCAATGTCGGCCGACCTGCCCTGGACCGGCGAGGTCACGGTCCGGGTCAAGCAGGCCCCGGACGGCCCGGCCGGGCTGGCCCTGCGCGTCCCGGCCTGGAGCGGCACGCCCCGGCTGCGGGTCAACGGCGAGCTGGCCGATCCGGGTCCGGCCGAGCGCGGCTACCTGACCGTGACCCGGGCCTGGCAGCCCGGGGACGTGCTGACCTGGACCAACAGCTTGACCCCGCGCTGGGTGTACCCGCACCCGCGGATCGACGCCGTGCGCGGCTGCGTGGCCGTCGAACGCGGACCCCTGGTCTACTGCTTCGAGACCGTGGACCAGGCCGACGGCACCGACCTGGACGACCTGGCCCTGGTCGCGGGCAGCGCGCTGATCGACCAGCCGGGCACGCTGCCGGAGATCGGCCGCACGGTCACGGTCGAGCTGGACGCCCGGCCCGCCCGGGCGGGCCTGCCCGGCGAGCTGCCCTACACCCAGGCGATGCCGGGCGGGCCACTGGGCAGCGTGGCCGCGGCCGGGCAGCGGGCCACGGCCGTGCCCTACTTCCAGTGGGACAACCGGGACGGCCGGCCCATGCGGGTCTGGCTGCCGGCCATCATGGCCTGATGACGATCACGGTGCGGGCGGCGGCGGCGGCCGACGCGCCCGCGGTGGCAGCCATCTACGCGCCGCTGGTGACCAGCAGCGCCGTCACCTTCGAGGAGCAGCCGCCCACGCCGGACGAGATCGGCCGCCGGATGCTGGCCCCGCCGCGGCTGCCCTGGCTGGTGGCCGACGACGACGGCCGGGTGGCGGGCTACGCCTACGCCTCGGCCCACCGGGCCCGGCCCGCCTACCGGTGGTCGGCCGAGTGCTCGGTGTACCTGGACCCGGCCTACCAGGGCCGGGGACTGGGCCGGCGGCTGTACGAGCGGCTGATCGCCGAAGTCGGTGGCCTGGGCTACCGGTCGCTGTACGCCGGGATCGCGCTGCCCAACCCGGCCAGCGTGGGCCTGCACGAGGCGCTCGGGTTCGCCCCGGCCGGGGTGTTCCGCGACGTCGGCTACAAGCTCGGGGCCTGGCGGGACGTGGGCTGGTGGCAGTGCACCCTAAATTCCGGCGCCCTGACCGGCCGGTCCGGCCCGGACGGCACGGACGGCGCCCCGGCCGAGCCGCGGCCGTGGCCGGGCCCGGCCGGCGGAACGGCCTGACGCCGTGGCCGGCCGCGAGCTGGTGGTGCTCGGGACCGCGAGCCAGGCCCCGACCCGGGAGCGCAACCACAACGGCTACCTGCTGCGCTGGGACGGCCAGGGCCTGATGTTCGACCCGGGTGAGGGCACCCAGCGGCAGATGCTGCTGGCCGGGGTGCGGGCCAGCGAGATCAACCGGATCTGCGTGACCCACTTCCACGGCGACCACACCCTGGGTTTGCCGGGGGTGCTGCAGCGGATCGCCCTGGACCGGGTGGCCCATGACGTGGTCTGTCACTACCCGGCCCCGGGCCAGCAGTTCTTCGACAATCTGCGGCACGCCGCGTATTTCCATGACGTCGCCACCGTGCGGGAACGTCCAGCCGACGGCGACCCCGACGTGCTCGAGGACACCAGCGCCTGGCGGCTGCTGGCCCGGCCGCTGTCGCACCGGGTGCCCACCGTCGGCTACCAGCTGACCGAGCCGGACGGGCGCCGGATGCGGCCGGACCGGCTGGCCGCGCTGGGGATCAGCGGCCCGGACGTCGGGCGGCTCGCCCGCGCGGGCGGCCTGGACTCCGGCGGCCGCCGGGTCGGGCTGGACGAGGTGAGCGAATCCCGGGCCGGGCAGCGGTTCGCGTTCATCATGGACACCCGGCTCTGCGACAACGCCTTCGCCCTGGCCGAGGGGGCGGACCTGATCGTGTGCGAGGCCACGTTCCTGGACGCCGACGCCGAGCTGGCCCCGGCCTACGGGCACCTGACCGCCCGGCAGGCGGGCCAGATCGCGGCCGAGTCCGGCGTGCGCACGCTGGTGCTGAGCCACTTCTCGCAGCGGTACGCGCACTCCGACCCGCGCCGGTTCGCGGACGAGGCGGGCGCGGTGTTCGGCGGGGAGATCGTGGTCGCGGCCGACCTGGACCGGGTGCCGGTCCCGTCCCGGCGAGGGTGACGCCCAGCCCGCCGCTGCGGCCTGCCGTTCCGCGCGGCCACTGGGCGCCGCCCCGCCGGTGTGAAGGCCCACGCCCCTCTTGCGCGGCCTTCCGGTCCCGGGCCCGCGGTGCCAAGCCAGCGCACCGGGTGACCGGTGCCGGCACCGCCAGCGGCGAGGACGCCCGGCTGCGCCCGGGCGCCCCGCCGCCGTTGCCCGCTCCCTACCAGTAAGAGCGCCGGGCCCGCCGGAGGTGTTACACCGTTCTTTCGGCCGATTGGCTCCGCGCCGTCAGCCGATGGGCTGGCGGCCGAGGGCCGGGGGCTCCCGGCCCGCGAACAGCCAGCCACCGGCCGCGGCCAGCAGCGGCATGCCGATCAGCAGGATGAGCAGGTTGGTGACGGGTACCGCCGACAGCGCGGACAGGCCGCCCTCCAGGGTGTCGCCGCGGAAGTAGCCGACCGCGGCCAGGTAGCCGGCGCCCACCCCGAGCACCGCGCCGAGCAGGCCCAGCGCGCCCGCGGTGACCGCGGTCAGGGCCCGGCGGGTCCGGCCGCTGGCCCCGGTGGCGGTCAGGGTGCGCAGGTCAGACGCGGTCTCGCTGCGGATCAGGCCCACGCTCAGGGCGAGTACGCCCAGGGCCAGCAGGACACCGAACACGGTGGCCCAGTCGATGATCTCGTTCAGCGACGGGACGCTCGACCTGGTCTCGACCGTCATGTTGGCCCCAGCCGCGGCCAGCTGAGTGCTCTTGATCTGGGTGGCTGTGAGCGGGTGGGCCGTCTGGATCAGCCAGCCGGACACGACCGGGCTCAGGCCGAGCCGGCGCACGGCCTGCTCGGTGATCACCGTGTTCGGGGCCGACGTGCCGGACGGCAGCGCATTGACCTGCTGCATGACCGGGCCGGCCAGGCACTCGCCCGGCGAGCAGGGGAACGAGTCCGGGCCCGTCTTGTCGAAGTAGCTGCCGTAGACCAGCTGCATCTTCGACAGGCCGGACAGGCCCGGCCGCATGGTGAGGATGTCGGCGCCGGGCCGGACCGTACTGGCCGGTATCCCGAACGACCGCAGCAGCGCCGGGGTGGCCACGTACACCGGCCCGGACCAGTTCCGGCCCTGCGCCGCGTGCTGCAGCGAGGCTGTGGTGGTGTCCAGCTCGGTCACCTGGTGCGTGCCCAGCGCGCTGGCCATCTGGCCTGCGGCCACGCGCATGGCCCGGACCTGCTGGCCGGTGACCGGCCCGGAGGCCGACTGGCCGGGGCCGCCCGGCCCCTGCCCGTACGGCCCGTTGGGCGTGTAGACGACCAGCTGGCTGGAGGTCAGGTTGGGGCCGGCGTAGTCGAGCACGTTGGCGTAGCGGGCCGCGGACACGATCGAGATCATCACCGCGATCAGCACGCCCAGGCTGATGGCGGCCAGCGCCGAACCCGACCGGGCCCGGTAGCGGGACAGGTCCCGCAGGGCGAGCCGGGCCGCGACCGGAGTGTGCCGGGCCAGACGGCCCAGCAGGGCCAGGCACATCGGCGCCAGCAGGACCACCGCCGCGACCAGCGCGATGAAGCCGCCGACCACGCACAGCATGGCCGTGCCCTGGCCGCTGCCACTGGGCCGACTGCCCGCGTAGGTCAGCAGGCCGAACGCCACCGCCAGCGCGACCAGACCCGGCAGGGCCGACCGGCGGACCTGCCGGGGCGGGGCCGGCCGCCCGGCCAGCGCGGCCACCACCGGGATCTTGGTGACCGCCCGGGCCGGCCGCGAGGCAGCCAGGTAGGTGGCCAGCACGGCCAGGCCCATGGCCGGGCCGATCACCGCCCACGGCAGCGCGAACGGGGCGATCACATGGTGCGAGCTGCTCACGACGCGCGGCCGGTAGGCCAGCCAGACGACTAGGCCCAGCACGGCCCCGAGCAGCGTCCCGGCCACCCCGACGACCAGGCCGTTGGCCCGGACCACGAGCCGGACGTTGCGGTCGGTGGCGCCGATCGCGCCGAGCATGCCCAGGGCCCGCAGGCGGCGCTGGGCCAGCACGGTGAAGCCGCCCACCGACACCAGCGCGATCAGCAGCATGCCCAAGGTGGCCAGCGTGAGCACGATGGTGTCCGGGTTGATCGCGTTGGCTGCCGTGGTCTGCGGCGTCACCACGTTGGGGCCGATCTTGCCGGGCGGGACCGAGGGTGCGTCGAACAGCACGCTGACCGAGGTCGGCGTCCGCACCTGGCCCGGAACCACCAGGGCGAACTCGTCCAGCAGGCTCTGCGGGTTCTGCACGATGCCGGTCACCGACCGGGACACGCCGCCCTGGCGCCAGACGCTGCCGACCCGCAGGCCGAACTGGCTGGCCACCCCTGGTGTCACCGCCACCTGGCCCGGCCCGGCCGCATAGTGCCCCCGTATCAGCCCAAGCATCGGCCCGCCGAACGCGCCGTGCGGGTTCTGGGCGCGCAGGTCATAGGTGCTGGTCGAGCCGGGCACCGGGATGACCTGGTTCTCGATCACATCGGTGCGGCCGAAGCGGTGGTGAAGCGAGGCGATCCCGGCGGCCAGGTGCGGGTCGTTGCCGGAGAAGGTGGCCAGGTCCTGCGCGGTGCCGAACTCGCCGCTGGCGTGACCCTGGGAGTTGGTGGCCACCGCCGCGCCGAGGAAGGTCGCGCCCACCGCCACCGTGACCAGGGCCAGCACCAGCAGTTGCTGTCGCCACTCGCGGCGGAACAGCCGCCAGGCCCAGCGGATCACCGCCCGCCGCGCGGGGACGCCCCCGTCCCGGGTCCCCGCGCCCGCGGGCTCCGGGCCCGCCGGGCGCTCCCGCAGCGCCGTGCTCACGGGGTCTGTCCCTGGCTGAGCAGCGACTCCGGCCCGGGCGCGGGCACGGTCTGGTCGATGATCTTCCCGTCGCGCAGGAACACCACCCGGTCGGCCCAGGAGGCCAGTTGCGCGTCGTGGGTGACCACCACCGCGGCCACGCCCCGCTTGCAGGCGCTGTGGATCAGCCGCATGACCGCCTCGGCGTTGGCCGAGTCCAGCGCGCCGGACGGCTCGTCGGCCAGCAGCAGCCGCCGTTCCCCGGCCAGGGCCCGGGCGATGGCCACCCGCTGGCGCTCACCCCCGGACAGCTCGTCCGGGAACCGGCCCGCCCGCTCGCTGAGCCCCAGGTCCTCCAGGGCCCGCAGGCCCGCGGCGCGGGCGGTCCGGGCCGAGACGCCGTCCAGTTCCAGCGGCAGGGCCACGTTCTCGGCCGCGGTCAGCCCGGGCAGCAGGTTGAAATCCTGGAACACGTACCCCACCGTGCGCCGCCGCAGCCGGGCCCGGGCCCGGGCCGACAGCTCCCCCAGCAGCGCGCCCGCCACCCGGACCTCACCTTGGTCGGGTTCCTCCAGGCTGCCGGCGATCGTGAGAAGCGTGGACTTGCCGGACCCGCTCGGGCCCATGACCGCCACCATCTGACCGGCTTCCACCGTCAGGTCGACGTTGGCCAGCGCATGGACCGCGGCCTCGCCGGTCCCGTAGGTCTTCGTTACGCCCCGTAGCTCCAGTACAGACATCCCCGTCTCCTTGTGGTTTTGCCCCCCAGGGTTCTGCTGTTTCATCGCCGGGTCCCCGCCCGGCGGCGCAGCCGAGGCAGCGGAGCGACCGGCTCCGCCGACGGCTGGGTGAGAGGATCATTGGCGGCGCGCTTGATCCGGCCGTCGGCGGAGTCCAGCCAGCGGACGACCGCGTCGAGCCGGAACAGTTCGGCGTCGACGACCAGGGCCAGGTTCAGATCGGACCCGGCCTCCTCCTCTTTGATCCGCGTCCACTGCTGCATCAGCTGCACCAGGTAGCGGCGGTGAGCCTGAATGATCTCGTGCACGTTGACGCCGGGCACCGTGGTGGCGACCAGCACCTTCATGACCAGCTCGTCCCGCGGCGGGGAGGCCAGGTCGGGCGGCGTGCGCAGCCACCCGGCCAGTTCCTCGCCGCCGGCCGCGGTGATCCGGAATCCCTTCTGCGGCCCCTCGTCCGGCTCGCCGTCCGACTCGACCAGCCCGTCCCGCTCGAGCCGCTGCAGCGTCGTGTAGACCTGCCCGACGTTGAGCGGCCAGACCTCGCCGGTCCGGGCCTCGAACTCTTCCCGGAGCTGGAGCCCGTACTTGGGCCCCTCGCTCAGCAGCGCCAGCAGCGCGTGCCGGACGCTCATCAGCGGCCTTCGATCCGTAGCATGCTCAGAATAATACTGAGTATATAGGCGGCAAGGCAAGGGAGTTTGGGGGCCGGCTTGGGGCCGGAGTCCGGGGCTGGCGGCCGGGGCGGCTCGGGGACCCGGGGGCCGGGGCCGGCCGGGGGCGGGGGCAGGTGCGCAATCTGGGAGAAGCTCGGGGCGGGGCGGGCGGCTTAGGGTCGGGGCATGATTTCGAACATCTCGCTGGTCACCGTGTACTGCCTGGACCAGGACAAGGCCCGTGACTTCTACGTCGAGAACCTCAACTTCGAGACCCGGACCGACATCGCCATGGGCGAGGGCTACCGGTGGCTGACCATCGGGCACCCGAGCCAGCCCGAGCTCGAGGTGACGCTGATGGTGCCGGGCCCGCCGCTGGACGACGAGGCGGCCCGGTTCATCCGCGGCCAGCTGGAGAAGGGGCAGATGGGCGGGCTGGGCCTCAAGGTCGACGACTGCCGCAAGACCTACGCCGAGCTGAGCGCCAAGGGGGTCACGTTCCTGCAGGAACCGTCGGAGCGGCCGTACGGTATAGAGGCGGTGATGCGCGACAACACCGGTAACTGGCTGGTGCTGGTGGAGCCGCGCGCGTTCACCCCGGAGGACTTCTCCTGACCTCGACCCGTGCTGACCGACCGACACTGTGCTGACCTCATGGGGGGCCGTTGGCCGACTGGATCTGCGCCACCTGCGGTAACCACTATCCCGACACCGACAACCCGCCCGCGGCCTGCAAGATCTGCTCGGACGAGCGCCAGTGGGTGCCGCCGTCCGGCCAGCGCTGGACCACCCACGGCGAGCTGGCGGGCGAAGGCGGCGAGAAGCGCCACACCGAGTTCTGGGCGGTGGAGCCGGGCCTGACCGGGGTCGGGGTCACGCCGGCGGTGGGCATCGGGCAGCGGGCCCTGCTGGTCCGCACCGGCCGGGGCAACCTGCTCTGGGACCCGCCCGGCTTCGTCGACGACGAGGCCATCGAGCGGGTGCGGGCCAGCGGCGGGCTGCGCGCGGTGACCGCCAGCCACCCGCACTTCTACGGGGCCATGGCCGGGTGGGCCCGGGCGTTCGGCGCCGACGTGCTGGTTAACGAGGCCGACAGCAGCTGGGTGACCGAGCCCGACCCGGCCATCCGCACCTGGGCCGGGCGGCTGGAAGTGCTGCCCGGGGTCACGCTGGTGCAGTGCGGCGGCCACTTCCCGGGCAGCGCGGTGGTGCACTGGGCCGACGGCGCGGACGGTGCCGGCGCCCTGCTGACCGGGGACACGATCTTCGTCACCCCGGGCGAAGACCGGCTCACCTTCATCTGGAGCGCGCCCAACCGGCTGCCGCTGTCCGAGACGATGATCCGCGGGATTCTGGACGCGGTGCGGCCGTTCCCGTTCGACCGGATCTACGGTGGCTGGAAGCCCACCATCTACTCCGGGGCCCGGCAGCTGCTGGAGACCTCGGCCGAGCGCTACATCCAGTTCCTGCACGGCGAAGCGCCGTAAAGGGAGGCGGGAGGGTGGCCGCGGGGGCCCGGCCACCCTCCCGCCTGGCTCGGCCGCCCTACTCGCTCCGCAGCGCGGCCAGTTCCTCCTGCACGCGCTGCTCGTGGGCGGCGGCGTCCTGCCGGGCCCGGCGCGGGTCCCAGCGCCCGGTCATGAGGAAGATCAGCGGGATGAAGACCACCTCACCGCCGACCGCCACCCACCACCAGTTCTTCCACTGACCCGCGGCCGCCTTGGACGCGCTCTCGACCTTGGGCCCGTGGGCCTGCAGGAAGGCCAGGTCGGCCCGGGGCACCCGGGCCAGCGCGACCAGCCGGGCCGTGGCCACCGGGACGGACACCTGCTCCTTCTGGGCGATCTCGCCCACCGCCTTGGCCAGGGCGGCCTTGTTGGCGGGGTTGGCGTTGAGCGCGGCCTGGGTGGCCGGGTCGATGGCCGCCGCCGTGGTCAGCTGCTGGGCGTACTTGGTGCTCAGCGCCGAGACCTGGCTGCCGTAGTTGACCAGCGGGGTCATCGAGCTGACCACGAACGGCAGGCACAGCGTGGACACCGCGATGACGACCCGGATGATCCAGCCCCACACGGCCAGCCCGGTCGCGGTCAGGGCCGGGTTGTGCTTCTCCACGGTCTCGGTGAAGCTGGCCATCCAGGGTGCGTAGGCGATGGCCAGGAACACCGCCAGCAGGCTGATGGTCAGCGCGAACGTGGTGTAGCTGGTGTGCGGGTGGCCCGCGTAGCTGGCGAAGATGATCGTCATCACGATCGCGCCCACCGCGCCCAGGACCATGAACGGCTTCCGGACCTTGACCCGGTCGGAGATGATCCCGACCAGGATCAGCGCGCCCGCGTCGAAGGCCCAGAACCAGTTGCCGAGCCCGTTGGCCCTGGACAGCGAGTACCCGAACAGCGAGGAGAAGTAGATGGTGAAGAAACCGACCGCGGTGTAGTAGATGATCAGGAACACCGAGATGGCGAAGGCCGAGCCGATCACGTCCAGGTGCAGCATCTGGCGCCACGGGTGCTTCAGGCTCTCGGACAGGTCGATGCCCTTGGCCCGGGCCTCGATCAGCGTGCGGTCGCGCAGGCTGACCATGAGCTGGTCGCGCAGGGCCGGGGACAACTCCTTCAGCGCGACCACCGCGATCGCGGCCACGAACAGGCCCACGATGCCGCAGATGACGAACTGGTCCTGCCAGGCGTGCAGGTGGGACAGGGTGGCGCTGGACACGATGGCGACGATCAGGCTGCCGACCACCGGGCCCAGGGTCCAGAAGCCCATGGCCGAGGCCCGGCCCAGCTGCGGGGAGAAGTCGCGGATCAGGGCCGGGGTGGCGACCAGGATGATCCCCTCGACCACCGCGATCGCGCCGAACACGATGCCGTAGGTGAGCTTGTTGGGAGCGTTCGGTATGCCGAACAGGACCAGCAGGGCCGTGACCACCAGCCCGTAGGCGACCAGGTTGGCCCGGCCCCAGCGGTCGGCCAGGCCGGCCAGCAGCGAGCCGAACGCGCCGACCGCGTTGCCGACGACGATGATGTAGACGTAGTAGGAGAACGTCATGTGGAAGTTGGCGATGATGGCCGGCGAGACCGCACCCGGGATGTACAGCGCGTAGTAGAGCATGATCGTGGCCAGCACCACGATGCTCAGGTAAAGCACCCGCCGCCCGGTGTCCGGGTAGTGGTTCAGTTGCCGCTGCCACAAACTACGGGCCACCAGGCCCGAAGCAGGAGCGGCGCCGTCCACGGTGGTTGCCATCTTCTCTCCTTTGAGTCAGACCAGTCCGCCAACAACCTTCCGGAACACCGGTAAATCCAAAAGTACGTCTGTGTACTTGAGGTGTTCGCCCGATACTCTAGGCGTGTGGTTCACACCAGGCAAGGGGCTCCCGACGACGCCATTAAGGGCCTCACCGTCACCGGCGGCACCCTGGCCGATACGCACGAGGGCAAGCCAGGACTGCCGCGCGGCCGCAGCCGCCTGCCGGCCCCGGCCGTGCAGGCCTCCCAGCGCGAGCGGCTGCTGCGCGCGGTGGTGGCGGCGGTGGCCGGATCGAGCTATCCCGAGGTGACGGTGGCCGACATCGTCCGCCGGGCCCGGGTCTCGCGGGCCGCCTTCTACACCCACTTCGCCGACAAGGAAGACTGTTTCCTGGTCGCGGCGGGCGAGGGCGGCCGGCTGATGGACAGCAGGATCGTGGGCGCGACCCGGGCCGCCGGGCCCGGCACCGCCGACGAGGAGGTGCTGCGGGTGGCCTGCCGGGGCTTCCTGGGCTTCATGTCGGCCGAGCCGGAGTTCGCCAAGATCTTTTACGTCGACATGCCCGCGGCCGGCCCGCGGGCCGTCGGCCAGCTGGCCCGGGCCCAGCACCGGTACGCCGACCTGAACCAGGCCTGGCACGACCGGGCCCGGCCCCGGCACCCGGACTGGCCGGCGCTGCCCTACGACGCCTTCCTGGCCCTGGCCGGAGCCACCGCCGAGCTGGTCAAGGCCCGGGTCCGGGCCGGCCGGACCGCCCAGGTCCCCGAGCTGGAGGACACCATGGTCGCCCTGCACCTGGCCGTGATGGCGGGCCGGGCCTGGCCTGCCGTGCCCGCTGACCGCGAGGCCCACTAGGACCTCCAGGTGATCAGCGCGTCCAGCGCCTCGACCTGATCCCCCCGCACCAGCAGCGGGTTGACCTCCAGCGACTCCAGCCGGTCGCCGAGGGCGGCGGCGACCGCCGCGATCCGCGCGATCACCCCGGCCACCGCGGGCAGGTCGGCCGGGGGCGCGCCGCGGGCCCCGCGCAGCACCGCGGAGCCGCGCAGCCCGTCCAGGGCTTCCTCGACCTCGGCCGCGCTGACCGGGAGGGGGCGCAGGGCGGCGTCGGCGAGGACTTCGACCCAGATGCCGCCCAGGCCGACCGCCAGCATCAGGCCCCAGGCCGGATCGCGCACGATCCCGGTGATCAGCTCGATGCCGCCGGCCCGGAACGGCTGGACCAGCACCGGGCCGCCCTCGGCCACCGCCCGCACCGCGCGGTAGGCGTCCCGGACCGCGGCCTCGTCGCCCAGGTTGACCCGGACCCCGCCGGTGTCGCTCTTGTGGGCCAGCCCGGCCGCCTTGACCACCACCGGGTAGCCCAGCTCACGGGCGGCGGCCGCGGCGGCTTCCTCGCCGGCGGCCGCGCGGGCGGGCACCACCGGGACCCCGCAACCGGCCAGGAAGGCGGCGGCCCGGTCCTCGGCCCACACGCCGTCCTGAACCCCCGGGCCGCCGCTCTCCGGGATGACCGGGGACTCGGGGAGATGACCTTCGATATCCAATGGAAGGTCAGTCGTCTGGGTCCGGGCCCGGGCGCGGGACCAGCGGACCGCGGCTCCGATGGCGGTCATGCCGTGCTCGATGCCGCCCGCCACGTAGGGGTAGCCGCTGCCGGCCAGCAGCCGCCGGCCGACCGGGGTGATGTCGGTCAGCGCGTTGCTGACCACCACCACCGGGCGCGGCGAGGCGGCGATCCGGCGCGCGTTGGCCTCGTACAGCATGCGGGGCAGGGCCGGGTCGGCGGGCTCGTCCCGCAGCACGTCGGCCAGCAGCAGCACCACGTCCAGGCCCGGGTCGGTGACCACGATCTCCAGGGCCCGGCCGAGCAGGGTCCGGTCCACCACCACGTAGCCGGTCACGTCGAGCGGGTTGGCCACGTCGGCGAACGCGGGCAGCATCTCCTTGAGCGCAGCCGTGGTGGCGGGCGTGAAGGCGGGCAGGGCCAGGCCCTCGTCCTCGGCCCGGTCGGCGATGATCTCCGACGCCCCGCCGGACGGGGTGACCACGCCCACCCGGTTCCCGGCCAGCGGCCCGGCCCCGCCGGCCAGCCCGCTCTGGGTCAGCTCGGCCAGCACCCCGGCCGTGATGATCAGG
>DASXMW010000101.1:0-1937 GCA_036495425.1 Streptosporangiaceae bacterium | reverse complement strand
GACAGCCCGGCGCGCAGCTTGCGGGTCCGCAGCCCGATGCTGGCCAGGGCGGCCAGGTCCCCGGGATGCAGCCGGGCCGGGGCCGGGGGGGTCATGACGGCCCTTCCCGCGCGGGGCTGGTGTCGGCGACGATGTGCCCGTCGAGCATCTCGATCCGCCGCCGCGTCCGGGCGGCGACCGCGTGGTCGTGGGTGATGACGATGACCGTGGTGCCCGCCGCGTTGAGTTCTTCCAGCAGCTCCAGGATTGCGGCCCCGGTGGCCGAGTCCAGGTTCCCGGTCGGCTCATCGGCTAGCACCACCGGCGGCGCGCCCGCCACCGCCCGCGCGATCGCGACCCGCTGCCGCTCGCCCCCCGACAGTTCGGTCGGCCGGGCGGCGGCCCGGTGCGCCAGCCCCACCCTGGCCAGCGCGTTTGTCGCCATCCGCCGCCGCTCGCCGCGGCGGATGCCGGCGTACAGCAGCCCGTCGGCCACGTTGCCCAGCACGCTCTGGTGCTCGGCGAGGAAGAACTGCTGGAACACGAAACCGATCCGGGACGCCCGCAGCGCCGCCAGCTCCCGGTCCCGCATCCGCGCCACGTCCAGGCCGGTGACGCGGACCGTCCCGGCCGTCGGCCGGTCCAGGGTGCCCATCAGGTGCAGCAGCGTGGACTTGCCCGACCCGGACGGGCCGACCACCGCCAGCAGCTCCCCGGCCGTCACCGCCAGGCTCGCCTGATCCAGCGCCCGCACCGGCGGCGACCCGGGATACTGCTTGATCACCCGCTCCAGCTCCAGCACCGGTTCCGGCGCGGTCACGAGGCCGGCACCACGACGCGCTGCCCGGGGGTCAGCGCCCCGGTCACCTGCACCAGCCCGTCAGCGTCGTCAAAGATCCCGGGCGTCACCGGCACCCAGCGCCGCGTGTTCCCCGGGCCGACCACCTCCACGACGTACCTCCCGGAGGACTGAGCCAGCAGCGCGTCCACCCGGACCACCAGGACGTTCTTCGCGGTGGCGGTGGTGATGTCGACCGTCACCGGCGCCTGGTCCAGGGTGCCCGCCGCGCCTCGATCGGTCAGCGTGACCTGCACCGGGATCGTCGTGGTCGGGCCCTGTCCCTGCTGCCCGGACGTGGTGGTCGCCACCGTGCCGACCGAGGAGATCACGCCCGGCGTGATCGTCCCGTCGGGCAGCGTTACCGTCACCCGGTCGCCCGCCTTCACCTCACTCTGCTGGGAGGCGTCCAGCGGGATCGTCACCACGTGCCGGTCCGAGGTCGCCGCCAGCACCGGCCCGGACGCCGGGCCGCCCAGGCTCCCGGCCACCTGGCTGACCCGCAGCGCCTCCGGCTCGAACACCACCTGTCCCACAGACAGGCTCCCCGGCGGGAAGGAGACCCTCAGGTGTTCTTCAAGCCGCTGCACTCCGTACGCCGTCTGCCACGAGTAGTAATCCCAGCCCGGCGCGGAGAGATCCGCGCGGCTGGCGTAGCCGAGGTCCACCAGGTCGTGGTTGAGCTGGGTCACGTCCTGGCCGGTGATCCCCTCCTCCAGCGCCCGCCAGTCCGGGACGCTGCCGTATAGCAGCACCACAGGGGAGCCGTTGCCGGTCTGGTACAGCACCTGCCCCTGCCGGATCACCTGCCCCGGTGACGGCAGCCAGGTCAGCGTGCCGCCGCCGTGCCCCAGCACCGTGAAAGAGTCGGCGTACCCCAGCGTCGCGGTCACCGGCGTCGTCGCCGACAGGTCCTGCCGGGTCACGGCCGCCGTCGCAGGGGCGGGCGCCTCCAGCCCGGACCCGGACGAGGCGGCCGGGGAAAACACCCCGGCTCGCCACGCCGACACCGCCGAGGCCGCCACCACGACCACGATGCCCAGGGCCACCCAGCGGCCACGGCCGCGCCATCCCCGTGCCCTCGCGGCGGCCAGGACCTCTGCCTGCGGCCCGGCCTCCT
>DASXMW010000100.1:0-12685 GCA_036495425.1 Streptosporangiaceae bacterium | reverse complement strand
CTGGCCACCCAGTCCTCGGGCGCGCTGACCCAGGGCGGCTTCCAGGTGGTCGGCACGGGCAACGCGGCCGAGCCGTCATCGACCACGATCATCCAGTACAGCTCGGCCGACCAGGCCGGGGCGGCCAGGGCCCTGGCCGCGGTGGTGCCCAACGCCCAGGTCCAGCCGGTCAGCTCGGCCAGCGGGGTGCCCTCCGACGCCGTCGACCTGATCCTCGGATCTGACTACAACGGGCTGAAGCCGGCTTCGGCCAGCCCGTCGGCCAGTGCTGGCTCGTCGGGCTCTACGGGCTCGGGCTCGGGTGCCGGCTCGCCGGGCAACATCGGCAACGTGACCAAGACCTACGGCGGCATCAACGGCAGCGCCAACATCTGCGGCGACAAGAACGCCTTCAGCGGCCCCGACCAGCCCGCCGAGTTCGCCCCCTGAGCCGGTTGGGACGCCCCGCCCTATGGGGGCAAATGCGCATTCACCCCCGTACTTTCCGGGGTAAATGCGCATTTGCCCCGGATGGATGAGGGCCGGCTGCCGGGACCGCGCTAGGTGCGGCGGGGTGGGGGGATGCGAGCCGCGAGGGCCGGGTCGTCCGGGGGCGGGACGCCCGCGGGGCTGAACGCGCGGGGCTGGGTCACCAGGCAGAGCAGCAGCCAGGCCAGGATGCCGCCCGGGTAGATGAAGTAGCCGAAGCGGGTGGCCGGGGCCAGCACGAACATCAGGGTCAGGGCCACGATGAGCCGGGTCGCGGCGGCCGGGACGTGCCGGGGCGGGCGGAAGATCAGCGACGCCGCGATGGCCAGGGCGGTGGCGACCAGGGCGGCGATCACGCACATGCGGCCCAGGTGGCCGGTCTCGGCGATCAGGTGCCCGGGCAACGGGCTGACCGCGGCCGAGGTCACGCTGGCCAGGCCGAGCGGGAACAGGATCGTGTTCTTGACCAGGGACTCGGGCTGGATGATGGCGAACGGCCCGACCAGCAGCGCGACCACGCCCAGGGACATCGCGGCCATGATCGCGGCGGCCCGCTTGCCGTCCCGGGCCAGGGCCAGGCTGACCGCGACGACCACCGCGGGCCAGGCGGTGGCCTTCATGGACGCGGCCACGCCGAAGGCCAGGCCGGCCGAGACCGGGTGCGGGTACCGCCACATCAGCGCGAAGCCCAGGCAGATCATGGCGATGATGGGCACGTCGGTGCCGCCCACGGCCAGCTCGAAGGCGATGATGGGGGTGGCGGTGACGAACACGGTCCAGCGGGCCACGTCCCGGGCCCGGGCGACCCGCAGGGCCAGCGCGAAGCAGCCCGCGAACACCACGCCGAACCAGACCCGCGGATCGGCCAGCGGGTTGTGCGGGGCCACCGTCCGCAGCAGGGCGAAGAACGTCATAGCCGGCAGGTAGGGGTTGTAGGCGTTCGGGTTGTGGGTGTTCCGGAGCAGGCCGGGGGCCTCGTACGGGGTGGCGTGGTGCACCAGCAGCTCGGCCGAGCGGATGATGACGGCCACCTCGGGCTGGCCCTGGCCGGTGACCGCCATCCAGGACAGCGGCACGATCAGCGCCCCGGTCAGGGCCAGGCCCAGGGCCAGGTCGGCGCCGCGTGCGCGCCAGGCCAGCACGGCCACGGTGGCCAGCCCGTAGCCGCAGGCGGCCATCAGGCCCCACACGCGGTGCAGGTGGTCGGTCGAGACGAGCGTGACCCCCAAGCCGAACAGGCCGCAGGCCGCGAAGGCGGCCGCGACCCAGGCCCGGTGCCGGGTGACCAGTGACGACCAGGACAGTTCCGGGCTCGCCCGCCAGACGCCCCCGCGAACTGGGCTACCGGTCAGCAAGGACATCCAAGATCCTCCCCGCGCGAGATCCTATCCCTTGCTCCCGTCGAGGCTACCGCCGGCACGCGAACCGCGCAGGGAGGTTAATCCCCGGTTCACGGACTATGACCCGCGCTGGGACGAAACACGACCTGCCGGCCACATCAGCCCGATCAGGCGGTGTCCAGGCTTTCGGAATCGGTTCCCGGCTCGGGACGGCCGGGCGGCCGGGCCCGGCGGACCGGGCCGCCGCGGTTCGGTGGCAGCCGGGCCGAATAGATCGAGTACCCGTCGATGTAACGGGACACGATCGTGGCCGTCACCGTGGCCGCCAGCATGGGGACCATGATCGCGAACCCGCTGTGGGTGAGCTCCAGGGTCAGGGCCAGGCCCGCCAGCGGGGCCTGCATGGCCGCCCCGAGGAAGGCGGCCGCGCCGATCAGGGCGTAGGCGCCGGACGGAGACCCGGGCCACAGGTAGCTCCAGGCGATGCCGGCCGCGCCGCCGAACACCGCCCCGGTGCTGAACGTGGGGGTGATCAGGCCGCCGGTGGCGCCGCTGCCCAGGCAGAGCGAGGTGACCAGCGGCTTGAGGACGAACAGGGCGGCCAGCAGGCCGAAGCCCCCGAGGCCGACGAAGGCGTCGTGGGCCATGTCCCGGCCGTTGCCGAACAACTGCGGGTACTGGAATCCGATCAGGCCCAGGATCCCGAACGCCACCACCATGGCCGGGATCGACCGCCAGCCGGTGAACCGGTAGTAGGAGACCCACCCGATCAGCCGGATGTACACCGCGGCGATGACACCGATGACCGGGCCGGCCAGCAGCGACCAGGCCAGCAGCGTCCCCGTGAACGGGTAGGCCGGGATGTCCAGGTAGGTGGCGTGGGCGGGCAGGTAGATCCAGGCCACCGCGGTGGCGATGCCGGAGCAGGCCAGCGCGGGCAGGACCACGGGCAGGGCCAGCGAGCCCACCATGACCTCGGCGGTGAACAGCGCCCCGGCCAGCGGGACGTTGTAGACCGCGGCCAGGCCGGCCCCGCCGCCGCAGGCGACCAGCAGCCGCCGCTGCCCCACCGACAGGTGGGCCCAGGTGGCCAGCAGGCTGGCCGACAAGCCGCCCATCAGCTTGGGGGCGGCCTCCCGGCCGAGCGAGGCGCCCATGCCGATGACGACCACGGAGATGACCGACGTGCCGGCCGAGCGGCGGAACGACAGCTTGCCGTCCCCGTTCCAGACCGAGTCGTCGATCTCGGACCGTTCGCCGGGGGTCCAGCGGCGCAGCAGGTACCAGGCGATCCCGCCGATCAGGCCCGCCAGCAGCAGCGAGATCAGCCGCCGGGGGTCGGAGGCGTGCCGGACCCCGTCCTCGAGCGGCCCGGCGTCGAAGCCGAAGGCCAGGTGCTCGACGCTGTACAGGATCCACATCAGCAGGTCGCCGAACAGCCCGGCGGCGATGCCGGTGGCCACCAGCACCATCCAGAACATCGGGCTGAGCACGGTGTCGCCGTCGCTGGTCACGTTGGGCTGCTCGGTGGCGCCGCGGCCGGACGGCAGCCGGGTCCTGATCAGCGGCTGCGGAATGCGCAGGCGCTCGCTGGGCCGCTGCCCGCGGCGCCAGAGCGCGGACCACATCTGAGCCGCCTCCCGCGAGGTTGTCCGTTCCCCGGGACCTCACTGTAGCCAGTACCGTCAGCCGGTGTAATCGCAGGTCAAACCCTGTTAAATCGATAGGATTGGGGGCGCCGGCCGGGTCCGGCCTGGTCAGGCGGCCGGGGTCTCGGCGGCGGCCGGGCCGGCCAGGGCGGGCCGGTCGCGGACACCCAGCCAGCGGGTGAGGAAGTCCCGGGCCAGCAGGCCCCACAGGTACCCGGCCAGCAGCACGCTGGCCGCCGGGGTGACGCCAATGGCGGCCCCGATGCCGAGCACCAGCATGCGGATCTCCCAGCCCAGCCCGGTCACGTCGGCGGGCCGGCCGTCGGCGGCGGTCGGCGGCCAGGTCAGGCCGTAGGTCGCGGAGAACGTGCGGATCCGGCCCGTCACCGGCCAGGCGATCCGGTGCCGGGCCCGGTAGGCCACGTCCAGGTGCCGCAGCACGACCGCGGCCACCAGCGCGAACACCAGCGGCGAGGGCACCTTGTGGGTGAACGCCAGCGCGGCCAGGAACAGGTACTCGGCGGCCTGGATGGCCGCGGGCACCAGCCAGTCCAGCCGGCCGTCGTGCGGGTGGCTGGAACCCAGGCCGGCCAGCAGCATCGCCTCCACCGGGGTCAGCAGCAGCACCCCGGACAGGTTGCCCATGCCCAGCGCGGCCAGCGCGCAGGTCACGAACAGCCCGACGATCAGCGGCGGCACCGGCGGGATGCGGCCTTCGACCAGCCGGCCGAGCCACAGTGAGATGGGGCCGTCGTCGCGGTAAGCGGCGATCTGGAAGCTGCCCACGCTCTCGGCCACCGTGGCCACGCGGGGCCTGCGCTTCCCGGGCGGCGCGTCCGCGGGCCGGGACAGCCCGCCCGGCAGCAGGCTGGCGGCGGACTCGTCGTCCTCGGCGTCGTCGTCCTGGCCGGGCTCGCCGGGCGGGCTCGGCCCGTCCTGGCTCGGCCCGTCCTGGCTCGGCCCGTCCTGGCTCTGCCCGTCCTGGCTCGGCGGGCCGGTCAGGGCGCCCAGCACGCCGCCGAGCGGGCTGATCGCGGCGTCCAGGCTGATCGAGCCGTCGTCCGGGCCGGCCGGGCCCGCGGCCAGCGGGGCCGGGACCCGCTCGAACGTGCCGCCGTACCTGACCGCGTCCCGCATGCCCACCACCCGGGCCGTGAGCAGGTAGCCGATGGCGAGCACGCCTCCCGCGATCAGGACCATGAACGCGATGCGCGGTCCCCAGATGCCGCCGACCACGATCACCACCAGAGCCCGCTCCCCGGCGGGCAGGGTCAGGGCCCGCTCCAGCCGGCGCCGGGTGGCCGACCGCGGCAGCCGGGTCCGGCCGCCGCTGTCCTCGGTGGCCCGCTCGTAGCACAGGTCGGTCATGCGGCGGACGGCCACCACGGCCAGGGCCAGCACGGCCAGGTGCCACACGCCGCCCGGGCCGCCGCCGATGACCCCGGCCACGCTGACGTCGCCCAGGCCGACGCTGGCGGCCAGGCCCGCGTAGACCGCGCACTCGGTGATGGCCCAGCCCGCCGCGGCCAGCCAGTCCCCGGCGGGCTGGATGACCCCGGCCCGGGCGCCGGCCCGGGACCCCAGTGACCCGATCGCGGCCAGCACCGGGCCGGGCGACCGGGCCAGCAGCCGGCCGGACCGGCTGCACACGTAGGCCGCCAGCAGGGTGACCCCGGCCATGGCCTTGGCGCTGGCGATGGGCTCGGAGAACCAGATCGCCGAGGCCAGGCCCAGGCCCAGGCTGATGCCCAGCAGCGCGGCCGGGGCCAGCGCGCGGTCGGCGGCCCAGGAAGCCACGTCGCGGGCGATCGGGTCCGCGAACAGCTCGGCGACCAGGCCGTCCTCGTCCCGGTCGGCGTCCCCGTCCGGCCGGGCCTCGACGAACTGCACGTCGACCCCGCGCCGGGCCAGTTCGCCCATGAGCGCGCTGACCTGGTCCGGGGCCGCGGGCTGCGCGGCCAGGTATTCGGCCGCCTCGGCCAGCGCCCGCAGGTCGGACGGGTCGACCAGGATGGCCCGGCAGTCGTCCCGGGCCTCGGCGTAGCCCGCGGTCCCGGCGGTGTCCAGCAGCCGGGCCAGCGCCTGCCGGGGCACGGCCAGGTCGCCGCCGCAGATCAGCATGGGTTCGCTGGTGGCCCGGGCGGCCGCGGCGATGGCCAGCAGCCCTCCGCCGGACCCGGCGTCATCGGTGGCGTCCACCCGGCGAACGCCGAGCGACCTCAGCTGGCCGCGCAGCCCGGCGGCCGGCTCGGCCGTGAGGACCAGGGCAACGGTCATCGGACGTCCTTTCAGCGGCCCACCGACCGTGGTACGCAGGCACTTTCAGGCCCACAACGTTCCCTGCAGACTACCGAGCTAACCCCCTGAATACCCGTGGACACGCGGCGCGCCGTATCCCGGCCCATCCAGTAGAGTCCGGCTCATGCGGATGGTCGGGGTCGTGCTGGCGGGCGGATCGGGCCAGCGGTTCGGCGCCGGGGTGCCCAAGCAGCTGCTGGAGCTGGACGGCCGGACCCTGCTGGAGCACTGCGTGGCCGCGTTCGACGCGGCCCCCGGCGTGGACGAGGTGCTGGTGGTCATGCCGCCCGGGCGCACCGCCGACGCCAAGGAACTGCTGGACGGGCGGGGCCCGCATGGTCGAGGTTATGGCAAGCTGACCGGGATCATCGAAGGCGGCAGCACCCGGCCCGGCTCGACCCGGGCCGCGATCGCCGCCGTTCACGCTGGCCGCGAGGCGCACGCGGACCGCGACCCGGACCAGTGGGCGGTGCTGCTGCACGACGCGGCCCGGCCGCTGGTCGGCCAGCGGATCATCGCCGACTGCGTGGCCGCGCTGCAGCGGGTGGACGCGGTGGGGGTGGCCATGCCCACCGCGGACACGATCGTGGTGGTGGAGAGCGGCGTGATGAGGCAGATCCCGCGGCGGGACACCCTGCTGCGCTGCCAGACTCCGCAGGGGTTCCGGCTGCCGGTCATCACCAGGGCCCACGAACTGGCCCTGGCCGACCCGGATTACGAGCCGACCGACGACTGCGGGGTGGTGCTGCGCTACCTGCCCGGCGTCCCGGTGCACGTGGTCGAGGGCAGCGAGCAGAACCTCAAGATCACCTACCCCCGGGACCTGGCCATCGCCCGCGTCCTGGCCGGTGAGGACCAGCCATGACCGCCGCCTGGACGCCGGAGCAGCTGGAGCGGATCGGCGCGGCCGAGGAGCTGCGGATCGCCAGCAGGCGGCCCGACGGTTCCCTGCGCCGCTGGGTGCCGATCTGGGTCGTGGCCGCCGGCGGCCAGGTGTACGTGCGGACCTGGCACCGGCGCACGACCGGGTGGTTCGGCCAGGTGCTGACCGAACCACGGGCCCGGGTCCAGGTCCCCGGCCTGGAGGCCGACGTGGTGGTCGAAGACGTCGGCGCCGGCCCCGGTGAGCTGCGCAGCAGCGTCGACGAGGCCTACCGCGGCAAGTACGCGCGTTACGGCCACTCCACCATTGGGCAGATGGTCAACGACTCGGCCGCGGCCGCCACCCTGCGGCTGATGCCCAGCTGACTTCCGGGAGGCACCTGTGAGCCCCGACCGTAGGCACCCGAAGCCCGCGGGCAACCCGATGCGCGCGTCGGACGCGGATCGCGACCAGACCATCGAGGTGCTGGCCGCGGCCAGTGCGGAGGGCCGGCTCGGCCCCGATGAGTACTCGGAGCGGAGCGAGGCCGCCCTGGGCGCGCGCACGCTCGGGGACCTGGCCCGGCTGACCGGTGACCTGCCCGCGGGCCCGGCCGCGGCGGTCCCGGCCGCCGGACCGCACGCCGCCCCGGCGACCCGGCCCGAGAAGATCACGGCGGTGCTGGGCAACGAGTCGCGCAAGGGTCACTGGGTGGTGCCACCGCACCTGGCCGTCCGCTCGGTGCTGGGCGACTGTCACCTGGAGATGCAGGAGGCGTCCATCGGGCAGCAGGTCACCTCGGTCGACGTGACGGCCAGGTTCGGGGCGGTGACCATCTTCGTGCCGGACGGGACCGACGTGCGGCTGACCGGCCGGGCCGTGTTCAGCGCCAAGTCCTCGGACCTGCCGGCGCCCCGGCCCGGGGCGCCGGTGCTGGTGGTCCACTGCGACCTGTTCTGCAGCGCGGTCAACATCCGGCGCCCGGACTGGAAGATGCGCTGGCGAGCCTGGCGTTCCGGCGCCTGAGCCCGTGCGTGGCCCCCTGGGGCCCCGGCGTCCTAGTTCTTGATCGCCTGCTTGACCAGGGTCCGGCCGAAGTCCCACATGAGCCCGCTGCCCTTGCTGGCGTCCTCCATGACCTCGGCGAACGACTCGGTGAACAGCTTGACCTCGGTGTCGCTGATCATCAGCGGCGGGATGAGCTTGATGACTTCCATGTGGTCGCCGGAGACCTGGGTCAGGATGCGGTGCCGCTGGAACAGCGCGACCACCACCATCTGCGCGAACAGGCCGACCCGGGCCTTCTGCAGCATGGCCCAGTTCGTCCTGGCCTTCAGCCCGGACGGCCGGCCGAACTCGATGCCGATGATCAGGCCCTTGCCCCGCACGTCCCTGATCAGGTCGTGCTTGGCCTGCAGCCCCTGGAGCCCCTGCATCAGCTCCTCGCCGCGCCGGGCGGCGTTCTCGACCAGGCCTTCGTCGTCGATGACGGCCAGCGCGGCCAGCCCGGCCGCCATGGCCAGCGGGCCGCCCTTGAAGGTGGTGGAGTGCTTCATCAGCTTGTCCATGGACGAGTACACCGACGAGTAGATCTTGTCGGTGGTCAGCATGGCGCCGACCGGGACGTAGCCGCCGGACAGCGCCTTGGCCACGGTCACGATGTCCGGCCGGACGTCGCCGTCGAACTCGTAGGAGAAGAAGCGGCCGGTGCGGCCCAGCCCGACCTGGACCTCGTCACAGATCAGCAGCGCGCCGCGGGAGTGCAGCAGCGCCCTGGCCGCGGGCAGGAACCCGGGTGGCGTCATCATCACGCCGTGCCCCTGGACCGGCTCGACGATCAGCGCGGCCACGTCGCCCCGGCGCAACTCGGCCTCGAGCGCATCGAGATCGCCGAGCGGGATCTGGGTGCCGGGCAACAGCGGGCCGAAGCCGGTCTTGAACTCTTCGGCGCCGTTAACCGACAGCGACCCGGTGGTCAGCCCGTGGAAGCCGTGCCGGGCGTAAAGAAAACGACTGTGGCCGGTGGCGTGCCGGGCGAACTTGAGCGCCGACTCGACCGCCTCGGTACCGCTGTTGCAGAAGAAGACCCGCTCCAGCCCGGGCGCCTTGGCCAGCAGCCGCTCGGCCAGCAGGCCCTGGATCGGCGGGCAGTCGAACTGCGTCCAGGCCGCGAAGTCCATCTCCAGCGCGTCGGCCAGGGCCTGCTTGATGACCGGGTGGGACCGGCCGGCCGCGAACACCCCGAACCCGGACAGGAAGTCGGCGTAGGCGTTGCCCTCGGCGTCGTAGAGGTAGGCCCCCTCGCCGCGGACATAGTTCTTGTCGAAGCCGATCGTGCGCAACGTCCGCGGCAGCTGCGGGTTCAGGTACCGGGAGTGCAGTTCGGGGCCCTCACCGGCGTGCGCGTCGAGCAGGCTGCGCAGATCAAAGGTCATACGTCATTATGTCCCGCGGCCCGCGCGATCCGGCGCAGCAGCCCGCGCGAGCTGGTCAGGAAACCGGCCCCCCAGCACAGGTGCATGGTGGCCAGGGCCACCGGGACCCGGGACCGGACGCTGAGCGGCAGGTCGCGGCCGAGGACCGCGGCCACGCCGGTGATCCCGGCCAGGTAGGTGGCGGGCACGGCCAGGCCGAGGGTGAGCCAGCGGACCCCGTCGGGCGCGCCGGCGGCGATCCCGGCCAGGCCGGCCACCCCGATCACGGTCCCGGCCGCGATGACCGACATCGCGGCGGGCGGGGCCAGGTAGCGCAGGTTGATCGTGCCCACGTGCTGGCGGGCCACCACGCGGCGCCAGCGGCCGTAGTGGAAGTACTGGGCGCCGAGGGCCCGCGGGGTGGAGCGGGGCCGGTAGGTGACCCGCAGCTCGGGCTCGAACCAGATCACCCCGCCGGACAGCCGGATCCGGTGGTTGAGCTCCCAGTCCTCGGCGCGCAGGTACTCCTCGTCGTAGCCGCCGGCCTTCTCGATGGCTTCGCGGCGGTACACGCCCAGGTAGACCGAGTCGACCGGGCCGGGTTCGCCGCCGGTGTGGAAGCTGGCGCCGCCCACGCCCGCCTTGGAGGTCATGGCCCAGGCCACGGCCTGCTCGAACCCGGTCACGCCCTCGGCCGCCATCACGCCGCCGACGTCGGCGGCCCCGGTCCGCAGCAGGGTCCCGATCGCGGTGAGCAGATAGCCGGGGGGCAGCATGGCGTGCCCGTCGACCCGGGTGATCACGTCGAACCGGGCCGCCTTGATGGCCGCGTTGACCCCGGACGGGATCTTGCCGGTCGGGTTGGGCACCACGGTCACGTGCGGGTTGTCCGCGGCCAGCTGGGCGGCGATGGCCTCGGTCCGGTCCCTGGACGGCCCGATGGCCAGGACGAGCTCGAGCTCACCCGGGTAGTCCTGCTCCAGGATGTGCCGGACGGCCTCGGCCAGATGCCGTTCCTCATTGCGCACGGGCATGACGACCGACACCGCCGGCCAGTCGGTGTCCGGCGTCGGCCGGTCTGCGGGGGCTGGGGATGTGTGCACCATGACGAGCGTCACGCTACTGCAAGCGGCAGTGTCTTCGTTGCACAGATCCCCGATCACCCGCGGGCGGGCGACCGGGGATCCGGGCTGGTTTCCGCGTTCCGGCGCGGCCGGTTACTGGCTGGTGTCCTCCAGGCCGGAGTCCTCCAGCATCTCGGTGACCAGCGCGGCGATCTGGGACCGCTCGGAGCGGGTCAGCGTCACGTGGGCGAACAGCGGGTGGCCCTTGAGCTTCTCGATCACCGCCACCACGCCGTCGTGCCGGCCGACCCGCAGGTTGTCGCGCTGGGCGATGTCGTGGGTCAGCACCACCCGGGAGCCCGACCCGATCCGGGACAGCACGGTGAGCAGCACGCCCCGTTCCAGCGACTGGGCCTCATCCACGATCACGAAGGCGTCGTGCAGCGACCGGCCCCGGATGTGGGTCAGCGGCAGCACCTCGATCATGTCCCGGGCCATCACCTCGTTGATGACGTCCTGGGTGGTGACCGCGGACAGGGTGTCGAACACGGCCTGGGCCCACGGGTTCATCTTGTCGGCCTCGGACCCGGGCAGATAGCCCAGCTCCTGGCCGCCAACCGCGTACAGCGGCCGGAACACGATCACCTTGCGGTGCTGGCGGCGCTCCATGACCGCCTCCAGGCCCGCGCACAGGGCCAGCGCCGACTTGCCGGTGCCGGCCCGGCCGCCCAGGGAGACGATGCCGACCTCCGGGTCCAGCAGCAGGTCCAGCGCGACCCGCTGCTCGGCGCTGCGGCCCCGCAGCCCGAACACCTCGCGGTCGCCCCGGACCAGCTGGACCGACTTGTCGGCCCGGACCCGGCCCAGCGCGCCGCCGCCCTCGGACACCAGCACCAGGCCGGTGTGGCAGGGCAGGTCACGGGCCTCGGCGCAGTCCAGCACGCCGTTGGAATAGAGCTCTTCGATCTCGGCCCGGGGGACGGTCAGCTCCTTCATGCCCATCCAGCCGGAGTCGGCCGGCAGCCCGGCCCGGTACTCCTGGGCCGGCAGGCCGACCGACGCGGCCTTGACCCGCAGCGGCAGATCCTTGCTGACCAGCACCACGTCGTGGCCCTCGGCCGCGAAGTTACAGGCCACCGACAGGATCCGTGTGTCGTTGTCCGCGAGCCGGAGGCCCGCGGGCAGGACCCCGCTGTCGGTGTGGTTCAGCTCCACCTTGACCGTGCCGCCCACGTCGTTGACGGGCAGCTCGGCGTCCAGCCGGCCGTGCTCTATCCGCAGGTCGTCGAGGAAGCGCAGCGCCTCGCGGGCGAAGTAGCCCAGCTCCGGATGGTGACGCTTGTCCTCCAGCTCGGTGACGACGACGAGCGGCAGGACCACGAGATGCTCTTCGAACCGGGTGAAGGCACCCGGGTCCGAGAGCAGCACGCTGGTGTCGAGCACGTACGTACGGCCCTTGCGGGACCGCCCAGCGGGCGCGCCAGCGCGACGGCGGGTCTTGGCCGGCGCGGAGACTGGCTGATCGCTGGATTGCTGCGGACCACGGCGAATCGAGGAACTGGCCACGCGATCTCCCTTGGATACCCGGATTGGCACCCTGCTAGGAGCCTGTGCCCGGAGAGGCGCGCGTTACCTGGAACCACACGGCGACCATGTCGGTCACCGCCGGCATCGGCTCGCCGGGCGGGCCCGAAAGCCCGTCGCCAGCCGATTGGCGAGTAACGCTCACAGGCGTACCGGACGGACCGGGGAAGACCCATGAAGGGCCTTGATCCGGCCCTTCCTTCATCACGCCTGCGTCCGGAAACGCGAACGCTTCGCAAATCCAAGGGCCTTCCCGCGAGCGGCGCTTACCGCCCGCACTTCGACGGTACCCGGATAACCACCACTCTGGAAATACCGAGAAGGCTACAAGCTGGGAAACTCCAGGTGAGGTGGCTGTAGCGGGCCTTTCCCACGACACGCCGGCCCATTCGGTGCCCAATCTCCGCCCGCTTACACCCAAAACGTCCGATTGCCCGGACTCAGGGCTGCCCGCTAACCCAAATAAACGACCTTCAAACATTAAAATTTCCCCTTGATCGGGCAACTCGCCCTACGGCGGGTCACCCGAACGAACGGGGCGCGGACAGATCCGCAGCGGGCTACGTCGAGCCGATCTGACCGGCCCAGCGAACCGGGCCTTGCGCCCGGTGAGTGGCCGGTACCACGGCGAGCAGCACCGCGCGGGCGCGGAGCGCACCGGGGGGTTCCGGGGGGTCGTCCCCCCGGGCTAACTCAGGCGCCGAACCTTCGGCTGCGGGCCGCATAGCTCCTGAGCGCCCGGAGGAAGTCCACCTTTCGAAAGGCGGGCCAGTAGGCGTCGCAGAAGTAGAACTCGGAGTGGATGGTCTGCCAGAGCAGGAAGCCGCCGATGCGCTGCTCGCCGGAGGTGCGGATGACCAGGTCTGGGTCGGGCTGGCCCGCGGTGTAGAGGTGGTCGGCGATGTGCTCGACGTCGAGGACCTCGGCCAGTTCCTCGATCGAGGTGCCCCGGTTGGCGTGCTCCAGCAGCAGCGAGCGCACGGCGTCGGCGATCTCGCGGCGGCCG
>DASXMW010000099.1:0-23030 GCA_036495425.1 Streptosporangiaceae bacterium | reverse complement strand
ACGTAGCCGGCCACGTGGCTCAGTGCTTCCTCGGTGCCGACGCGGTAGGCCTCGGTGCCGATGACCACGCCCAGCTCCAGTTCCCAGTCGTGCTGGGTGCCGATGTCGGGCAGCACCACGTTGTCGTCCGGGCCGCAGATGGCCGAGGCCAGGCCGATGAACACGTACGGGGTGCCGCTGGCGGCCCGCTCCTCCGTTGGCGCGGTGGCGCCGCTCTGGAAGATCTGGCCGGGACGCAGCGGGGCCCGGCGGGCGAAGTCGCTGACCGGGCGGGCCAGGTCGGCCCAGCGCCGCCCGGCCCGGGCCTCGCCGGCCACGTCGGTCAGCAGCTTGAGCTGAGTTGGCCAGTCGGCCAGCAGCGCGTCCAGGTCGGGGGCGGCCGGGAACAGGGCAGCCAGCGGGGCCACGTCGTCGCCCACGACCACGCCGGTGAAGTCGTCGGCGCGGGGGCCGAAATCGGTGTGCGCGCGGAACTGGCCCAGCGCGAAAGAGGTGCCAGCGGCCATGATCACGATCCTAGGCATGGCGGCGGCGCACGGGAATGGCGTCCCACCGATGGCCGCCATCGACGTCAGCTGAAAGGCTGAATTCATGAGTTCGAGCCGTCATGAGCATCCTGAGCTGGGGCCGCCGGAGCTGATCGAGGTCGCGGACCGGGTGTTCGCCTACATCCAGCCCGACGGGACCTGGTACATCAACAACACCGGCTTCGTGGTCGGCGACGAGTCGGTGATCAGCGTCGACGCCTGCTCGACCGAACGCCGGACCCGCGCCTACCGGGACCGGATCGCCTCGGTCACCCCGGCTCCGGTGACGACGCTGGTCAACACCCATCACCACGGCGACCACACCTACGGGAACTTCGTGTTCTCCCCGGCCACGATCGTGGCCCAGGAGAACTGCCGGGCCGAGATGCTGGCCTACGGCTTCCCGGGCAACACCGGGGTGTGGGAGCCGGTGGACTGGGGTGAGGTGAAGGTGGCCCCGCCCACGCTTACGTTCACCGACCGGGTCCGGCTCTGGTCGGGCGACCGGCCGGTCGAGGTCAGCTACGTCGGGCAGGCCGCGCACACCTCCAACGACAGCCTGGTCTGGCTGCCGGAGCAGGAGGTGCTGTTCTGCGGCGACCTGCTGTTCAACGGGGGCACGCCGTTCCTGCTGATGGGCTCGGTGCGCGGCGCCATCGACGTGCTCACCTCGGTGGTGGCGCCGATCCCGGCCCGGGTCATCGTGCCCGGGCACGGCGCCCCCTGCGACCGCCAGCTGATCAGCACCGTGGCCGGGTACCTGGACTTCGTGCTGGACACCGCGGGCAAGGGCATCGAGGCCGGGCTGGCCCCGCTCGACCTGGCCCGGCAGACCGACCTGGGCGAGTACGACGGCTGGCTGGACCGCGAGCGGATCGTGGGCAACCTGCACCGCGCCTACGCCGACCTCGGGGCCCGGGACGGCGTGGACCTGCTGGCGGCGCTGCGGGACATGGTCGCGTTCAACGGGGGGCAGCCGCTGTCGTGTTACGCCTGAACGTCAGCTGTCATGAGTAATAAGTTCCTTGACTGCTGACAGGCCGGGTGGCTAGCGTCGCTGAACGTCGGGCTGGCCGGGCGAGGCCGGCGGCGGTCAGGTCAGGAGCTGGCGGTGGCGGTGGCGCGGGAGCGGCGTGGATCGGGGTTCGCGGGCGCGGGGCTGGGGCTGGCCGTGCTGTCGGCGGGGACGTTCGGGACGTCGGGCACGTTCGCGGACTCGCTGATCCGGGCCGGGTGGAGCCCGGCGGCGGCGGTGACGGTCCGGATCGCGCTGTCGGCGGTGTTCCTGACCGTCCCGGCGCTGATCTCGCTGCGCGGGCGGTGGGCGCTGCTGCGCCGGGACGCGCCCAAGGTCGCGCTGTACGGGCTGCTGGCGGTGGCGGGCTGCCAGCTGTTCTACTTCAACGCGCTGGAACGCATCCCGGTTGGCGTGGCCCTGCTGCTGGAATACCTCGGCTCGGTGCTGGTGGTCGGCTGGGTGTGGCTGCGGCACGGCGAACGGCCGAGCCGGCTCACCGTGGCGGGCGCGGTGGCGGCCATCGCCGGGCTGGTCATGGTGCTCAACCTGACCGGCTCGGTTCACGTCGACCCGATCGGGCTGATGTGGGGGCTGCTGGCCGCGTGCGGTCTGGCCGCCTACTTCGTGATCTCGGCCTCGGCCGCGCCGTCGGCCGGCGGGGTGCCCGAGGAGCCGCTGCCGCCGATCGCGATGGCCTGGGGCGCGATGTGCGTGGGCGCGGTGGCGCTGGCCGTGCTCGGCTTCACCGGGGCGCTGCCGCTGCACGCGGCCAACGGCGACGTCCACCTGCTGAACCTGCACGTCAGCTGGATCGTGCCGGTACTGGGACTGTCGCTGATCGCCGCGGTCATCGCCTACGTGGCCGGGATCGGCGCGGCCCGGCGGCTGGGGGCCAAGCTGGCTTCGTTCATCGGCATGACCGAGGTGCTGTTCGCGATCCTGTTCGCCTGGCTGGCCCTGGGCCAGCTGCCCACCCCCATCCAGTTCGCGGGCGGGGCCTTCATTCTGACCGGGATCGCCCTGGTGCGAGCCGGGGAGCGGGTGCCGGTGCCGGTAACGGCGGATGAGGCCGAGGTCGAGGCGGGGCAGCGCCGGGAGCCCGACCGGGTTTGAGCGCGGCCGCGGCCCGGCGCGCGCCCGCATCGGGGGCCGAAGACCATCATGACCGGGGAGCGGCTGTGCCAGCTGCGGGACCCGTTCGGGAACCTGTTCGGCGTCCGGCAGCCGCCGGGTCAGGCGGGCTGATCGGCCGGGTCGTTGGCGGTGACGAAGTCCAGCGCCGTCTGGGCCACCTCGGCCCAGCCGTGATCGATGGTGAGCGCGTGGCCGCGGCCGGGCATTTCGGTGTACCCGGTGACCCCCGGGTTCTTCTCCTGGTGCTTGAACTGGCTCTCGGTGAGCACGGGGGGGACGGTGTGGTCCTTCTCTCCGCCGATGATCAGCAGCGGGCCCCGGTCCGGATTGCGGGTGTCGACCCTGGTCTCGCTGAACGGGTTCAGGTTGGCCGCCACGGCCTGGAAGATCGGCACCGCCGAGGCAGCCACGTGATAGGTCTCGTACAGCTGACGGGCCTCGTCCTCGTCGACGGCGTTGGCCCAGCCGTAGCGGAACTGGTCGAAGGTGAGCGCGACCGCGCGACCGCGGTTGGCCGGATTGCTCAGCACCGCGGCCGACGCCTTGATCGACGAGGCGGGCAGCGGCAGCACGCCACGGAACGGCGCCGGGTCGACGGCCACGGTCGCCGCGGCCAGGCCCTCACCGGCCAGCTTCTGGGCGATCAGGCCGCCAAAGGAGTGCCCGACCACGGCCGGCTTGCGCTTCAACTGGCCGATGGCGGCGGCGTAGTGGCTGGTGACCGCGCCGACCATCTTGCCCGCGAACACCTCTGGGTCGCGGCGGGCCTCTTCGACGGTGGCCGGGTCATCGGGCCAGCCGGGGGCGACGGTGGCGTAGCCGGCCTGCTCGAACAGGCCGCGCCAGCGGTCCCAGCTGCTGGACAGCAGCCAGAGGCCGTGCACGAACAGCACCGGCGCCCGGCCGGAGGCGTTCGCGGCCTCGATCTCGCTGGTCTCGTGGGCGGTCAGGCTGCCGCCGGTCTCCTCGCTCATCGCCGCTCCTCTCACGCTGGCTGGCACCACGACCGTAGACAGTTTTCCGGCCTGTGGGCGTGCTGACCGCGCATGATGTTGGTGCTCAGCCTGCACTGCGGCTGCTTGCAGCCCGGCCGTCCCGGTGCTGCCGCTGCCACCGGGCAGGACTGATCCCATAGCGCTGCCGGAAGCGGCGGGCGAAGTGACTCAGGTTGGCGAATCCGCACCGCCGGGCGGCCTCGCTGACCGTCAGGGCCGGATGGCCGGGCCGGGCCAGCTCGCGGCGGGCCGCCTCCAGCCGGAGCCCGATGATCGTCTGTTCCAGGCTCAGGCGGCCCAGGGCGAACACCTTATACAGCTGGCGGACCGAGACGTGGTGGGCGGCGGCTATCGCGGCCGGAGTCAGGGCCGGGTTGGACAGGTGCACATCGATGTAGGCGATGGCGCGCTCGCGGAGCTCGGCGGCGGTGTCGGGTGCCGCCGGCGCGGCCGGGGCGGCGGCGGAGAGAATCAGCGCCCGCACGAGCTCGAGCGTGGCCCGGCCCAGGGCCCGGGCCGAGGGGTCGTGCTCCAGCTCGCCGCGGTGCCGATGCAGCTGGGCCAGGTGCGTGCGGGTGAGCTCGTAGAGCGGGCTCGCGGCCAGGCGCGGGGCGGCCGCCCGGGTGGCCCCGACCGGCAGGCCCAGCAGCTCATGCGGCAGCTGGAACGCGCAGGAGCCACCGTCGCCACGCCAGCCGTAGCGATAGGCGGCGGTGAGGTCGTTGAGCATCAGCTGGCCCGGCCGCACCTGGTGCTCCTGCCCGAGCTGTTCGAATCCGGCGGTGGCCCCGGTTTGCACGGCCAGCGCGACCAGCGCCGGTCCCTCCATGGTCAGATGGCGGCGGCCGCGGGCCAGCTGGAAGCTCGAGCTGGCGCTGGTGAACAAGCTGGGGCCGCCCAGGTCCCAGAACTCCATCCGGGCCCAGGTCGCGTCAGCGTCGCTGGCCAGCGTCACTTCCTTCGGCACCGACACGCTCAGCATGGCCGCACGTATGAGCTCGGCACGGTCGCGCGGCGGGACCGGTGCCGTGTCGAGCAGGATCACGCCTGTCTCCCCCCTGGCCGACCGGATCGCTCCAGTGTGCGGCAATCGCACCAGATCCGGAACCTGGCCCGCGGACCGTTATGGTGGTCGCGGACGTTCAGGCGGCGACGGGGAGCAGCAGTGGGCCAGACCACCAGCGGCGGGGCCGGTAGCGGGGACAGCGGCGGCATCCGCGCGTCGGACGCGGAACGGGACGCGACCGTGGAACGGCTCCGGGACGCGGCCGGTGAGGGGCGGCTGACGCTGGAGGAGTTCAGCGACCGGATGGAGCAGGCCACCGGCGCCCGGACCCGCGCCGAGCTGGACCGGCTGGTGACCGACCTGCCCGCCACGACGAGCGGGAGCGGCAGCGGGACCGTGGTCGCGCCCGGCTCGTCGGAGGGCCCGACCTGGCACGTGTCCCCGATCGGCGGCCTGAGCGTGTCCGGGCCGTGGCGGATGGGGCGGCACGTGGTGGTGATCAGCGTGATCGGCGGGGCCGACCTGGACCTCAGCCAGGCCGAACTGGCCGCCCGGGACGTGACGCTGACCAAGGTTTCGATCATCGGCGGAGTGCACGCCCGTATCCCGCACGGCATCCGGGTCGACGCCAGCGGGCTGAGCCTGCTCGGCGGCACCGCGGTCGAAGGCGCCCCGGACCCGGGCCCGGGCGCGCCCACCATCCACATCCGGGCGTTCTCGGTCATCGGCGGGATCCGGATCCGGCGCGGCAGCAGCGGGCGGCGATCCCGGGCCGACCGGCAACTGGGCCAGCAGGCGCGGTGGGACGATCGGCAGATGCGGATCGACGGGCAGCGGGCCCGGCATGACGAGCGGCGGGGCCGGCATGACGAGCGGCGGCGGCAGCGGCGGGGGTTCTGAGACCGGCCCTGGCGGCCGGCGTTCGCGGCGTTCGCGGCTGGCGTTCGCGGTTGCCGTCGTGGCTAACGCTCGCGGCTGCCGTCATGGCTGGCGTTCGCGGCTGGCGTTGGACTGCGGCGGTCTCAAGGTCCGGCAGAGTGATCCGTGACGTTCTCTTTTTCGTTCTTGCGATAAGCGCCGGGCTTCGCTTTCTGCCCGGCGATTAGCCGATAGTTATACCGACGGACCCGCGGCGTGAAACATCCGTGAAACGAAACATTTCGGGCGCTCGCGCGGGCCCGGCGTTTGTTTGCGTTCGTTTACCAGAGCTGAATAGCTTTGACGCGTCAGCAGCCGGAAAGTAGGCTATCGGTAATACCTTTTCGTCATTCGGATACGGAAAATCGGTCAGCCGGGCCGCGATCAGTCTTTCCTGGCCACGCCGCCGATGAGCCCGTGAGTCAGTGGGGACGGCACGTCCCCGGCCGGGTCGGGGCGCCATTGCGACAGCGGGACCAGGCCCGGCTCGATCATCGTCCAGTCGCCGAACCAGCCTCGCACCGCGTCGGCGGGCCGCCAGTACCCGGTGCCGAGCTGGTCGTGCAGGACGCGTTCCACCTCGCGGGCCGCCTCCTGCTCCTCCCGGTACTCGGGTCCGGGCTGGGCGAAGCTGGAGATGGCCAGGTAGCTGCCGCGGGGCAGGGCACCCCGCAGCGCAGCCATGATCGTGTCCGGGTCGTCCTCGTCGTCCACGTGGTGCATGACCGCGACCAGCAGCAGGCCTACCGGTTCGGCGAGGTCCAGGAAACCACGGATCTCCGGGTGGCCGATGATTTCCGCGGGCCACCGGACGTCCGCCGTCACCACCTCGGTGGTCTGCCGGTCGGCCAGCAGGGCCTGGCCGTGGATGTGCACCACCGGGTCGTTGTCCACGTACACCGTGCGGACCCCGGGGTTGAGCTCGTGCGCGACCTCGTGCACGTTGCCCGCGGTGGGCAGGCCCGAACCGATGTCGAGCAACTGCGTCATTCCCGCCTCACCGATCAGGTACTGGACGACGCGACGCAGGAACGCCCGGTTGGCCCGGGCGACCGCGGGCGCGTCCGCGGAGATCCGCAGCACAGACTCGACGACCTGCCGGTCGGCGGCGAAATTGTCCTTGCCACCAAGGAAGGCGTCGTAGACGCGGGCGATGTTCGGCCTCCGGGCGTCAACGCCCGGAGGCGGATACTTGCTAAAGGGGCGGGAACGATCCTCTCTGGCCACGCGGGCCTCCATATTCGGTTAGGTGCGGCCCCCCGACCTGTGCGCAACTTTATCCTGAAAATTGCAGAGGCAAACTGCCGAAAGCGTCGTTTTTGAGAAATAAATTTCCAGCCGTCGGGACAGTCCGGACACGTATGACCGACGTCCAGCAGAAGAGGAATAAGGTCCCTGGCATTACGCGTCGGATGTCAGCTGGGCCACACAGACAGACATATTTGACGCCCTGCGCGCACGGTAAACAGCTGGATGAGTACCGTAACGGGCGATTCTGACTGACCGGTGCTGATGGGGCGGGAGTGGCCGGTGAACGGAGGCTGGACGGGGTGGCCCGGGACGGGGGCCGGCGAGACTGGCGGGATGCGGGTCAGCGGGGTGGATGGGTGCCGGGGCGGGTGGGCCTCGGCTGAGGTTGAGGTGGGCGAGGACGGGCCGGCCGGGGCGGTGGCGGTGCGGGTGGCGGGGTCCCTGGGGGAACTGCTGGCCGACACGGCGGTGGGGCAGGTGGTGGGGATCGACATGCCGCTGGGGCTGCTGGCCAGCGGGTGGCGGGCGGCTGATGGCGAGGCGCGGCGGCGGCTGGGGGTGCGGCGGAGCTCGATCTTTGCCATCCCGCCCGCTTCGGTGTGGGAGCAGGCGGACTATCAGGCGGCGCTGGCGGAGTGCCGGCGGGTGACCGGGCAGGGGTTCAGCATTCAGGCCTGGGGATTGCGGCCGAAGTTGCTGGAGGCGGGCGAGTACCGCCGGCAGGGGCGGCAGCGGCTGTACGAGGTGCACCCGGAGCTGTCGTTCGCGTGCCTGGCGGGGGCGCCGCTGCCGGAGCCCAAGCACCGGCCGGCCGGGCAGGAGGTGCGGCGATCGCTGCTGGCCGCGGCCGGGCTGGAGATCCCGGACGACCCGGCCTGGCGGCGGGCCGCGGCCGACGTGCTGGACGCGGCGGCGGTGGCGTGGACCGCGGGGCGGATCGCGGCCGGGCGGGCCACCGTGCTGCCCGATCCGCCGCAGGCCGGGCAAGACGGGCGGGAGATCGCGATCAGGTTCTGACCGCCGGGCGGCGGCCGGTCACAGGGCGGTGAAGTCGGCGAAGTCAAAGCCGGGGGCGACCACGCAGCTGACCAGGACCTCCTGGTCGGCGGCGGGGCGCGCCGACTGCCAGTAGCCGCCGGGGATGATGTGCTGCGGGGCCTGACCCGCGGCCAGGCCGGGGCCCAGGGTGACCGTGGCCGGGTCCTTGACCGGCTCGGGGCCGGTGCCGCCGAGGCGGAGGGTGAGCGGCCCGCCCGCGTGCCACAGCCAGACCTCGTCCGAGCGGACCATGTGCCAGGCCGACTCGGCGCTCGGGGTGAGCAGGAAGTAGATGGCGGTCGCGGCCGGCCGCTGGCCGGGGTAGCCGTCCGGCTGGTAGGACGGGCCGGCCGCCCAGGTCTGCCGGTACCAGCCGCCTTCGGGATGCGGGATCAGGCCGAGGGCTTCGGCGGTGGCCGGGCGCGGCTCAAAGGCGGTGAACCGGCCGGCCGGGTCGCGCCGGGCGAACTGGACGCCGGTGACCGCGGCAAGCTCGACCGGGCCGTAGACGTGCGGGAACAGCGTGCCCGCGGCCACTCCGGGCGGCGGGGCCGGGTCGGCGGCCTCGAAGCGCACCGGGGCCGTGAGCCGCGACTCGTCCACGGCCAGCGCGACCAGCGGCAGCGACGAGCCGGTGAACCGGTTGTTGGCCACGGCCAGGGTGGTGGCTTCGTCCGGCGAGGCGTGCACGAACGGCGCGCCGCCAGGCTGGCCCGCGTGCTCGGTGCCGGGCACGTACGGTCCGTCCCCGGCCGACTGCCAGTCGGGCAGCGGCAGCAGATGCCAGATCATGCGCGGACCCTATCCGAGGGGCACCGGATACCAGGCCGCCGGGTCGCCGGGGTGAGCGGTGAAGTCGTAGCGCAGGCCTTCGGGGGTGAAGGCGACCAGCGAGATCGAGGTGGTGCCCCAGACCCGGCCGTCGCCGAAATCACGCCGGACGATCAAGGCACGCGGGTCATCGGTGCTCAGCCCGTCGCCGTTGAGCAGGGGCAGCCAGGGGGCCCAGGCGGCGTCGACGGTGGCCCCCGGCTTGGGCTGCGGGAACGGGACCGCGGCCAGCCGGGCCTGGAAGTGACGGATCCGTTCGGTCTCGTGCTCACCGGCGTCGGGCCGCAGGTCACCGGCGAGCCCGCTGTTGACCAGCAGGTGCAGGCCGGGGCTGAGGGTGCGGCGGGTGAACCGGGCGCCGTCCCAGTTGAGCAGGTCGGCCCGGCCCCGCGTGGCCACCACGAGCAGGAAGGGGTCGAAAACGGTGAGGCCGGAGGGGTCGAAGGGGTCGGGAGGCGTGGGGGTGCTCGCAGAGGTGGCCGGCACGATGGGCGCGCGGGCGGCGGCGCGGAGGGGAAGCTCCCCGCGGGACTGGCGGATGCCGGGCGGGGCGGGGTGGCCGCGGCCGTTGAGGATGCAGGCCAGGCGGGGGGTGGTGGGATCCACGGCCAGCCAGGTGCCGCCGGCCCGCTGGTCACGGCCGCCGATCAGGGCCGGGTAGTCCGGCCAGAGATGGGCGGGGGGCAACCAGGCGCGCTGGAGGAATTCGTCCCGGATCCCGGCCAGCAGGACGGTCCCGTCCGGGCTAAGACCGAGGATGGCGGTGCACATGGCTCCATTCCAGCAGAAAGCCGGTGGCGTTCCGGCCCGGGCCCGGGTCACCATGGGCCCATGACCGAGCTGCGCACGGTGACGGCCGGCGACTGGCTGGCCCTGCGGGACATCCGGCTGGACGCGCTGGGCCAGGCGCCGTACGCGTTCGCCTCCACCTACGACCGGGAGGCGGCCTACCCCGACCAGACCTGGCAGGAGCGGGCCGCCGCCGGCAGCAGCATCCTGGCCTATCCATCGGAGTCCGGCGCTGCGCCGGTGGGCCTGGTGGCCGCGATCGAGCTGGTCCCGGGCGAGCTGGAACTGGTCTCGATGTGGGTCCGGCCGCAAGCTCGCGGCCAGCAAGTCGGGTCGGCGCTGGCCGAGGCGGTCCTGGCCTGCGCCCAGGTCCGGCGGGTGCCGCGGGTGCACCTGTGGGTGACCGAGAGCAACAAGGCGGCCCGCCGCCTCTACGAGCGCTGCGGGTTCACACCCACCGGGGAACGGCAGCCGCTGCCGTCCGACACCACGCTGATGGAGCTGGGCATGTCACGCGCGGTGGCGCCCTAAGCCGCGCGCTCCCGCTTGGCCGCGTACCAGGCGGCCTCGGCCTCGCCGATCGGGGTGGACGGCGGGGCCTGCACGAACGGCCAGATCTCCTCGGCGATCGCCCGCCAGTCGCGGGTCGCGGTCAGCTCCCCGAGCAGGGCGAACACGCCCAGGTTGATCCGCTGCAGGATCACGTACGAGCGCGGCACCTGGATGTAGGGGGCCAGCGGGCTGCGCACGTCGAAGAACCGGCGCACCACCTGCGAGGCGTAGTCCCCGGTGATGGTGAGCAGGCCGGGCTTGCGGATGGTGTCGTAGAACACGGCCAGGTGGTCAACGACCAGGTCGGTGCTGACCGGCGCGTCCGGCTGCAGGAACTCGGCGTCGACCAGGCTCTGCCGGAACGCTTCGGCGTCGTTCTCCACGCACAGGTAACGGGCCATGTTCATGAGCGGCCGCAGCTCGTCCCGGGTGAAGTACTTGACCAGCCCGTAGTCCAGGAACGTGACCTTGCCGTCGCCGTGGAACAGGTAGTTCCCGGGGTGCGGGTCGCCGTTGAACGCCCGCATGTCGTACAGGCTGCGGAACACGTAGCGGTAGATGGTCTCGGCGGCCAGGTCGCGTTCATGCTGGGACCAGGTGGCCAGCTCGGCGAAGCGGGCGCCGGTGGCCAGGTCGCTGGTGACCACCCGCCGGGTGGACAGCTCATCGACGATTTTGGGCACGTGGATGGTGGGGTGACCGTCGTAGTACTCGGCGAACCGGCGCTGGTTCTCGGCCTCGCGCCGGTAGTCGAGCTCCTCGACGACCCGATCCCGCAGCTCGTCCAGGAGCGCGTCCACGTCCTGCCCGGGCGCGGTGATGCGCAGCATCCGGCGCAGCAGCGACACGTTGCGCAGGTCGGCCGCGATGGTCTCGGCGATCCCGGGGTACTGGACCTTGACCGCGACGGCCCGGCCGTCGTGGGTGATGGCCCGGTGTACCTGCCCGATGGAGGCGGCCGCGATCGGCTCGGGGTCCCAGCGCGCGAAGACCTCCTCGGGCGGGCGACCGAACTCCTCGGCGATGACCCCGGCGGCCAGCTCGGGGCTCATCGGGGGCACGCTGTCCTGGAGGCGGCCCAGCGTTCGGCGGACGTCCGGGGCCAGGCCATCGTCCACGTAGCTGGCCATCTGGCCGATCTTCATCAGCACGCCCTTCATCGCGCCCAGGGTGGCGGCGACGTCTTCGGCGGTCTGCAGGGCCAGGTCGTTACGGAGCTGCTGCCGCTGCTCCCCCGCCGCCATGAACAGGCGCGGCGCGTTCCCGGCGTACCGGGCCCCGCCCCGGGCCACCAGCTGGAGCGCGGCCAGGCCCCGGCCCAGCCGCAGCGAGCCGGCCCGGCGCACGGCGAGTACGGCCGCCGCGCCCAGGCCGGCTGAGGCGCCGATGGCCAGGGCGGCCTTGATCTGCTTGTTCATCGGTTGCTGCGGGCTCCTCGTGAGCGGATGGTCAGGCGGCGCGGGCGGCGCGCATGCGCAGGGCCAGCCGCTGCCGGGCCTCCAGCACGCCCGGCTCGGCCAGGAACACGGTGTCCAGCACGCCCAGGGCCTGGCGGATCTCGGTCCGGCGCTCGTCGGTCAGCGGGGCGTCCAGCTGGTACCCGTACAGGTCGCGGGCCCAGTCCGGCAGCGAGGCGATCGTGCCCTCCCGGACGTCCTGCCAGATCTCGGCCACGTCCGGGTCCAGCCCGGGCGGGTCGAGCAGGTAGGCCATGGACTCGCGGGCGGCCGGGGTGGCCTGCAGGACGGGCCGGACCGAGGCCAGGTACCCGTCGAGCGCGGCCACGCTGGCCGGGACCAGGGCGGCCGGGATGCCGACCAGCTCGGCCGCGGCCACCATCTCGGCCACGTAGCGGTCGGCGTCCTGGCCGGACAGGCCGGCCCCGAACATGCGGACGGCCACGATGGTCGAATCCACCAGCGCCGCGTGCACCCACAGCAACAGCCCGGGGTCGTCGGCCGCGTAGGGCTGCCCGGTCACCGGGTCGGTGCCGCGCACGTGCTCGTGGATGCGCCGGACCCGGGCCGACACGTGTTCGGCGGTGGCCCGGTCGCCCACGCTGACCGTGGTGACGTAGGACTGGGTGGCGGCCAGCCGCCCCACCGGGTCCTGACGCCAGGCGCTGTGCTGGTCAACGCCGGCCATGGCCAGCGGGTGCAGGGCCTGGATCATCAGCGAGCGCAGCCCGCCGATGACGCCGGACAGGTCCGTGCTCAGCCGCCAGGTCACGCTGCGGGGCCCGAAGTACCCGTCGTCGGCCGGATGCTCGGGCACACTGGCCGCGTAGGACGCCGCCGACCGCTCGACCAGGCCGGACACGTCCGCGTAAGAATCGGCCGCCACCGTTCCACCTCCAGGTAACAACGAGGTCACACCCAAAACTACCTGGTGGTAAGCAGGAGAAATGACCACGGATACCGGAGCCGGGCCGCCGGCCGGTGAGCCGCCCGGGGTGCGGACGGCCCTGGACGCCGAGCGGCGGGCCACCCTGGATCAGGTGGCCGGGCTGGAACGCGAATTCGGCGGCATCGTGGCCGCGTCCCAGGCCGACAACGCCGACGACGAGCACGACCCCGAGGGCGCGACCATCGCCTGGGAGCGCCAGCACGTGGCCGCGCTGCTGGACCAGGCCCGGGCGCACCTGGCCGCGGTCGACGAGGCCCTGCGCCGGCTGGGCGAGGGCGGTTACGGCCGCTGCGAGGTGTGCGGCCAGCCGATCGCGCCGGAACGCCTGGCCGCCCGGCCCACGGCTACCCGCTGCCTGGCCTGCGCCAGCCCGCGCCGGGGGCGCTGACGGCCCGGGGTCAGGGGTGCGGCTGGATCGGGGTGGACTGGTGGTAATAGGCGCGCCAGCTTGGCCCGGTACGCAGCCACACGGTGACCCGGCGGGCCCGCTTGGCGCCCTGCTCGCTGACGTAGGTGACGATGATGGTCGAGCCGGAGAGCCGGACGCCGTGCAGGTCGACCGCGGCCCGCGGGCTCAGGTCCCGGTCGGCGGACGCGCCGGTCAGCACGGCGATGAGCTCGGACCGGCCGAAACGGCGCCCGTCCGGGATGACCTCGCTGAAGTCCGGGTGCAGCAGGGCCTCGAGGTCCGCGCGGCTCGCGTCCGGCGCCAGCAGGCGCAGTTCCTGGTCGAGGACGGCCCGCATGTCGTCGTCCGCCTGGGTCTCGGTCATCCGCCCACCCTAGCGACGGCGCCCCTGGGTCCCCTCCCCCAGTTGACTCGGCTAACGGTGTTAGCCTACAGTGTGGCTAACAGCGTTAGCCAGCTCGACGGAGGTCATCATGAGCAGCGCCCACCTCACCGCCACCGCCTCGCACCCGGCCTGGCTGGCGGCGGTCCGCCGGACCGGCTGGCTGAGCCTGGGACTCGCGGCCCTGGCCTTCGGCGGATTGGAGGTGGCCAATCACGGGCCGTGGGCCCTGGCCCTGCTGGTTCTGTTCCTGATCGCGCCGGACCTGGCCTTCTTCGTGGGCCTGAAGCAGGCCAGGGAGATGGAGCGCGGCCAGCTGCCGCCGGTCGCGGTGCCCTGGTACAACGCGGCCCACCGGGCCTGGGGGCCGGCCCTGCTGCTGGTGGCCTACGCGGTGTCCCCGCTGACCTGGGCCCCGCTGTTCGCGGCGGGCCTCGGCTGGCTGGCTCACATCGCTCTCGACCGGTCCATGGGTTTCGGCCTGCGCAGCGCGGCCGGCTTCCAGCGCCACGGCACCCCGGCCGGGCACCCGCACCGGTGACCGTCACCGGGACCGCGGGGGCGCCACGGGTGCGGGAGATCGTGAGCACGGCCCTGGCCCTGCTGGAAGAGCACGGGGCCGAGGCCCTGACCATGCGCCGCCTGGCCGATCAGCTCGGCATCCGCGCCCCGTCGTTGTACAAGCACCTGGCGGGCAAGTCGGAGCTGGAGACGGCGGTGATCGCGGTCGGGTTCGAGGACCTGGCGGCCACGCTGGAGCGCATTGTCGGGGCCGGCGCGGACCCGGAACTGACCCGGCTGGGGGCGGCCTACCGGGAGTTCGCGCTGGCCCGGCCGCACCTGTACCGGCTGATGAACGAGCGGCCGCTGGCGCGGGACCTGCTGCCGCCCGGGCTGGAGGACCGGGCGGCGGCGCCGCTGGTGGCGGCGGTGGGCGGCGACCCCGACCTGGCCCGGGCCGCCTGGGCCTTCGCGCACGGCATGATCATGCTCGAACTGAACGACCGCTTCCCGCCCGGCGCCGACCTGGACGCGGCCTGGCAGGCAGGGCTGGGGAGGTTTGCTCAGGAGAAGATCCAGTTAGCCCTGGTCGCCCGGGGAGCCTCAGTCAGTGCAGGTCTTCGAGGCGTGCGGAGACTTCGCGGTAGCGGCCGACAGGGACGAGGTGGACGCCCTGGAAGGCGCGGCTGTCGCGTAGCTGCCGGATCTGCTCAATCGCGGCGTCTACTCCGGCAGTCTTGTCGGCGGTCACCTGGTCGACAAGCCGGTGGGGGATGTCGATGTCGGGGATGGCAGCCGCGAGGCGGCGGGCCATACCGGGGCTGGCCAGAACCATGACGCCCGCATACACGGGAATGTCGACCGGGTTGGCGTCACGCCAGCGCAACTGGGCCTCGGCCGAATAGCTGATCTGAGTGAACAGGAAGTCGGCGTCTCGTTTCCAGCGTGGCAGGGGCCGCAGCGAGGCGGCGGTACCGATCCGCCACAGAGGTACGCCGGCGAACGCTGGGTCGGTGGAGCAGTTACGGGCTTCTTGGATCATCGACCGTACGGTCAGGTCGCTGGTGCGCCCACCCGAGCTCGGCTTGTCGCCGTACACGAACAGGAACTGGCTGACGCCGTAAGCGGCGGCGGTGAGCAGATCACGGCGGAAGCCCAGCAGATTGCGGTCTCTGGAGTTGAGGCACGCGATGGTGTTCCCGCCCATGGCCTGCACCTCGTGTGCGACCGCGATGCTGGAAACGGTCGCGCGGCCGAGGTGGTTGTCCGGGATCAAGAAGGCGTCGGCAACCGGGCTCAGCACCCCGATCTGGTGGCGGGCGTGTTTGAGGTCTGGCCCGGTGGGAGGCTCAATCTCGCAGATCACCTCAAAGGACCGGTTCATAGTGATCACGCTAAGCCAGAACAGGTCAGGTTTGAGGAGGCGGGGTGGTGGCGCGGCTGGCACCTTCCAGGTTGCTCGCTGAGCTGCCTACTGACGTTCGACCGCCAGAAGGCAGCTCAACCGAGCACCCTCGGTGGGTCAATGAATGTCGTGTTGTTCCCAGCCGGGCGGCAACTTGGGCAGGCTTATCAGCACGTCGAGCTTGAGGTGAGTTTTCAGCAGGTACCTGAGCTCACGGCCTTCGATGATCTGGATTCTGCTGCCGTTACGAACGGCGAAATCCCGACTGGCTTTGCCAACCCAGGACGTAGTGACTAGGACGCCCTTGGCGGCATTCTTGTCTTCCATGACCCCGGCTAGAGCGTGGACAGCCTCAACTCCGACGATTTTGCTGTAGCGCTTGGCCTGGATGATGCACAGGCCACCAACGATCGGGTCCGGGTTGATAGCGACCCCGTCGACGCCTTCGTCTTTAGACGCCTGAGTAACCCAGGACTCCATGCCCATCGCTTCGAATAGTTCCCGGATCAGGTGCTCGAACTCGACCGGCTTGAGGGTAAGCAGGTCCGGACGGCTGTCCAGCCCAGCGAAAACGTTCATCTCCTCGACGAACTTGAACTTTGTAAGGTCGAATTGCACGACTGGCCGGACAGGCTCAAGGTCGTATGGATGCGGCGAGATGACAGCGTTGAGGTAGCTGCGCAGGCAGGCCACCGGATCCAGTTCCGGTTCGTCGATGACGATTTCGGCGAAGGCGTCCCGGGGAGCGTGCATGACGCGCGTCGGCTTCCTGACGCCTTTCACCGCGAGCCTTCGCCGCAGCCTGCTGCTGTGCCTGCCTTTCTTGCTGAGCAGCGAGCCGACCAGCCTGCTGTTGACCACGTTGCCGGGCTTGAGCCGCCCGTTCAGAATCCCGGCGTTGCTGTGGGGTCTGTCAAACCCGTCTAGGAGGAGCCAGGGTGACTAGGCGAGCAAGCGGGGGGTGGCGGCGCGGATGAGGACGGCGGCCCAGGTGCGGTAGGGGCGCCAGGGCTCGGACAGGGCGCGGAACTCGGGCTCGGACGGGGGGTCGGGGAGGTTGTAGAGGGAGGCGGTCAGGGTCAGGAGGCGGGGCTCGTTGACCGGGAGGACGTCGGTGAAGCCGGTGCCGCGGATGACGATGAGGGCGCTGTAGAACGGGCCGATGCCCTTGATGGCCTGGAGCTCGGTCATGGCCGCGTCCGGACCCAGGTCCTTGAGGGTGCTGACGTCGAGGCGGCCCTCGAGGGCGGCGCGGGCCACGCCGTGCAGGCGCTCGATCTTGTCCGGGCCGACGCCGGGGAAGGACTCGACCCGGAGCAGCTGGCTCGGGGTGGGAAACGCGGCCAGGCGCTGCCCGGCCAGGTCGAACGTGCGGCCGTGGGCCTCGCTGAGCAGGGCGCGGATGTGCATCATGGCCCGGGCCGGGCGGCGGGCGCTCAGCACCGACCAGGCCGCGGCCTCGTAGGGCGAGTGGAACAGCGGCGGCCGCAGCCCGGGGGCGACGGCCTGCAGGCGGCCGATCACCGGGTCGCGGTCGCCCAGGCGGGCGAACTCGGTGGCGTCGTGGTCGAGCGACAGCACCCGCGCGGTCTGGTCCCGGACCGCGGCCAGGTCGGTGCCGGACGGCGCGAACACGGCCAGGTGCACGTCTCCCCCGCCGTCCTGGCGGACCTCGGCCGCGGCCTGGGTGGCGTAGCCGTCCAGGCAGAAGGCCAGCCGCATCACCCCGTCCCAGCCGCGGCCGTCGCGCTGGCCGAACCCGAACGTGGCCGCCTCGGCCAGCGAGAACGGCCCCCGCGGGGAGATGGTGAACGACGCGGTGATGAGCGGATCGGTGGACAGGGTGGTGGTCGATGGCATGCGGCTCCGCCCTTCGATGACATTTCTCGAACAAGTGTCTGAATGAACTCCATTATCCTGCGGGGGTCTGACATTTTGAGGGGCCGTCAGGCGTCGCCGGCCAGGGTCGCGACCACCGGATAGGGCAGCGGTTTCGGGTGCACGAGCAGGGCCCGGGCCACCTGGTGGATGCGCGGCCGCAGCGGGGTCAGCAGGCGCTCGCTGTGCCGCCAGGCCGCCACCTCGGCACCGTCATCGTCTGGGCCGTAGCGGGCCCGGATGTCGCGCCGGAACCGGCGGGCATCGCCGCCGTCGGACGTCCACCCGGCCAGCCAGGCCCGCAACTCCTCGTCGCGGCCGGGCAAGGTCCAGTCCCGGAGCCGCTCGGCCAGCTGGCCGGCCGCGTCGACGACGAAGGCCTGGTCGCGCTGCACCGTGATGCCGTGCACCCGGCCGGAACTGTCGGTGGCGTGGTAGATGCTGGCCGAGCGGAACCGGGCCCCGATGGCCAGCGCGGCCACCGCGTGCCCGGCTTCGTGCCAGGCGGTGACGACCGCGGCCGCCCGGGCGGGCAGGTAACTGGCCGCGTAGAAACCGTCGTAGCGCTGGCGGATCCAGCGTTCGTTCACCACGGACTCGTCGTCGTACCGGACCAGGCGGGCCAGGCGGGCACGGACATCCGCGACGGCGCGAACTTGAGAGGGGCTGAGACCGCTACCTTCGAACAATTAAGAGGCACTCCTGCTCACGATCGGCCACGATGGATTCGTGCGGGACTGGGTGGCGTGGCACGAAGGATACGATGACCCGTCGTCGGGGCTCAGCGCCCGGCTGACGCTGGTCAAGCAGCACCTGGCCGGGGCGCTGGACCGGGCGCCGGCCGGGCCGGTCCGGTTGCTGAGCCTGTGCGCGGGCCAGGGCCGGGACGTGATCGAGACGCTTCCCGCTCACCCGCGGCGCGACGACGTGTCGGCGGTGCTGGTCGAGGCCAGCCCGGAGCTGGCCAGGGAGGCCCGGGACGCGGCCACGGCCGCGGGACTGAGCCGGGTCGAGGTCCGGGCGGCCGACGCCAGCCTGGTGGCCAGCTTCGCCGACGCCCTGCCCGCTGACGTGCTGCTGCTGTGCGGGATCTTCGGCAACGTGAGCCATGAGGACATTGGCCGGACCGTGGCCGCGGCGCCCGCGTTGTGCGCGCCGGGCGCGACCGTGATCTGGACCCGGCACCGGCGGCCGCCGGACCTGACCCCGCGGATCCGGGACTGGTTCACCGCGGCCGGGTTCGCGGAGCTGGCCTTCGGGACCCCCCCGTCGGCGCCGCGGACCGGGGTGGGCGCGGCCGTCCTGCGGGACGGCCGGGGCGCGGTGCGGCCGGAGGGGCCACTGTTCCGGTTCGGGTCCGGATCTGCGGACGGGTCCCGGCCGATGACCGGCCCGGAGGCGGGCGGCTGAACGATCCCGTTACCGGACGGGCAACGAAAAGTTACGCTCGGCGTCCGGAATAGCCCGCTTTTACTTCTGGTGCGGTCCCATCGGGCCTTCTAGCATGATCGCATGAGCCCACTGACGGGGGTCTTGCGCGAATCATGGGCGATGTATCGCCGCTTTGCCGCGCATTTCCTGCTTATTGCCTTCATGTTCTACCTGGTCTCGGCCATTATCGGGGCGTTGCTGTCGCTGGCCGGGATCGGCGGCGGCGTGGCCGCCGGGATCATCAACCTCTTCTTCCTGTTCCTGTTGCAGGCCGCGCTGGTGAAAGCCGTGCAGGATGTGCGGGATGGCCGGGTCGACCTGAATTTGGCCGACACGGTGCGCGCCGCCCTGCCCTACCTGCTGCCGGTGGCGGGCGCGTCGATCCTGGCCGCGATCGGGATCACCATCGGCTTCATCCTGATCATCGTGCCGGGCCTGATCCTGCTGACGTTCTGGTCGCTGATCGTGCCGAGCATCGTGCTGGGCGGGTCGCCGGCCATGGCATCGTTCGGCGCCAGCTGGCGCACGGTGCGCGGGTACGCCTGGCACGTATTCGGCACCTTCGTGCTGGTGTGGCTGCTCTACCTGGCGTTCGAGATCGTGCTCGCGGTGATCTTCGCGGTGCTGCCCAACTGGCTGCAGGGCTTCCTGTCCGGCATCGTGTCGGGCACGCTGTTCGCGCCGTTCCTGGCCATCGTGGTCAGCCTGATCTGGTACCGGCTCACCGCCGCGCACCAGGGGGGACAGCCCACCGGGTACGGGTCGCCGGAGAACCCGGAGCCGGCCTACCCGCCCCCGCCGCCGGGCGGTTACGGGGCCGGGCCCACGGGCGGCTACGGATCGGAGCCCGCGGGTGGGAACCAGCCGGGAGGTTACGGGAACGTGCCCGGCTACGACGCCCCGCCGGCCGGGTCGAACAACCCGCCGCCGCCCAGCTACGGGTCGCCCGCGCCGGAGACGCCGCCCCCGCCGCCCGCACCGGAGACGCCGCCGGGGAACCAGGCTCCGCCCAGCGACCCGTGGGGCACCCGGGCCGACACCCCGCCCGCCGACGGCGGGCCGGGCGGGAGCTACACCCGCCCGGACAACCCGGCCCCGGGCCGGGACGACTGAGCAGCAAGATCGGGGCGTGCTGACCAGGCTGGTCAGCACGCCACGCTGGTCAGGCCGGTCAGGCGGCTAGGCCGGACGGAAGCGAGCGCCGGTGACCTTCTCGGCGACGCCGGTCCGGTCCAGGTAGGGCGTGATGCCGCCGAGGTGGAACGGCCAGCCCGCGCCCATGATCATGCACAGGTCGATGTCCTCGGGGGCCGCGACCACGCCGTCGTCGAGCATGCGCCGGATCTCGTCGGCCAGGCCTTCCAGCGCACGCTGGCGCACCTGATCGGCGCTGGACGGGTGGTCGCCGCCGTCCAGGGCGGCCAGGACCTCGGGGTCGAGCGTGAAGTCGGGGCGGTAGAGGCTGGTGTGGCCGGACTCGACCAGGGCGCGGAGCTTGGGCGAGACCGTGTACCGGTCCGGGAACGCCGCGTGCAGGGTCTCGGCCACGTGCAGGGCGATGGCCGGCCCGACCAGCTGGAGCAGCAGGAACGGGGTCATCGGCAGGCCCAGCGGGTCGGGTGCGTGCTCGGCCACGTCGACCGGTGTGCCCTCGTCGACCGCATTGGTGATCTCGCCCAGGAACCGGGTCAGGAGCCGGTTGACCACGAAGGCCGGGGCGTCCTTGACCAGCACGCAGGACTTCTTCAGCCGCTTGCCGACCGCGAACGCGGTGGCCAGGCAGGCATCGTCGGTGGCCGCGGACTGTATGACTTCTACCAGCGGCAGGACCGCGACCGGGTTGAAGAAGTGGAAACCGACCACCCGCTCGGGGTGCTCGAGCTCGGCGGCCATGGCCGACACCGACAGCGACGAGGTGTTGGTGGCCAGCACGCAGTCCGGCCGGACCACGGCTTCGACCTCGGCGAACACCTTCTGCTTGACCGACAGCTCCTCGAAGACGGCTTCGATCACGAAGTCGGCGTCGGCAAACGCGGACTTGGACAGCGAACCGGTGACCAGGCCCTTGAGCCGGGCCGCCTGGTCCGGGCTGACCCGGTGCCGGGCCAGCAGCTTGTCGATCTCGCCGTGCACGTAGCCGACCCCGGCGTCGAGCCGGCCGGCGTCCAGGTCGGTCAGGACCACCGGCACCTCGAGCTGGCGGGCGAACAGCAGGCCGATCTGGGCCGCCATCAGCCCGGCGCCGACCACGCCGACCTTGGTCACCGGCCGGGCCAGCTCCTGGCCGGGCGCGCCGGCCGGGTGGCGGGCTCGCTTCTGGGTCAGGTCGAAGCCGTACAGGCCGGCCCGGAGCTCGTCGCTCATGATCAGGTCGGCCAGGGCCTGGTCCTCGGCGGCGAAGGCTTCGTCGCGGGTCCGGTCCCGGGCCGTGCGCATCAGCTCGATGGCCCGGTAGGGGGCGGGAGCGGCGCCGTGCAGCTTGCCGTCGGCGAAGAAGCGGGCCGCGGTGGCGGCGGCGTCCCACTCGTCCTGGGTCTGCTCGGGGACGGGCGCGCGGTCGACCGTGGTCGCGCCGGTGACCACCTGGGCGGCCCAGCGCAGCGACTCCTCCAGGAAGTCGGCGGGCTCGAACATGGCGTCGGCCAGGCCCAGCTCGAAGGCCTGCTTGCCGCGCAGCATCTTGTTCTGGCTGAGCGCGTTCTCGATGATGACCTTGCCGGCCTGGGCCGGGCCGATCAGCCGGGGCAGCAGGTAGGTGCCGCCCCAGCCGGGGACCAGGCCGAGGAAGCACTCGGGCAGGGCCACCGCGGGCACGCCGGAGGAAATCGTCCGGTAGGTGCAGTGCAGGGCGATCTCGACGCCGCCGCCCATGGCCGCGCCGTTGACGAACGCGAACGACGGGATGTCCAGCTCGCCGAGGCGGCGGAACACCGCGTGGCCGAGCTGGGCGATAACCCGGGCGTGGTCGTGGTCGCGGATCACGGCGACCCCGTTCAGATCGGCACCGACCGCGAAGATGAACGGCTTGCCGGTCACGCCGACGGCGGCCAGGTCGGTGCGGGCGGCCACCTGGTCGAGGGCTTCGTTCAGTTCGAGCAGCCCGGACGGGCCGAACGTGCTCGGCTTGGTGTGGTCGAACCCGTTGTCCAGGGTGATCAGCGCGAGCGTGCCCGCCCCGCCGGGCAGGTCAACGTCGCGCAGGTGGGCGTGGGTGACGACCTCGTCGGGGAACTGGGCCCGGATCTGCTTGGGGTCGGCGGGCAGGGTCAGGCTCACTTGGCCCCCTCGTAGTTGATGTTCTCCCAGAGAACGCTGGCGCCCATGCCCATGCCGATGCACATGGTGGTCAGGCCGTAGCGGACCTCGGGGTGCTCGCCGAGCTCGCGGGCCAGCTGCATCATGAGCCGGACGCCGGAGGAGGCCAGCGGGTGACCGAGCGCGATGGCGCCGCCCCACGGGTTCACCCGGGGGTCGTCGTCGGCCAGCTTGAAGTGGTCGAGGAAGGACAGCACCTGGACCGCGAACGCCTCGTTGATCTCGATCAGGCCGATGTCGTCCATGGTCAGCGAGTTGCGGGCCAGCAGGGCCTCAGTGGCCGGGATCGGGCCGATGCCCATGACCTCGGGCTCGACCCCGGCGAAGCTGAAGTCGATCAGCCGCATGCGGGCGGGCAGGCCCAGTTCGGCGGCGACGTCCTCGGCGGCCAGGATGCAGCCGGTGGCCCCGTCGTTCAGGCCCGCGGAGTTGCCCGCGGTGACGTGGCCGTGCGGGCGGAACGGGGTCTTCAGGCCGGCCAGCGCCTCCAGCGTGGTGCCCGGGCGCGGCGGCTCGTCGGCGGTGGCCAGGCCGTAGCCCTGCTCGGCGCTGCGGACGGCCATCGTCACCAGGTCGGGCTGGATCTTGTGGTTCCGGTAGGCCTCGGCGACCTTGCGCTGGCTGGCCAGGGCGTATTGGTCAGCGCGCTCCTTGGTCAGGGCCGGGAAGCGGTCGTGCAGGTTCTCGGCGGTGGAGCCCATGACCAGGGCCGAGGTGTCGACCAGCTTCTCGCTGACGAAGCGGGGGTTGGGGTCGACGCCCTCCCCCATCGGGTGGTGGCCCATGTGCTCGACGCCGCCCGCGATGGCCAGGTCGGTGGCGCCGAACGCGATGCTGCCGGCCACGGTGGTGGCGGCGGTCAGCGCGCCCGCGCACATCCGGTCGATGGCGTAGCCGGGCACCGAGCGGGGCAGGCCGGCCAGCACGGCGGCGCTGCGGCCGATGGTCAGGCCCTGGTCACCGATCTGGGTGGTGGCGGCGATGGCCACGTCGCCGATGCGCTCGGGCGGCAGGCCAGGGTTCCGGCGCAGCAGTTCGCGGATGACCCGGACGACCATGTCGTCGGCGCGGGTCTCGGCGTACAGACCATTGGGGCCCGCCTTGCCGAATGGGGTCCGGACGCCGTCCACGAAGACCACGTCGCGTGCGGTACGGGGCACCTCTGCCTCCCTCGCGGTGAAAAGCACTCGGACTTATGTTACTCGCCAGTAGGTAGTGTTCGCTACCGGGGGGTAGCAATGGGG
>DASXMW010000098.1:0-16545 GCA_036495425.1 Streptosporangiaceae bacterium | reverse complement strand
GGCCACGCCTCCGGCGTCATCGCGGCCTGGCGCTGGAACAGCATCCCCGAGCCCGCCTTCAGCCAGCTGCCGGACGACATCCGCTCCTGGGAGCGGGACCGCTACCAGGCCTACCAGTCCTGGCTGGCCGACCACGTGATCACCGACGTCTTCCAGCGCGCCACCGGCTTCCTCAACCTGGCCGCCGCCCGCGTCGCCGCCGTGGCCAGCGCCTTAGCAGCCGCCGACCAGCGCCTCAGCCCGCCGACGGGTCCACAGTCAATCTCCTGGATCCTGCGCCCGCGCCACACCTGACATCGGGGCGGCCCCCGACGCCAGCGCCTGCAGGCCCCGGTCGATGAACTCGATCATCCAGTCGAAGGAGATGCCGGGCTCCGGGCTCCACTGGAAGCCGTCCGTCTCCTGGAGCAGGGCGAACCCGTGGATCGTGCTGCGGATGGTGCGGATGGCGTGCACCATGTCCGCGTCGGCGATGCCGTAGCCACGCAGGGCCGCGGAGATAGAGTCGATGACGCGGCTGCTCGCGGCCAGCAGCGGATCGTCCGGGCCGGTCAGCCGGGTGCTGTTGGCGGCGGCGTACTGGCCCGGGTGCGTCATGGCGTAGGACCGCATGGTCCCCAGCAGGGCGGTGAGCGCGTCCCGGCCGGACCGGCCCTGCAGGACGTCGCGGACCTCTTCGCCGACTTCGGTCATGGCCTGGGTGGCGACGCCGTGCTTGAGGTCGGCCAGGTCGGTGACGTGTTTGTAGAGCGATGGGGTGCGGATGCCGAGCCGCTGGGCCAGCAGCCCCATGGTCAGCTGCTGGAAACCGACCTCGTCGGCCAGCTCGGCCGCCGCGGCGATCACGTCACGGCGGCTCAGCCCGGCTCTCGGCACGCTTGCTCCCCTCCTGCTTTCCGGCCCCCGGCGCCGCTCAGGCGCGGACGCGATCCCGGATGAAGGTCCCGATGAGCCCGGTGACCTCATCGGGGCGCTGGGCGTGAGGATAGTGTCCGGCCCCCTTGAGCATCGCGATGGCACCGAGTCCGGCGGGCATCTCGGCCACGATCCCCTCGGCCTCGGCCCGGGGGTCGGCCCAGTCGGGATCCTCGTCGCCCATGATGATCAGGGCCGGGGACGAGATGCGAGGTAGCGCGTCGCCCGCATCGGCCGGGGAGGTCTTCAGCGTCTTGAGGAACTCGGCCATCCGGCCCGGCTCGGACAGCTTGGCCCGCAGCGCTGCCATGTAGGTGTCGTAGTCGGCCGGCTTCTCCGGGTAGGCCAGGTCCAGGTAGCGGAACCAGTCCTTCATGCTGCGCAGCATCAGTACCCCGCCCAACAGCAGCGTGCCGCGACGGTAGCGCCGGATCCGCAGCAGCCCGCCCAGGTTGTACTGCACCTTCCGGGTGAACGGGCCCACCTCCACCACGCCGCTGACCAGATCGGGGGCTGTCGCGGCCGCTATGGTGGCTGCCCCGCCCGCCAGCGAGTGCCCGACGATGACGGCCGGGCCGCCGAGGTGCCTGATCAGCGCGACCAGGTCACCGGCCACGTCGGTGCGGGAGATCGACTTCCAGTCGCCCATGCTCGACTCGCCGTGCCCACGCATGTCCGCCGCCGCGACCCGGAACCCGGCCCCCACCAGCTCCGGCACCATGAACCGGAAGGCCTGCCGGTGGTCGCCAATGCCGTGCGCCAGCACGATCAGCGGTCCCTCCCCGGCCACGTCATAAGCGATCCGCCCACCCTCGATCTCCAGGAACTCGGTCATCTCACCCTCCGAAAGCTAAGTTAAGTAGCCATAAAGCTAATCCAATTAGCTTTCGTCGTCAAGCCTTCCTCCCTTGCGCGCGAATGCGCATTCGCACCCCCTACCGCCCCCGACCGGGAGCCCCAGGGCAGGAGCTCCAGGGCAGGAGCTCCAGGGCCTCAGGCCACCAGTTCGGTGTCGCCGATGAAGGCTTGCCACAGGCTGGCGTAGACGCCCCCGGCCGCGATCAGCTCCTCGTGCGACCCGATCTCGGCGATGCGGCCGCCGTCCATGACGACGATCCGGTCGGCCGACGCCGCCGTGGTCAGGCGGTGCGCCACCACGATGGTCGTCCGACGCGCGGCCAGTTCCTCGGTGGCCCGGTTGACCGCGGCCTCCGAGGCCAGGTCGAGCGCGGCCGTGGCCTCGTCCAGCAGCAGGATGTCCGGATCGACCAGCTGGGCCCGGGCCAGGGCCAGCAGCTGCCGCTGCCCGGCCGACAGGTTCCGGCCCCGCTCGGTGACCTCGTGGTAGTAGCCGCCGGACAGCCGGGAGATCATCTCGTGCGCGCCGACCGCGTGGGCCGCGGCCTCGACCTCGGCGTCGGACGCGGACGGCCGCCCGTAGGCGATGGCGTCGCGCACGGTGCCCGCGAACAGGTAGGCCTCCTGCGGGACCACGCCCAAGCGGTGCCGGTACGAGGCCAGGTCCAGGGACCGGACGTCCATACCGTCCACGAAAACCCCGCCGCCGGTCACGTCGTAGAACCGGGCGATGAGCTTGACCAGGGTGGACTTGCCCGCGCCGGTCTCGCCGACCATGGCCACGGTCTCACCCGGCTCGATGGTCAGCGAGACCCCGCCGATCGCGTCCCGGTTCGAGTTCTCGTACCCGAAGTGCACGTCCCGCAGCTCGATCCGCCCGTCCAGCCGCGACACGAACCGGGGCCCGGGAGCCTCCGGCGTCGACGTGGACAGCCGCAGCAGGTCCTTGATCCGCCGCAGCCCGACCACGGCCTGCTGGTAACCGTCGAACACCTGCGAGAGTTCCTGCACCGGCGCGAACACCATGTCGATGTAGAGCAGGTAGGCGATCAGCGCGCCCGCGGTCAGCGCGCCGCTGTGCACCTGGCCGGTGGCCACGATCAGCACGATGGCGCCCGCGATCGTGGACAGCGTCTGCACGAACGGGAAGTACAGCGCGATCAGCCGCTGGGCCCGCATCCGGGCGTCCCGGTAGGAGCCGCTCAGCTCGGCGAACCGCTCGTTGTTGCGGGCCTCCCGCCGGTAGGCCTGGGTCACCCGCAGCCCGGCCACACTCTCGGCGAAGTTCGCGTTGACCACGCTGACCTTCTCCCGCGAGTCCTGGTAGGCCCGGGAGGCCTTGGACCGGAACAGCACGGTCAGCACGATCAGGATCGGCATGATGGCCAGCACGATCAGGCCCAGCTCGACGTTGATGATCAGCATGGCGATCAGCACGCCGAAGAACGTCAGCAGCGAGCTGACCATGGTGACCAGGCCGGTCTGGAAGAACGAGGACAGCGCGTCCACGTCGGTGGTCATCCGGGTCATGATCCGCCCGGCCAGCTCGCGCTCGTAGAAGTCCAGCCCCAGCCGCTGCAGCTGGGCGAAGATCTTCACCCGCAGGGTGTAGAGCAGCCGCTCGCCGTTGCGCCCCACGACCAGGGTCTCGCCGATGTTGACCAGCCAGTCGGCCCCGGCCACGAACAGCCCGATCAGCGACACCACCAGCACCGCGCCCAGCGTCTTGGTCTCCACGCCGTTGTCGATGCCGTTCCGGGTCAGCGCGGGCAGCGCCAGCTGGGCCAGCGCGTCCAGGCCGTCCAGCACCAGCCCGATGACCAGGGCCGCCGCCAGCGGCTTCAGCAGCCGGCGCAGGGTGAAGTGCTTGTCCCCGGCCCGGGCCGTGGCCTGGTCCACCTCGGGTACGTCGCGGGCGGGCGGCAGCGCCTCGACCTGGGCCAGCAGCTCGGGGGAGGGCGGAGCGCTGGCGATGGCCCCGCTGTACCCGCCCCCACCGGTGCCGCGGTCGGCCCGCAGCACCCCGGCCGGGGCCTTCGACTTGTCCCACAGCTCGGGGGTGATCCCGGCCGCGTCCTCGTAGTAGGCCAGGTCCCCGCCGTCGAGACTGCCGTCGAGGCCCGCGCCGATGCCCTCGACGTCATCGCCGGGCCCGGACAGCAGCAGCCGGTACAGCGGCGACCGATCGGTCAGCTCCTCGTGCGTGCCCACGTCGGCCACGCGACCGCCGTCCAGCACGGCGATCCGGTCGGCCAGGTTCAGCGTGGACCGCCGGTGCGCGATCAGCAGCGTGGTCCGGCCCTGCATGACCCGGTGCAAGGTGGCGTGGATCTCGGCTTCCAGCCGGGGGTCGATGGCGGAGGTCGCGTCGTCCAGCAGCAGCAGCCGGGGATCGGTGATCAGCGCCCGGGCCAGGGCCACCCGCTGGCGCTGGCCGCCGGACAGGGTGAGGCCCTGCTCACCGATGACGGTGTCATAGCCGTCGGGCAGTTCGGTGATGAATTCGTCCGCCTCGGCCGCCCGCGCGGCCGCGCGTATTTCCTGGTCGGTGGCTTCCGGGCGCCCGTAGGCGATGTTGGCTCGCACGCTGTCGGAGAACAGGAAGCTCTCCTCCAGGACCAGGCCGATCGAGGCCCGCAGCGAGTCGCGGGTCACCTCGCGGACGTCGTGCCCGCCGACCAGGACCGAGCCCCCGCTCACGTCGTAGAACCGGGGCAGCAGCAGCGACAGCGTGGACTTGCCGGACCCCGAGGCGCCGACCACGGCCATGGTCTCGCCCGGCTCCACCCGCAGCGACAGGCCCCGCAGCACCGGCTGGGACGGCACGTAGCCGAACCGGACGTCGTCGAACTCGATGCCGTTGGCGTTCCCCGGCAGCGGCTGGGCGCCGGGCCGGTCGGTGATGACCGGCTAGGAGTCGATGACCTCCAGTACCCGGATCACGCCTGCCCGCGACTCCTGCCCGATGGTGACCAGCGCGGTCAGCATCCGGACCGGCCCGGCCATCTGGGCCAGGTAGCTGGAGAAGGCCAGGAAGGTGCCGAGGGTGATGTTGCCGTGGATGGCCAGCCAGCCGCCCAGGGCCAGGATCCCCACCTGCCCCAGCGTGGGCACGGCCTGCAGCGCCGGGTTGAACCGGGCCATCATCCGGGCCAGGCGCACGCGCGACGCGTACAGCGCCGAGCTGGCGCCCTCCATCCGCTCGAGCTCCTGCTCCTCCTGCCCGAAGCCCTTGACCACGCGGACGCCGCCGACGGTCTCGTCCACGATCCCGGCCACCTCGCCGGCCTGCTGCTGCGCGTGCCAGCTGGCCGGGAACAGCTTGCGCCGGGACCGCAGCGCGATGAACCACAGGGCCGGCCCCACCGCCAGCGCGACCAGGGCCAGCAGCGGCGACAGGAAGAACATGATCACGACCGACACCACCAGCAGCAGCGCGCTGCCCAGCGTGATGGGCAGGAACGACAGCAGCGACTGGATCATGTTGATGTCGGAGATCGACCGGCTGACCAGCTGCCCGGTGTGGATCTCATCCTGCCGCGCCCCGTCCAGGCGGGCCAGCGACCCGAACATGTCGGTCCGCAGGTCGTGCTGGACGTCCAGGGACAGGCGCCCGCCCGCCCACCGGCGCATGAACGTGAACGCGAACTGCGTGACCGCCACCACCAGCAGTGCGATGGCCAGCGGCCAGATCGAGCTCCGGTGGGTCACGATCACGTTGTCGATGATGTTCCGCTGCAGCAGCGGAATGATCGCGGCGAAGACGGTGGCCATCACCGCGCCGGTCAGCGCCAGCAGAAAGTTTCGGCGGTAATGCCAGCAGTAGCCGGTCAGCCGCCGCAGCCACCGGTCCTCTGGTGTTTCGGGCCCCCGGGTCTGGTCTGCTTCAGCCACCCGCGCCAAGCGCCCACCTCGGCCTGAGCGTCGCAGAATGTTTGCAAGTCTCATGGTTACGCTTGCTAACAATAAGCTCCGGGCCCCCGAAATTCCCGCGGTTATTTCCGGGCCTGGCCGTCCCTCCTGGGTGCAACCGGACAAATCACCCTGCGCGTCGGGTGTGTCGCGCTGCGGTTGTCGGACCCGGCCGCTAGCGTTCGCTGACATGCGGATGCTGCACACGTCCGACTGGCACCTCGGCCGCACGCTGCACCGGGCCGACCTGCGCGAGGCCCAGGCCGCGTACCTGGACCACCTGGTCGAGACGGTCAGATCCGAGCGCGTAGAAGCCGTGCTGGTGTCCGGCGACGTCTACGACCGGGCCATCCCGCCGGTGGACGCGGTGGCGCTGTGCGAGGACGGCCTGGCCCGGCTGCGCGACGCGGGCGCCCGGATCGTCGTGATCAGCGGCAACCACGATTCGGCCCGGCGGCTCGGGTTTGCCAGCGCCCTGGTCGACCAGGCCGGGGTGTACCTGCGGACCCGGGCCGGCTCGCTGGCCCGGCCCGTGCTGCTGGAGGACCGGCACGGCCCGGTCGCGGTCTACGGCGTCCCCTTCCTGGAACCGGACGCCGTCCGCCACGACCTACCCCCCAGCCCCATGGACCCCAAAAATCCCAATAACCCCGCCAGTCACACTAACGAAACCGCACCCCGCGGGCACCAGGGCGTACTGACCCGGGCCACCGGCTGCATCCGCGCCGACCTGGCCACCCGCGGCACCGCCCGCTCCGTGGTCATGGCCCACGCCTGGGTGGCCGGCGGTGAGGCCAGCGAGTCCGAACGGGACATCTCGGTCGGCGGAGTCGGCCGGGTGCCGGCCCCGCTGTTCGACGGCTTCTCCTACACCGCCCTCGGCCACCTGCACGGCCCGCAGACCCTGCGCGAGCGGCTCCGCTACAGCGGCTCGCCGCTGCCGTACTCGTTCTCCGAAGCCCGCCAGGCGAAAGGCTCCTGGCTGGTCGACCTCGACGGTGACGGGAACGTGCAGGTGGAGCGGGTGCTCGCGCCGCGGTTCCGGCGCCTGGCCGTGCTCCGCGGCACCCTGTCCGACCTGCTCACCTCCCCGGCCCACGCCGGGCACGAGGACGACTTCGTGTCGGTGGTGCTGACCGATACCGGCCGCCCGGAGGGCGCGATGGACCGGCTCCGCCGGCGGTTCCCGCACGTCCTGGTGCTGACCTTCGAACCGGAAGGGGCCGAAACCGGCGGCGGCACCTACCGGTCCCGGGTCAAGGGCCGTGATGACCTGGCCGTGGCCGCCGAGTTCGTCCGGCACGTGCGCAGCAGCCCCGTCACCGAAGGCGAGCGGGATCTCCTGGTCGCCGCCTTCGAGGCCGCCCGCCGGGCCGAAGGCGAGGACTGATGCGCCCGCACCGGCTCGAGGTCACCGCGTTCGGCGCGTTCGGCGGCACCGCCGAGGTCGACTTCGACGCGCTGGCCGACTCCGGGCTGTTCCTCCTGCACGGCGAGACCGGCGCGGGCAAGACCACGCTGCTGGACGCGATCGGTTTCGCCCTGTACGGCCGGGTCGCGGGGGAGCGCAACAAGACCCGGCGGCTGCGCTCGGACCACGCGCCCGCCGGCCTGCGCACCCAGGTGGTGTTCGAGACCACGATCGGGGCCCGGCATCTGCGCATCACCCGCAACCCGCAGCAGACCCGGCCCAAGAAGCACGGGCACGGGGTCACCACCGAGCCCGCCCGGGTGCTGGTCGAGCAGGAGACGGGCGGCGACTGGCACGCGGTGTCGACCCGGGCCGGAGAGGCCGACCTCGAGATCGCCGACGCCATGGGCATGTCGGCCGAGCAGTTCTACCAGGTCGTGCTGCTGCCGCAGGGGGAGTTCGCCCGGTTCCTGCACGCCGACGCCGGGGACCGGGCCGCGCTGCTGCAGAAGCTGTTCCGCACCGACCGGTTCCGCTCGGCCGAGGACTGGCTGGCCGACCGGCGGCGCACCACCCGCGAGCGGGTGCTGGAGGCCGACCAGGCCCTGGCCACGCTGGTGGCCCGGATCGCGCAGGTGGCCGGTGTCGCCCAGGACGAGCCGCGAGCCGACGGCGACGATGCCCCCGAACTCCCCGCCACCTGGGCCGGCGACCTGGCCGCGGCGGCCGCCGCCGAGGCCGGGACCGCGGCCGAAACCGTCGCCACCGCCCGCACCGCCCTGGAGGCGGCCCGGGCCGCCGAGGCCACCGTCCGCGAGCAGGCCGGCCGCCAGCAGCGCCGCGCCGCCCTGCTGACCCGCCGTACGGACCTGCTCGCCGCCGCGCCGCAGCGGGACGCGCTGCGCCAGGAACTCGCCGCCGCCGAGCGGGCCGCCGTAGTCGCCTCCGTCTTCACTTATGTCGAAAAATCGCGAGCGGCCCTCACCAGCGCGAATGAGGCGGCCAGCCAGGCCCGGTGCTCGACGGCCGCCGCCCGGCTGGCGGAAGACGCCGGGCCCGCCGAGTTCGCGGCCGCCGAGGCCGGGCGGCGGCAGTACTCCGGCCGGCTGGCGGGCCTGCGCGCCGTGGACCAGCAGGCCGCCACCGAGGACGCGGCCGCCGCCCAGGCCAGCGCGCGGGCCGCCGACCGCGCCCGCGACCTCGAGCAGACCCGGCAGGTCCTGGCCGGGCAGCGCACCGATCTGGCCCGGCAGGAGCAGCAGCGGGACGCGGCCCAGCTCGCGGCCACCCAGCTCCCGGCGACCCGGGCCGAAGCCGGCCGGCTGCGGGCCGCGGCCGCCGACGCCGCCCAGCTGGCCGACGACTGCGCGGGCGTCCGGGACCTGCGCGAGCAGAAGGTCGCCGCCCGCGAGCACGCCAGCGACCTGCGCGAGTACGCCCTGCGGCTGCGCGGGGACCGGATCGACGGCATGATCGGCGAGCTGGCCGCCCGGCTCACCGACGACGCACCCTGCCCGGTGTGCGGGTCGCTCGACCACCCCGACCCGTCCGAGCTGCAGGGCCGCCGGGTCACCCACGCCCAGGAAGAGCAGGCCTTCGCCGAGGCCGAGGCGGCCCAGGACGCCGTGGCCAAGCTGGACAGCGAGCTGGCCATCGTGGTGGCCCGGATGGGGGACATGACCGCCCGGCTCATCACCGCCGACGTGAGCGAGCCGGTGCTGCGCGAGGACGCCGCCCTGGTCGACGCGATGACCGTGGCCGGCGACCCGGACGAGCCCGGCGACCTGCTGCAGCCGACCTTGTTCGAGGCGCCCCCGCCCCCGCTGAACAGCATCCCGGCCGTGGACACGGTGGACCGGCTGTGTGAGCTGGCCGCCGACCTGACCGTGGCCGCCGACACCCGGGAAGGCCAGGCCGTCGAGCTGGCCACCCAGGCCGCTCAGTTCACCCGGCTGGAGGCCGAGCTGGCCGCCCTGCGCACGGCCGCGACCCAGACCGGGAACCGGCTGAGCGCACTGACCGAGCAGCGGGCTGCGGCCGAAAGCGAGGCCGAGGCCGCCCGCGGCCGCGCCGCCGCCCACCGGGCGTCCCTGGCCAGCCAGCTGGACGGTGCCCCCGACCTGGACACCGCGCTGGCGGCGGCGCTCGAGCTGGCCGATGCCCTGGCCGCCGCGGCCCGGGCCGTCCAGGCTGCCGAGGACGCCGCCGGTGCGGCCCGGCAGGCCGAGGCCGAGGCCGAGGAAAGCGCTGTCGCCACGGGCTTCCCGGACGTGGCCGCGGCTCAGGCCGCGTTCCGCGAGCCCGCCTGGCGCGCTGCCCGCGCGGAAGCCCTGAGCGCCCAGGAAGCCGAAGCCGCCGCCATCGACGTCCAGCTGGCCGACCCGGCCCTGGACGTCGAGCCGGAGCCGCCCGCCGACCTGGCCGCGGCCGAGGAGCAGGTCCGGCGGGCGGCCGCCCAGCACGACCAGGCGGTGGGCACCCACAGCCGGGCCAGCCAACGGGCCGATGCCCTGGCCAGCCTGGCCCCCCAGTTCGCCGCCCAGAGCGCCGCCCGGCAGCCGCTGCGCGACCGGGCCGCCGAAGCCCGCCAGCTGGCCGATCTGGCCGCGGGCCTGGGCGCCAACTCCCTGCGCATGACCCTGTCGGCCTTCGTCCTGGCCGCCCGCCTGGAGGAAGTGGCCGAGGCGGCCAGTCACCGCCTGCTGACCATGACCGCCGGCCGCTACCGCCTGGCCCACACCGACACCCGCCGCGGCGGCGGCCGGTCCGGGCTGGGCCTGGTCGCCCAGGACGCCTGGACCGGCCTGGACCGCGACACCAGCACCCTGTCCGGCGGCGAGACCTTCCTGGCCAGCCTGGCCCTGGCCCTCGGCCTGGCCGACGTCGTCACCGCCGAGGCGGCCGGGGTCACGATCGAGACCCTGTTCGTCGACGAAGGCTTCGGCACCCTCGACGAAGACACCCTGGAAGAGGTCATGACCGTCCTGGACGGCCTCCGCGAGGGCGGCCGCCTGGTCGGCATCGTCAGCCACCTCGCCGAGCTCCGCCAGCGCATCCCCGCCCAGGTCCACGTGCGCAAGGGCCGCACCGGCAGCACCATCGCCCTGGCCGCCTCCTGAGCTCAGCGCCAGGGACCATTTGGAGCGAGCGCCAGGCACAGCGCACGATGGAGGCATGCGCCTGCACCTCGTGGCGCGGCTGACCGGGCTGAGCCCGCGACGGCGCGCGTTCTTCGCCGGGGTGGCGCTCATCGTGGTCGCGCTCGCGGCGGCCGGGGGCGTGCGGCTGGCCCTGGCCGGTGCCAACCAGACCCGGCCCACGGCCGCGTCGGTCCGCAGTGACGTGCTGCTGGTGCCCGGGTACGGCGGGAGTACCAGCGCGCTCAGCCAGCTGGCGACCCGGATCCGGCGGACCGGGCAGCGGGCCACCGTGGTGCCGCTGCCGGGCGGCGGGACCGGCGACCTGCGGGCCCAGGCCCAGGTGCTGAACCGGTACGTCAATCAGGTGCTGGCCGCGGGCTCGGGTCCGGTCACGGTGATCGGCTACTCGGCGGGCGGGGTGGTCACCTGGCTCTGGGACGTCGACTACCACGCCACGTCCCGGGTGCGGCGGGTCATCACCCTGGGCTCCCCGCTGCACGGGGCCAGCCTGGCCGCGCTCGGCACCGCGTTCGATCCCAGCGAGTGCCCGGTCGCCTGCCAGCAACTCGCTCCCGGCAGCAGCCTGCTCACCGCGCTGCAGCGGGCTTCGGCCCGGCGGCCGCCGTGGCTGTCGCTGTGGACCACCGGCGACCAGATCGTCCGGCCCCCGGACTCGGCCCGGCTGCTGGGCGCGGTCAACGTGCCCCTGCAATCGGTCTGCCCCGGCATCAACGTCGGGCACGGGCAGCTCCCCACCAGCTCCCTGGTGACCGGGATCGTGCTGCAGGCCCTGGGCGCCGCGCCGCTGGCCGGCCCCGACCCGAGCCAGTGCCAGTCGCTCCAGCGTCTCGGCCGGTAATTAGGCACGGCATATGCCGAAATAAAGTGGCGAAACGCAGATAGGGCACGGTCCCGCACATTGGCGCCGGAAGCTTCTCATGTCGCTGTGATCTACGTCACGTCCGTTCTGGGTATCATGTCCTGACCTGCGCCAGGTTGCCGCAGGTCTTTGTGTTATCCCCAGATTTGATCTGCTGGTTGCTTCGCATATTCAAAACATTTTCAATTGCAGAAATGCCGAAGACTCCCATTAATATTCCTGACGTGCCTGTGGGGGGCCGACCGAATTCGGAAGCATTGAACGGCCTGGGTTTCCGACTTACAGCTCCCCATGGGAAACGTTCATTCACATGACCAAAGGGGAGTAATGAACAAGGCATCCTCCGCGTTGCTGGCCACCGCGGGCGTCACCGTGGGCCTGCTCGGCTTCGCCCTCCCGGCCGGCGCCGCGACCGCCTCCGGCGGTGGTGGCCCCACTCCGAGCACGAGTGTCACCCAGCCCTCCTTCGCCGGCGGCTCCGGCGGCAACAGCCAGGGCGGCAACAACAAGGCCGGCCCGTACCCCACCAAGACCAAGAGCCCCTGCCCCACTCGGACGAAGAACCCGTGCCCGCCGAAGACCAAGACGCCGTGCCCGCCCAAGCCCTGCCAGCCGGTGGTGTCCAAGCCGTGCCAGCCGCACAAGGACAAGTACGGCCACCTGACCAGCTACCGGCAGGCGCCGAAGCACGTCCTGGTCTGCAAGCCCAAGCCGTGCCCGACCAAGGCCAAGCCGTGCCCGCCCAAGTGCAAGAAGCACCAGCCGCACAAGCACGCCCACCCGCAGCAGCGCGCCGGTATTAAGTAGCCGATACGCCCGAGTGATTCCCCGTCACGTTTGTGGCGGGGAATTACTTTTTCTCACGCTGACAACGTGAGCACCAAAAGAGTTTAATAACAAGAAGGTAACGGCGGTAATCCGGGCGACCGCATCGGGCGTCTTAATTCGCGTGCATAAACAGTTCCGTCGTTTCGACATTGCAGTCGGCTTGGTATTTGCGGTCCTGGTTATCGTCGGCGTGGTGACGGTCAGCTCGAGTTCCAAGTCCGCGGCGAATTCTGCGCACACCGCGCGGGCCACGGTCACGGCCAGCCCGGCGTCGGCGCCCGCGGCCACCCGATTGGCCACCCCGGCCAGCCGGCCTGCACCCCCGCCGCCCACGCAGCCCGCGCCGCCACCTCCGCCCCCGGCCACCCAGGCCGCGCCCGCGGCCCCGGCCGGCTGCACCCCCCAGACCAACGCCGGCCACTGCTACCAGCCGGGGGAGTTCTGCCGCGACTCGGACCACGGGGCCTCCGGGGTGGCCGGTGACGGCAAGCGCATCGAGTGCGAAGACAACGACGGCTGGCGCTGGGAACCGATCTAGGGCCCTCGCCTCCTACCCGGTGACGTCCTTGGTGGCGAAGTTGGCCCAGGCCGCGGCCAGGAACACCAGCACGTAGACGGCCTGGATCGCGAAGCCGCGCTGGATGTCGCGCCAGAAGATCGGCTGCCGGAAGAAGTCGATCCAGGCCAGCCAGTACCTGGTCGGCAGGTAGGGCTGGATGGCCGACGCGGCGTTCAGGGTGACCAGCACCTCGCTGGCCACCAGCGCGGCCAGGGCCCCGATGGCCGCGCCCAGGGCCGAGTCGGCCAGGGTGGACAGGAACAGCGCGATCGCGGCCACCCCGAGCATGGAAACCGTGATGAATCCGACCGCCCACGCCACCCGCTCGCCGAGTTGCAGCAGCGACAGCGGCGCGCCCGACAGCGACGTGACCCCCGACCCGGCCTGCGTCCCGCCGGTCGGCACGCCGCCGGCCGCGCCGGCCGCCGCCCCGCCCGCGCCGGACTGGGCCACCGCCGCCGGCGCGCTGGCCGCGCCCGGCCCGAGCAGGAACACCCCGATCAGGTACGAGGTCACGGTCACCGCGACCACCGCCAGCAGCACGAACGTGGTCAGCGCCAGCAGCTTGGCCACCAGCAGCCGGGTCCGGCCCACCGGCCGGATCAGCAGGTAGCGCAGGGTTCCGCTGGCCGCCTCGCCTGCCACCGAGTCACCCGCCACCACCGCCACCGACACCGGCAGGAACACCGGCAGCACCAGGGCCAGCGCCGCCGCCGGGTAGAGCTTGCCGTTCTCCAGCACCGCCGACAGGAACGCGCTGCCCTGGCCCGGTGGCGGGGTCAGGTGGGTGACGGCCACGAACACCGCCACCAGCAGCGGCAGGGCACAGATCAGCAGCACGCTGATCCAGGTCCGCGGCCGGGTGAACAGCTTGTACAGCTCGACCGTCACCACTGGTCGTCTCCCGTGCCGGTCGTTTTCAGCACCACGTCCTCCAGGGTCTGGTGCTGCGGCGTGATCGAGGCCACCCGGATCCCCTCGCCGACCAGCTGCTGGTTCAGCGCGGCCGGGTCCGCGTGCCGGACCACCAGGTGCGCGCCGTCGCGCTGCTCGACCCGGCCGTCCAGCAACGAGGCCACCCGGCCCGCGTCCGGGCTCTCGACCAGGACCCGGCCGGTCGGCCCGCGCAGCGCATCCAGGTCGTCCTGGAGCACCAGCCGGCCGTGGTCCAGGATGCCGACTCGGGTGCACTGGTGTTCCACCTCGGCCAGCAGGTGACTGGACAGGAAGATGGTCACGCCGTCGGCGCTCAGGTCGAGCAGCAGTTGCCGGGTGTCCCGGATGCCGTGCGGGTCCAGGCCGTTGCCCGGCTCGTCCAGGATCAGCAGCCGGGGCCGGCGGACCAGCGCCGCGGCCAGCCCCAGCCGCTGGCGCATGCCCAGCGAGTACGTCTTGACCGGGCGCCGGTCCACGCCGCCCAGGCCGACCTGCTCCAGCGCGGTGTCGATCCGGCGCCGCCGGGTCCGCCGCTCGCCGCGCGGCCCCGCCGCGTCCAGCAGCTTCAGGTTGGCCCGGCCGGACAGGTTGGGGTAGGCGGCCGGCCCTTCCACCAGCGCGCCGACGTCCCGCAGCACCCGGCGGGCCTCGCGCGGCATCCGAGCCCCCAGGACCTCGATCTCGCCGCTGGTCGCGTAGACCAGCCCGAGCAGCATCCGGACCAGCGTGGTCTTGCCCGAGCCGTTCGGGCCGAGCAGGCCGTACCGGTCGCCCGCCTGCACCTCGAGGTCCACCGAGCTGACGGCGGTCACCGCGCCGTACCGCTTGGTCAGTGACCGGGTGGCGATCAGAAGGCCTCACCCGCCCGGGACACGAGGGTGGCGGCGGCCTGCTCCAGCGCCCGGCCGGTGGCCAGCCCGGCCAGCAGATAGGTCTCGTCGAAATCGGGTCGGGCCGGCGCGTCCCGGTGGATCAGCACCACGCTGACCAGCGGCGAGCTGACCGCCACGCCGGTCCCGTTGGCGGTGCTGATCGGGGTGCCGCCCGCGGTCCGGGCCCCGCTGAGCAGCCGCTGGCCCGCGCTGCCGCCCACGGCCAGCACCGCGAACGTGCTCAGTCCCCGGCCGTAGATGCCGATCGGCAGCAGGTCCGGGATGATGCGCAGGTGCTGCCCGGCCAGCTTGACCGGCAGCAGGACCGGTGCCAGGTGGCTCAGCTCGCCGATCAGGCTGCTGGCGGCCGCGGTGGTGAACCCGGTGCCCGGCCCGCGTTGCGGGGTGAGCACCGCCTGCTCCGGCCGCCAGCGGCTGACCTGGAAGAAGTGCGTTTCCAGGGCGGGCTGACGGGCGCCCCGCGCGTAGACCTGCACGTCCAGGGGCAGGCCGTCGCCGGCACCGGTCCAGATGTCGATGCGGCCCACGGTCGAGACCGGGTCGGCGGGCACCACCCGCAGCCCGTTCGCGGCCTGGCCCGCCACCCGCCGGGGCGCCAGCACCGACAGCCGGGCCGCGGATCCGGCCTCGCGCACCAGCCGGCTGGCCAGCGACGGGGGCAGCAGGTCGGCCGCCCGCGGCAGCCGGACCGTGCTCCGGCCCACCACCCGGGTCAGCAGTTCGCTGCCGGAATCCCACACGTAGGAGGACCGGTCCTGCTGGTAGGTGTCCCGCTCGCCGGTGTCGGACAGCACGTCCACCCGCCAGTCCGACGGCGTGGCCTGCCACACCTGCATCCGGGTCACCCCGTCCAGCAGCGAGGTCACGTCGCTCAGCCCGGGCAGGGACGGCAGCCCGAAGCTGGCGTTGCTCTCCGCGTAGCCGGAGTAGGGGATCCGCCCGGAGTTCAGGATCCGGCTGCGCAGCTGGGCCGTGGTCACCGCGGGCGCGCTGACCGGCAGCACCTGGGCCAGCGCGGGCAGCGCACACAGCACGGCCAGGGCCCCGGCCACCACCGCCCATCGCCAGCCCAGCCGGCGGCGGATCACGCCCACGAGCTAGCGGTTATGGCATCCATGCGGCGATTCCGCCCGTTTGTCCCTGGCTCACGCCATAACGGTACGATAACTCCCCGATGCCGGGGAGAGCCGGGCACGAGCAAAGCGAGCGGGAGACGCAGAGTGGCTGAGCTGGTCAAAGATCATCCTGAGCTGGCCCGCTACGAAATCGAGGTCGACGGTGAGCGCGGTGGCTTCGTCCAGTACCGGCGGGTCGGCCGCGAGCTCGTCCTCATCCACACCGAGACCGACCCGCGTTTCCGCGGCCACGGCCTCGGCGGCCACCTGATCGCCGCCGTCCTCGACGAAGCACGCCAGCAGGGCACGGCCGTGATCCCGCTGTGCCCGTTCGCCCGCGCCTTCATCGCCGGCCACCCCGAGTACACCGACCTGGTCCCGGCCGGCCGCCACGGCGAGTTCGGGCTCTAATCCGTTTCCGTTCCCCGTCCCGCGGCGGTTACGGTGACGGCGTGACCGCTGACGAGGACCGCGCTGCTCCCGGTCTGGCCGGTGCCGGGCCAGGCCAGTCCGTCCTGCTCACCGTGCGTTTCCTCAGTGAGCTGGCGCTGATCGCCGTCCTGGTCTGGGCCGGGCTGGGCGCGAGCCTGCCGCTCGCGGGCCGGATCGTCATCGCGGTGGCCGCGCCGGTGCTGGCCATGGTCATCTGGGGCCGCTGGCTGGCGCCCCGGGCCCGGCAGCGGCTCACGGACCCGCTGCGGCTGGCCGTCGAGCTGGTGCTGTTCGCGGTGGCCGCGGCCGCACTGGCGCTGACCGGCCCGGTCGTCGCCGCGGTGGTGTTCGCGGTCATCGCCATGGGCGTCGCCATCGCGCTCCGCGCGGTCGCCCCCGGCTCCTAGCCGGGCCGCGGCCGGGGGCCCGGCCGCGCCCCGGGAGCCGACCCGGCCGGGATCATCGCCCAGTCGCCCGAGGGCGGCCACAACCTGTATGTGGCGATCACCCGGGCGACCCACCGGCTCGCGGTCGTCTACGAAGGCGAGCTTCCACCCGTCCTGGACTCCCTCCGTTCCCCCACCCCCGTCGGCTAATTCACACCCCCGCCCCGGGCCCCGGCCCCCGCCCCGGGCCCCGGCCCCCGCCCCGGGCCCCGGCCCCCGC